>NZ_LT559262.1:2305505-2634863 GCF_900083545.1 Alistipes provencensis | reverse complement strand
CGCGGCGATACGAATGCCGTTGCGAACTTGGGAGCCTGCTGCAGGATGACTGCGTTGGCCTCCAGCGAGTGCGCGCCCGAGAATTTGTAGCCCAGCGAGAGTTTGCCTTCGTAGGTCAGGTAGTCGAGCTTCTTCGAGTCGCCCTTCGAGTTGTTGGGGAACAGGCCCTTGCGCCACATACCCTCGCGGTACATCTGCGAATAGCCGACCGATCCGGCCAGACCCAGCGAGAAACCGCCGATGCCCCATGTATAGTTGGCCCATGCATTGGTTTCGAGCAGGTGCGCCCGGTAGTAGTAGCCGTACTTGTCGCCGACACGGGCAACACGGGCGTGGCCCGTCTCCCAGTAATAATCCAGATCGTTCTGGTAAGCCTCCGTGCTGGCCATGTCGCGCTCGGCGAACTTGTCGATGTCATACCAGTAGTCGCCGCCCAGCAGATCCTTGACCTCCGAATAGTAATTCGTCCGGTTGATGCGCAGGTTGGCGCCGCCGACGATGCGCATGTTGTTGCGGATGTTGTGCTGCACGTTGACTGCCAGATTGTAGTCCAACTGGTCGGTGTGGCGCTCCTCGATCATATAGTTCGAACGATATTGATTGCCCATCAGTTTGGACAGCACGGGGTCCGTATCAATGTATTGGTTCTTGTGGAAGAAATCATCGAAATCGAGCATACCGTCCCACACACCGGCTGCCGTGATGGCATCCTGCAAATAGAAATAGATCGTCTGGTCGGTAGTAATGCCCGGCACGATCTGCGTCTGGTCCGACAGCGGCATATAGCGGTAGTAGTCGCCGCGGGGATCGGAACCGCCGTTCCACGTCAGGGCCGAATAGCCGTTCTTACCAAAACGCAGCGCCGTGGCAGCGTTCAGGCGCGTGTTCTCCGACATGTCCCACGAATAGTTCAGCATCACGATCGGCTCGTGGGTGTTGCGCACGCGCGAGTTGCGGAGCTTGCCGGCCTGATAACCCACGTTGGGGTTGTAGTAGTTGTTACCGAACAGGCGATAAGCTTCGTCGGTCGACGCCTGCTGGGCTCCGCGCTCCGAAGGCGACGCCATCAGGGTCAGCCCCAGACGGTGGTTGTCGCCGAAGAGTTTCTCGGCCGAAGCGAAGTAGGAATAGGAGTTGTAATAAACGCCGTCCACATAGCCGTTGCCGCCCTGACGGGTACCCACCGAGAAGGCATACGACCAACCGTTGTCCAACTGTCCCGAACCGTAGGAGACCATCGCGCGGAAACGGTACATCTGGTTGCCGTTCGACACGCTCACGCGGAAGCCCTTGCGCATCTGCGAGGCGCGGGCGTTGACGTTGGTGATGCCGCCGATACCGCCGATGCCGAAATCCGACGCCTCGAGGCCCGTGTAGTTCTCCTGATTACGCGTAGCGTCGTTCAGACCGCTCCACAGCGACCAAGGACCGTAGCCCGTCATGGCATCGTTGAAGCGGATGCCGTTCAGGTAGATGTCCGAATACTGCGAATCGTAGCCGCGGACGTTGAAACGCATCTCGCTGAAGCGGTACGACGCGATGTTGTTGAAGAGGTCCTTCGACGACGAGAGCGACGAGGGCAGCGCCTGCGTGTCCGACGAAGAGGAGTCGTTGTCGAACTCGGCGAAGATCGCGTCGTCCAGCACACCGCCGGCGGGGCCCGTCGGAACGATGATGACCGATTTGAGGTCTTTCACGTTCTGCTGGTCCACGCGAACCACCAGATTGAGCGGTTCGAACTCGGGAGTTGCGAACGACAGCGTATAGTCACCCTTGGGGAGGTTTTCGATAACGAAATTACCGTCCTTGTCGGTCATGACCGTCAGTCCCAGGTTTTCGATCTTCACCTGTACGTTGCTCAGTGCCACGCGGCCGTTGCGCGAGACCACCTTGCCGCGGATGCCTCCGTCCTGCGCATAGGACGTGAAGGTCACGGCGGCGAGCATCAGAATAAGTAGAACTTTAAGTTTCATACAACTATTTTAGAATGTTTATTTGGCAATGTAGATATAGACCGGAAAGTGGTCGCTGAAACCGCCCTGAAAGTCGTTGCCGACGAACGTGCGCAGCGGATATCCCTTGTACTGGCCCTCCTTCTGGATCATGTAGGGACGGCGGAAAATGCCTCCGTAGAACTTCGACTTGCCGACGGGCTGGATCTTCAGTTCGCCCGTGGAGCCCGTCGCCAGATTCTCCGAAACGACGATGTTGTCGAACAGGTTCCACGCATCGCGGTATGCCAGCGTGCCGTAACCGGCTTTCAGCAGGGCGATGAACGGGTTGAACATGTCGCCCTCCTTGACGTCCTTGATCTTGCCCTTGGCGCTCAGCCCTTCCACGACGCTGGCGTCCGTGGCGTCGTCGTTCAGGTCACCCATCACAACCACTTTCGTGGCCGGATTGGCCGCCGTCACCGAGTCGACGATATGCTTCACCTGCCGGGCCGCAGCCTCACGCTTGGGGTCCGAAGCCTCCTTGCCGCCCAGACGCGAGGGCCAGTGGCTCACGAGGAAGAAGAACGGCTCGTTCTCGATCGTTCCCCACATCGTGACGAAATCACGCGTCTTGAAGTTCGGCATCCCGGGCATCTTGAACGGAATGGCCTCGCTGCCCTCCAGCTTGAAAACGTCGGGACGGTAGTAGAAACCGACATCCACGCCGCGGGCATCGGGCGAGTCGTAATGCACGATCCGGTAGTTGCCGTGCGTGAGTTTCGGCTGGGCGATCACATCCTCCATCACCGAGCGGTTCTCGATCTCCGAAACGCCGATCACGACGGGGAAATCCTTGTCCTCGGCGGCGATGTCGAACAGCACGCGCTCGAGGTTCCCGAGCTTTTTGGTGTACTTGGCGGTGTTCCATTTCTTGGGTCCTTCGGGCGTGAACTCCTCGTCCAGCACACCCGGATCGTTGATGGTGTCGAACAGGTTCTCGAAGTTGTAGAAGACCACTTTATAGGGCTTCTGCGCAAAGCATGCCACCACAATGAGTGAGGCAAACAGTCCTGTCAAAAGGATTTTCTTCATAACAATGTGCAATTAAGGTCCTTATCAATATATTCCCGGCCAGTCGGAAACGTTTTTCTGGTTCTTGACCGCATCCGCTTCTTCGGGATCGAGGTTCTGGAAGAACCTGAAACCCGACAACGCCTCGACATCCTTCACCGTGCAGGCCGCCGTGGCGGCACTCGTCGCGGCCCCGGCCGCATCGTTCGTAAAGATGAAGCCGATGGTCTTCACGTCATCGACCGTAAGTTCCCAGAGCTCCTTACGCAGATTGCCCTTCTGCTTGAGCAGCACCTTCCAGCAATGCGACGGCACGGTGATCGGGCCGTTGGCGTTGGGGATCGTCGTCGATTTCTTGAAGCTGGCACCCGTCACCACATAAAGCGTGTCGTAACGCGTTCCGCTCGGCAGGGGCCCCCACTGGCGCACCCGGCCTTCGAGCGTCGCCCAGACGCCTTGGTTGAAATTACTGTTCTGCGGCATCATATTGGTCGCGTAGTAGGTCATCCGGTTGGTCGCATAGTTATTGTAGCGCGTGGCCTGCGGCAGCATGTGTCCGCGGTCGTACCCCCGCTGTCCGTAACCCGAGCTGATGTTCTGCTGATCGGCCGTCGGAATTACCGGCAACTGGTCGTTCGGATCGTAACCGAAAGCATTGACCCGCGACAACTGGGGCGCTTCGTAAAGAGCGTAAAAGACCGGATAGGCCACCCACTGCGACACCCGTGTTTTTTTGTCGTAGCAAACCGTAAAGTTGCGGACATATCCTCCTGCGAAATATTTATTGCCGACAAGCGTCGTGTTGTAGGTCTTATAAATATAGTTGGCGTCCTCGCGGTATTCGGGCAGTTCGCCCCACGCCCGGTCGTACTCCGGAGTTGCGGAGTCGGGCATCTGCCACAGCCGCAGGGTCACGGAATAACCGCCGGAATAGTCGACGGTGATCTCCGCCGAACGGTACTCGTCGGTGCGGTTCTCCTGCAGGTAGAGAGACAGCGCCTCTCCGACCTTGCCGCCCGCCGCCGTCGAGAGCTGTGACGCCGGATCGAACGAACACCACTCCTCACCCGCTGCCAGCGCGATCTTGGCCTGAAAGCTCTGCCCCTTCGGACCTTGGGTAAGGATTTTGTCCGTTGTGGTTATACAATTCACGGTCTTTGCTTCGAGCTGGGCAAGGGAGGTCACACCCCCGTCGTCATCGTCGCCGCATCCCGTGAAAAGGACAAGCATCGCCGACAGTAAAATGGCCGGCAAGCCTGTTTGTTTGATAAATTTCGGCATGCAAAAATAGCTAAAAAAGTCGCGGTCCGCAGACCTGTTTAGAAACCAAACTCTTGACGGGGTATTATCCCCGCCAAGAGTGGTTTGTTTTAAAAGTCAGTTTCCTTGACTACTGAAGTTTATACAACATGATAGATTTTTGTGTACCAGTATAGGTCGAGAATCTCTCCTGCCCAGAATTCGAGTTAAACATAAATTCACGAGATTTGTCCCCATCTTTGGTTGTGAGAGTCAATACTACCCACTTTGCTCCGTCGGTGTCAGTAGTAAACTCAGGAGTCCATTGGTAATTAGGAGTACTAACAGTTGGGGGTGTCTTCGTGAAATGACAGTTGTTTTTGTCACCGGAAACCCAGCCTACATATTCCTCGCCATACTTCATCGAATAATAATTCGTACCCTCAATCTTGGCAAGAGTTACCTTATGGTAATCTGCATTGAAAACAATATTTGTCCCATCGAATAAAGGAGCTTCGAGTTTCGTATAGGTAAACGTTGTCTTTTCCGCATCCGCTGCAAACTTTTCATTCAATATGTAACAAACCTTACCGTTAGGATAACCAACCACATAAGATCCCGACCAATCTGCAGGAGCTTCGGTAAGAGGTATATAGTTCGTAACATTTGCGGAAAATTGCGATAAAACAGCCGAAGCCTTCTCAACTCCTCCGACTTTGGCAACCAACTTGCCATTGAAAGCGGCGTTCGTGGTGTTGTTGCCTTTTGCCTTGACCTCGACGGTAGTGGCGGTTATCGTACCGACCTCGAAATATTCAGCGCCCTCGGAAATCTCGAACGTAGGATTGCCCGTGACATTCATGGCAACATATTCCACAGTCTGAGCAACGGGATTTTCAGCAGCAAACGCCGACGGAGTAGAGGTAAACTTCACAACGGGATCGGTCGATACAAGCTCGATCTTATCGGCAATGATGTTGAAATATTTGGAGGTATTGGTGTAAACATACCATCCGGTAACCTTCACGTCCATCCCGTTATAGACAATTGCATCCAACGATGCGGAAGCATCCAGAAGCGAACCGGTCTGTTCACCCGTATAGTCCGAGAAATCAATATTATAGAAGCCTTTCGACTCAGTCAGTTTACCGGTTACAGTAATGTATTTCAACGGTTTGAGGTTATCGATTTCGCTACCGGCGACTACCTGCGCCGCAGGAACGGTAATCGTACCGGTTCCGGTCACTTTGGTCACCTCGGCAGCAGCGTCGAACTGGAGCGCGGTCTTGCCCTCCATACCTTTCGCATAGGGAGCGACAGCTCCTGCCACCGTCACCAAATCACCGACAGCAACCGTCTGGGCCGTAGTCTTGTAAACGCAAATATAACCCGTCCCGTCACCGATAACAAAACTCTTTGCACTAATGCTTACAACCGTAGCCTTTTCGATGGTATAGCTGCCCTCAGCGGTGATTTCGCTAATCTTCGTAGTGGTGGTCTCCACTTCGAAGAGCGGCTCTGTCATACCTTTCAAATCGTCGGCATTGCGGGGCGAGATATTGCCCAGGTTGGAATTAATGGAAACACAGCCTTTGATGTAGCCCGATTTTCCGGGAATTTCAGCTGCTCCAGCCCAATCTTTGGTAAAAGAGCCGAACGACAGCGAGAACGACTCACCGGTACGGGTAACAAACGTCTTGTTCGCATAGCCGGAGCTGGCAGGATTGCTGTAATATTTCTGACCGATGATGTCTGCGGCTGGCTGCGAATAGACCTGCACATACTGCGACTGATATTCCGCCAATTTGGAAACATCCTCAACGGTGATAGGCTCAGGAGTATTGTTATTCGAGTCCAGAACTGTAATCTTAGGATCGGCAGTTGCATCCGTAAAGTTCACCTGAAGCGTTCCGAAATAGGATTGCTGCGAACCGCCTTTGAGTTCAAACTGAATTATATTACCCATCTTGGCAATGGTATTCTCCCCTTTTAAACGGATGAATAAACCAGCCCCCGGTTCGGTTGTGTTGTCGGCAATCATAAACGACTTGTTATTGATATTATTGCCTGCCACATCCGAAACAACAATACCCGTAACAATCATTGATTCCGTAATTTCGGTCGCTTTATCAGGAAAAGTCAATTTGTCGCGGATTTCTTTTACATTGGTAGCAACTTCCGTCGAACCATCACCGTTCTGCTTGACGATAACCGTGGCCGTCTTGGGAATAGGAATGCCCTCGAAAGACCCGTTCGTAAGCAGTTTGGCGGTAACCGAACGCTCGGCATCGCTTGCGGCACCCTCCCACTTGTCCACGGTGAAAGTCAGCGTCGTCTTGCCCTTGCTGCCCGTCTCCTTGCTGGGATGGCACCAAGTGGCCGTTTCATCATCTAAAGTCAACACCCAACTGCCGGTCGAAACGACCTCAATGGCGTCGGTAGTCCCTCCGTCGAGTTTCACGGCGACGGTCGTCGATGCCTCACCGTTGACGGTGATCGACGGCATCCCGCCATCGTCGTCCTTGTCATCGTCCGAGCAGGCGCTGAAGGTCGTGAGAGCCAACGCCGCACAGAACAATGTTTTCCATAAATTTACTGCTTTCATAGAGTTTAGCATTAAGTAAAAAAATAATTGTATGTAGCCAATATAGATTTCAATTCATTACATAATAGCAATATTATGTCTCAAAGATATAATTTATTTCCGTACCGGCAAAGGTTTGTAACATTCTTTTAATAATCAGATCAGTCCGTTTTTTCACCGATTTTACCACTCAGCGCCCTGTATTTACCGGGGACAAAAGACCCGGAACATGCTTATCGGCACACTCCGGGTCCAGTAATTTTGAACAGATCAGCGGATTCTGTCGGCCGCGCGTACCAGCAACTCGTCGCGGAAAATGGCCCGGGCCGCCAAGTATGCGAACAGCAGGCAGACCAGCGGCAGTGCAATGGCGGGACGGAACCCCTGCGTATGAAACGCCAAGTCGGAAAAGACCCGCCAACTCAGGAAGTAGTAAACGCCCTCCATGGCCACGCAGCCCAGCAACAGCACGATTTCGACCACGCAGAGGCGGATTTGCAGCAGGCGGCGGCGGAACAGGAAGATCGTGACCAGCGGCAGCGCACAGGCCAGCGCCAGTACCGCTCCCATATAAGCCGCAGGCTGTACGGCCTCGCCTTGGGCGGTCTTCAGCGCAAAGGCATAGAGCCCGAACTCGCCGGCGTCACCCGCAAACCACGCCAGAGGCGCAAAGAGCGTAACGGCCATCAAAGCCGTGATAATCAGCAGATAAAGCGTTTGGATTCGTTGTATCATCATTTACAAAGTTTTGTCGATCAGGTATTTGTTCCGTTCGGAGGAGCCTCTGTTGATAAGTTCCCCCAAAAACCCCGCCAAAAAGAGCTGGACACCGAGAATAACGGCCAGAATAGCCAGATAAAACAGCGGTTGGTCCGTCACGGCGCGCAAAGGCAGGTCGTGGAACTGCTTCCAGAGCTTCTCGGCGATGATCCAGACTGTCGTTCCGCCGCCCACGAGGAACATCAGCGTCCCGAGGCTGCCGAAGAAATACATCGGCGAACGTCCGAAATGCGACATGAACAGCACCGAAATCAGGTCGAGATAGCCTTTCACCATCCGTTCCATACCGAATTTCGAATGCCCGTACTTGCGGGCGTGATGGTCGACGACCTTCTCACCGATGCGGCGGAATCCGGCCTGCTTGGCCAGAATCGGGATGAAGCGGTGCATCTCGCCGTAGACCTCGATGGCCTTCACGACCTTGCGGCGGTAGGCTTTCAGCCCGCAGTTGAAATCGTGGAGCCGGATTCCCGACACGCTGCGGGCCGTCCAGTTGAAGAATTTGCTGGGCCAGCGCTTGCCCACGGGATCGTGGCGCCGTTTCTTCCAGCCCGACACCAGATCGTAACCCTCCTCGAGGATCATGCGGCGCAGCTCGGGGATTTCGTCGGGCGAATCCTGCAGGTCGGCATCCATCGTGATGACCACCTCGCCCTCCGCCGCCGCGAATCCGCAGTAGAGGGCCGCGGACTTGCCGTAATTGCGGGCGAAGCCGATGCCCCGGATGGCCGGATACTGCGCCTTGAGCCCCTCGACAATCTCCCACGAACCGTCGGACGACCCGTCGTCGACCAGAATCAACTCATACGAAAGCCCGTTCTCCCGGGCCACGCGGTCGATCCACGCCGCCAGTTCGGGCAGGGATTCCGCCTCGTTGTAGAGCGGAACTACGACCGATATATCCAGTTTATCCATGTTGTGCGACTACTCGTTGACCTCCGTATCGAACGGTTTCGGAGCCCGGGAGATCACCCCCGCAATGATGAGGCCGAAGATGCCGCCGAAGAGCAGGCTGCTCCACACGCCGCCCCAGAGCGTCTTCAGGATCGACGGCGCCGGGGAGTTCTGCAATTCGTTGACGATCTGCGACAACATTCCCTCGACCGAGCCGGAAGCGCCGCCCATCTGTGCGAAGAGGCCGGTCATCCACGAAACATAATGGTCGATATAGGCCGAATAGCCCACGATCAGATGCAGGTAAACCGCCTGCACGACGCCCACGATGATGCCCGCAAAGCCCGACACGGCCAGCAGGAACCCGTAGCCCTGTCCGAAGGTGAAACCCTCGTCGGCGGTATAGAGCTGCGAACGACGGCGCGTGTAGCGGTGCAGCAGGTAGTAGTGCAGCGCCGCGACGGCGAAAAATTCGAGGAGCATCAGATAGAGGAACCCCGTACCGCTCGTGAAAAATATGCTGTTCTCCAATACGCTCGACACGGCGAGCACCAGACCGATCACGGCTCCGCATTTCGCGGCCTCGTTCCAGAAATTGTTCTTCTCCATGCTATCGTTGTTTTAATCTATTCCAATTCTCCCTTGCCCTCGCGCAGTATCTCGGGCTCATCGCCCGTGAGGTCCACGACCGTCGTGGGCACGTTGTCGCCGATTCCGCCGTCGATGACCAGCGCCACGTCGCTGCCGTAGCGTTCGTGAATCAGTTCAGGGTCGGTCGTATACTCCACCACCTCGTCGTCGTCCTTCACCGAGGTCGTAATCATCGGACACCCCAGCGCCCCGACCACCGCACGCGCCACGGCGCTGGCCGGAATGCGGACGCCGATCGTGCGGCGTCGTTCGAGGGCCTTGTCCGGAATGCGCGCCGAAGCCGCCAGCACGAAGGTGAACGGTCCGGGAAGATTGCGTTTCAGAATCCGGAACACGGCGTTGTCCACCCGGCAGTATTCCGCGATCTGGGCGATGTTCTCAAAGACCACGGCGAACTCTCCGTTCCCCTTGCCCTTGATGCGGCGCAGTTTGTCGATGGCCTTGGCCGAGCGCAGCGAACAGCCGAAGGCATAGACGCTGTCGGTGGGATAGATGATGATCTCATCCCGCTCCAAAAGGTCCACCACCCGGCGCAGCTCCTTCTCCGAAGGGTTCTGTTCGTAAATCTTGGCAAGCATAGGACGACAAAGATACGAATAAGCGAGCGCAATGTCAAATTTATTTGATCTTGCGCCGATTCAGCTCGGCGCTGTAGGCCCGGGCGTTGGCATTGTGCTCGCTCAGGGTCCGCGCAAAGTTGTGATAGCCGTCGAACGTAGGCCGGGCGCAGAAGAAAATGTAGTCGTGCTTCTCGAAATCGAGCACGGCGTCGATGGCGTTCTTCCCGGGCATGCAGATGGGCGAGGGAGGAAGCCCCTTATTTATATAAGTATTGTAGGGCGACTGATATTTCAGGTGCTTGTAGAGGATGCGCCGCAGCGCGAAATCCTGCATGGCATACTTCACCGTGGGGTCGGCCTGCAGGGGAATCCCCTTGCGCAGGCGGTTGACGTAAACCCCGGCGATGCGGGGCATCTCGTCGGTCTTGCGGGTCTCCTCATAGACGATCGACGCCAGCGTCATCACCTCCATCCGGCTCAGCCCGCTGCGCTTGCGCTTGGCGTCGCGCTCCGGAGTCCAGAACCGGTCGTATTCGCGCTTCATGCGCTTCACGAACTCTTCGGGCGTCACCGTCCAGTAAAACTCATAGCTGTCGGGAATGAACATAGAAAAGAGCGTCACGCTGTCGAACCCGACCTCCGCGGCCAGCTTCTTCGAGGTCAGCGCCTGCATGATCGCCGCGGAATCGGCGTCGATCTGCCGGGCGAGTTTCTGCGCCAGTTGTGCGGGAATGCGCACGTTGTTGATCGTCACCCGCACGGGCGTCTGCATTCCCAGTTTGAGCATGCGCGCCACCTCAATAACACTCATGCCGGGCTTCAGCACATAGTGACCGGGTTTGAACGTCGCACCCAAATCTATCCGGCGGGCATAGGCCCCGAAAGCCCGCTGATGCCGGATACGGGGCAGCAGCGAATCCACCGCCTGACCGTATTCGGCACGGCTGCTCACATAAAGGTCGTACTCTTCGGCCACGGCATTTCCATAAAACTGCTGCCGCACGGCGACACCGGCCACGATCACGACAACGAACACAGCCGCAAGGCTCCAGAGCAAAGTTTTTTTAGACATTCCGCGATTTTTTTTGCAAAGATATAAAAAATTCCTACTTTTGTGCCCGGGTGAGTCTTATACGACCAGCTCCTACAGAATCCCCCAGGCGAGGAATCGAGCAAGGGTATGTGGTCGTAGCGGTGCGATGTAAGTAGCTCACCCTTTTTCTATAACGGTGCTTTGACCCGGCGGGTCGAAGCACCGCTTTTTTTGGCGGACACATCCCCGGAAGCCGTTGTTCCGGCCCCGGAATATATCCGGCCGTCACGGATGGAACGATCGCGGCGCACTGATTTCCGATTTCCCGGAAAAAATTCTATCTTTACCCGCAGTTTATGTTATTCCGAACGATACCACGATTGCTCCCCCTGCTGCTGGGACTCTTTTTGCTGACCGGATTCGCCGCCAGCGAACGTCCGTCCGTTTCCGCGGCCTGCTGCACGGACGCCGTGATCGACCGGGCGGAAGACTCCGCCGCCGCAGACCGGACCGATCGTACCCTTCCGGAATACGCCGGGACCGACACCCCGGCCGCGCTCCTTTCGCTCCGGACTCGCTTCGCCCCGAATTTCCGGTCTGCGACAGCCTTTACGGCAGCCGGAATGTGCGGCATCGCAGGCAGATCCTTTCCCGGGGACTGCCCCACGGCCCGCATCTGCAAACCCACCCGTTTCAGGGATTCCTACCGTTATTATATCTACATGCTGGAACGCATGCGCATTTAGCGCGGCCATTCGTACGCGTCCGTCCCCACCGCCCCGTTCCGGGCGGAGGCTAATCCGTTCCATCACTTTCAACACACACAATAACTTATGGAGTTTCTGCTGGATTTCATTCTGCATATCGATCAATACCTCATCCGTATCGTCCAAGACTACCACCTGTGGACATACGCCATCCTGTTCCTCATCGTCTTCTGCGAAACCGGGCTGGTCATCACCCCGTTCCTGCCCGGCGACTCGCTGCTGTTCGTCGCAGGGGCCATTTCGGCCCTGCCCGGCGTGCCGCTCGAAATACACCTCCTCGTGCTGATCCTCTTCGCCGCCGCCGTGGCCGGCGACTCCAGCAACTACATGATCGGCCACTTCTTCGGCCGCAGGCTCTTCAGCAATCCGAATTCCCGGATTTTCAAGCAAAGCTACATAGACAAGACACAAACGTTCTACGAGAAATACGGCGGCAAAACCATCATTCTCGCGCGGTTCGTGCCCATCGTCCGTACCTTCGCACCGTTCGTCGCCGGAATGGGCCGGATGCATTACGCCCGCTTCATGCTGTTCAACCTGGTCGGCGGAGCCGCTTGGGTGGCGCTATTCTGCTATGCGGGCTACTTTTTCGGAGACCTGCCGTTCGTACAGCATAACCTCGAACTGCTCATCGTCGCCATCATCGTCGTCTCGGTCCTGCCCGCCGTCGTCGAAGTGGTGCGCGCCCGGATGAAAACCCGGAAAATAATCGTACCTTAGCGGGGATAAAACCTGAAAACGATGGAAAACAGAATCACGACCCTCTTCGGCATCCGCTATCCCGTCATTGCGGGCGGGATGGTGTGGTGCAGCGGCTGGCGGCTGGCCGCCGCCGTCAGCGAAGCCGGCGGGCTGGGGCTGATCGGCTCCGGCTCGATGACGCCCGAGCTGCTGCGCGAACACATCCGCAAATGCCGGGCGGCCACCTCCCGGCCGTTCGGCGTCAACGTGCCGCTGGCCTATCGCTATACGCCCGAGTTGATGGATGTCATCGTCGAAGAACGGGTTCCGGCGGTCTTCACCTCGGCGGGCAGTCCCGCGACATGGACCGGACGCCTGCACGACGCGGGCTGCCGCGTGGCGCATGTGGTGTCGAGCTCGAAATTCGCACGCAAGAGCCGCGATGCGGGGGTGGATGCCGTGGTGGCCGAAGGATTCGAGGCCGGAGGACACAACGGCCGTGAGGAGACGACGACGATGGCGCTCATCCCGCAGGTGCGGCAGGCCGTCGACCTGCCGCTCATCGCCGCGGGAGGCATCGCCACGGGAGCCGGGATGCTGGCCGCGTTCGCCTTGGGCGCCGAGGGATGCCAACTGGGGACACGCTTCGCCCTGTCGCAGGAGAGCTCGGCCTGCGAAGCGTTCAAACAACGGTGTGTGGAAGTGCAGGAAGGCGACACGATCCTGACGCTCAAGAAAGTCGTCCCGACACGCCTCGTCCGCAACGACTTCTGCCGCACGGTCGAAGAGGCTGAGAACCGCGGCGCCGGTGCCGAAGAACTGTCGGCGCTGATCGGCCGCGGACGGCCCAAACGGGGAATCTTCGAGGGAGACCTCAGCGAAGGGGAACTGGAAATCGGACAGATCGCCGCGCTTATCGACGACCTGCCGTCGGCCGGCGACATCCTCCGCCGCCTCGTCGCCGAGTACGAAGCCGCGCGCGAAGCTCTCCGACCGCTCTGATACGGCCTTAATACGCCCTACCCCAGCCGGTTGCGGACAAATATCCGCTGCTGCTCGGTCTTCATGTCCACCGCATCGGAAAGCGCCCGAATCAGGAGCGAGAGTTTCTTGTACCCGTAGTTACGGGGGTCGAAATCGGGCATCTTCTTCGACAGCACGCTGCCCACGTCGCCCAAAGAGGCCCAGCCGCTGTCGTCGGCCGCGTCGTCGATCGTGTTTTCCAGCAGCGTGCGGAATTCGTCGTCGAACGGCCGGATGATCGTCGAGGCATGTCCCCCGTCCTGCACCTGCTTCTTCTCCCCGGCGGGTTCCGCAACGGGCTCAATCGGAAGCTCGGCTTCGGCAGGCTTTTTCGTGCCCGCTTTCTTCTTCGCAGGGACCGCCTTCTCCGGCGGAGGCGTCTGCCCGAGAATCTCGACGTAGATGAACTTGTCACACGACTTGATGAACGGCTTCGGCGTCTTCTTCTCGCCGAATCCCAGCACCTCCTTGCCCGATTCGCGGATGCGGCTGGCAAGGCGCGTGTAGTCGCTGTCGCTCGACACGATGCAGAACCCGTCCACGCCCTCCTTGTGCAGAATGTCCATCGCGTCGATAATCAGCGCCGAATCCGTCGCATTCTTGCCCGTGGTATAGGCATACTGCTGAATGGGCGTAATGGAGTTCTCCAGCAGCACCTCTTTCCACGCGGCGAATTTCGGATTGGTGAAATCCCCGTAAATACGTTTTATCGTCGGCGTGCCGTAGTTGGCGATCTCGTCCAGAATATCCTTTATCTTGCGATGCGAAATGTTGTCGGCATCGATCAGCACGGCGAATTTTTTGTCGTTCAGTTCCATATGAATCCGTTTGAAGGTGTAAGATACGAAATTATTCCCGCCCGCGGAATACCCTCCCTGAAAAAAACGGCCCGGACGGTGCATGAAGTTTCGGTTACGGGTTACAGGATACGAAAAAAATTCCTATATTTGTAGGACAGCCAAAACCAAAAACAAGAAAGCAATGATACGACTCAATGTATTTATCCGCACGACGGATAGCAACCGCGAGGAGCTGGTGCGCACGGCCAAGGAGCTGGTAGCCGCCTCGCTCAAGGACGAAGGATGCGTGGCATACGACCTGTTCGAAAGCTCCACACGCAGCGACGTCCTGATGATCTGCGAGACATGGAGCAACGCCAAGGCCCTCGCCGCCCACGAGCAGGCGTCGCATTTCACGACCCTCGTGCCGCGCATGCAGCAGTTGGGCGAGCTGAAGCTCGAGAAATTCGTCTTCTGACCCGCTCCCGCCGGGCATAAAAAAACCTCCGCAACCGAAGTTGCGGAGGTTTTTTCGTTTACTCCTCGATCGCCTCGAACTCCGACTTGTAGAGTCCGCAGATCGGACAGGTCCAGTCGTCGGGAATCTCGTCGAACGGCGTTCCGGGAGCAATTCCGGTCTCGGGGTCGCCCTTGGCGGGATCGTAGACATAGTCGCAGGCCGTACACTTGTAACGCTTCGGGATGCAGCGGTCGGCAACCTTCTGCCAGTCGATCAGCTCCCAGAAAGCGGCCATGAACTCGGCCCGGCGGTTACGGTAGTCGATGTAGTAGGCATGCTCCCAGACGTCGGCCGTCATCACCGGACGCAGTCCGTCGGTCATCGGGTTGCCGGCGTTCGACTTGGCCACGATCGACAGTTTGCCGGCCTTGTCCATCACCAGCCATGCCCATCCCGAACCGAAGAGCCCCACGGCGGCTTTGGTGAACTGCTCCTTGAAAGCCTCCACCGAGCCGAACGCCTCGGTGAGCTTCGCGGCCAGCTTCGCGGGCACGGGTTTCTGCGCGGGGGTCAGCATCTGGAAGAAGAAGGTATGGTTCCAAGTCTGGGCGGCGTTGTTGAAAATGCCGCCGTCGGCCTTGCGGACGATTTCGTCGAGCGGCATCTCCTCGTAGGGCGTGCCGGGAATCAGCTTGTTCAGGTTGTCTACATAGGTTTGCAGGTGCTTGCCGTAATGGTAATCGAGCGTCTCTTTGCTCATCTTCGGAGCAAGCGCTTCCAATGCGTAGGGAAGCTCAGGCATCGTGTGTTTCATAGTCGTGTGTATTAATGAATCAAATTTGTCCGAATTTAACAAAAATTTCCGTCAGGTTATCACTTCGAGCCGAAAATGATCATCATTAAAACGAAATCCTGCGTTTGCGGACAAAAGCGCCCCTAAAAATTGGCCTTGATGCCCACCGTGAAGTTGGCCCCCAGCTCGGGATACCACGGATATTCGTACAGATCACGGTTGATGAGATTGCGCCCCTCGGCGAAGAGCGTCACGCGGCCCGAGACCTTCCAGTCGAAATTCACCCGCAGGTCGACGGCAAAGGGCGCCTTGAACGGATTCTCCACCACGGGCAGCATCGTGAACAGACCGTGGCTGTCGGCCGGATCATAGGCATAGGCCGACCAGCGGCGGACGCCCTGCATCAGCGCCTTCACCCCGAACGAGATCTTGCGTCCCTCGTAGGCGACGCCGACGTTCCCGGCGATCGAGGGCAGGCCGTTTTTCAGGTCCGTTTCGTCGTTGTAGAGACAGCCGTGCACACCCAGATCGAATTTCAGCACGCTCACGGGCCGGTATTCGATCTCGCCGTTGAACGACGTCACGGTCTGGCGCGCCGTCACGGGGACGAAAGCGCCGAAGAACCCGACGTTTTCGGGATCATCGTTCCAGCGGGCCGTCCAGAAAAGCCGGTTGTCATGGATCGAGACGCCGGCATAGAGGCGGTAGTTGAAGCGGCTGCGCCACAGGCTGCCGCCCACCCCGAGGCGGAAATTGTAATCGACCGAACTCTTGCCGAGCCATGTCGAAGCCGTGACATAGGGGTTCTCGAGCGTCAGCGACCGGAAATCGTTCGGTTTCACGGCACCGTCGGCCTCGAAGAAGGGCCGCAGCCCCGGCGTCCCGAGGTTGAAATCGAGCCGGGCATGGGGAATGATGTAATTCTCGGCGTCCACCCCGTCGATCTTGTCGTGGTAGTAGTCGGCCCCGACATCGAGGCGCACCACCCCGCCCTGAAAACCGTAGCGCAGGCCGGCATGGATCAACTGCTGGGTGTTTTCCGAAATGGATTTCTGCCCGGCCAGCCGCTGATAGCCCGCTTCGAGCGAAAAACTGCTGCGGCCGAATCCGCGGGCGATCTTCGCCCGGGCCCCGAGCGACGTCTGGCGGGCTTTCTCATCATAGCCGGGCCAGTCGGAGTGGTCGAAGAACATCCCGCCGCTCAGCGCGATTTCGAAATTCGTGCGGCCGAGGTCCTGAAAATCGTCCCCGAAACGCACGGCGACACGCGCATCGCCGTAATCGTTCCTGTCGCCCGCCCCGAACTCCCGGTCGAATCCGGCGGGGGCATAGACCCCATAACGGTGGTACATCCGGTTGTCGTAATAAAGATCGCCCTCGAGAATATGCTTCCCGAAGTATTTGCCCGCGGCGGCCCCGATGCGGTTGAACATCCGCGTCGAGGGGTTCTTCACGCCGAAATCGTTCCGTATCTTGGCATACTGCCCCTCGTGGTTGACATACCCCACGACATAGCCCGTCGAAGGATTCTGCGACGAAGCGTAGAAATCCAGCACCGAGTTGAGCGGATACCCCGCGCCGGCCTTCACATAGAACGGCAGCGGACGGTTGAACTCCCAGTAGGTCACCGTCGCCGGACGGATCGGGCGCGTCGAAAGCGTCGTGCGCAGCGACAGCGGCGTGATGGTGTAGTCGATCTCGGGACGCATGCGCGTCGTGTCGGTCATATCGGGTTGTACGGCCAGTTTCGAGGCGCTCTCCACCTTCGGAACATACGCCTTGGTCACCTCGACCTGCTTCTCGACCTGCGCCGCAGCCAACTGCGGCAGAACCGCTGCGAACAGCGCGGCTATAAAGACTCTCTTCATCGTCAGTTGAGTTTTGCGATTCGTGCCTTCGCTTCTTCCACAATGCCGTCGTCGGCAGGCGAATAACCGTCGGCGACGCTCTGCCACGTCGCCCGGGCTTGGAACGTGTCCCCCTTGCGGACATAGACGTCGCCCAGCAGGAGGAAAGCCCGCGCCAGCCAGTAAGCCTGCGGCTCACGCTCCGAGAAGGCGAATACGGCGGCTTCGGTCTTGTCCATGTCGCCGCTTTCGAACGTCGATTCGATCACATAATAAGCGGCTTCGGAACCCTCCTTCGTGCGCACCTCCTGCGAAAGCTCCTTGTAGAGTTTCACCGCCTCGGCACGGCGGCCCTCGGCGCGCAACTCCTTGGCCCAAGCGTATTTCGCCTCGCGCAGCGCCACGGCGCCCGCATCGTCGCGTCCGCAGACGTCGGCGGCCATCGCGGCGATCTTCGCCCCGTCGCCCCCGGCAACGGTGGCGCGCACATAGCCCGCCATGGCATCCTCGCGGCCCGTCTTGGTAGGCGTCACGTCGTAAAGCCGCCGGTAGGCCGAAGCGGCCTCGTCCCAGCGCTTGTCTGCGAATGTCAGTTCGGAGAGCTTCTCCAGCACGGCCACGGTATATTGGTTCGTTCCCTGCCCGGCCAGCTCGGTCAGCGTCACGATGGCGTTCTCACGGTCCCCCGCAAGCAGGTAGCAGTCGCTCAGGTAGTAGAGCGCGTCGGTCAGGTAATAGCCCTTCGGATAGCTCGCCACATAGCTGCGCAGCGACTTGGCGGCGGCATCCCGCTGCCCGCCGAGGTAGAGTTTCTGCGCCGCGGCGAACGACAGCGAGTCGCGCGACAGGGCCGTCAGGTCGCTCTCCACGCCCGCTTTGGCGGCATAGTCGAAATAGGCGTCCACATCCCCCTCCGAAACATAAATCTCGCGGATCGACTGCATCGCGCCCTTGGCCTCGGCCGACTGGGGCGACGCCCCGACCACGCGGTCGTAATAGGCCAGCGACTTCTGCTTGTCACCGAGGTTCAGGTAGGCCAGTCCCAGATCGGAATAGGCCTGCGTGCAGCGCGGCGACGCGGGATAGGCCGCGACGAACTTTTCGAGCTGCGCGGCGCCTTCGGCATATTTCTCCTGTGCGATGTAGCTGCGCCCGAGCTCGTAGGAGGCTTCGTCGGCATAGTCTCCGCCCGCCGCGGCGATCTGCCGCAGGGCCTGCTGTTTCCGGTCCGTATGGCCCAGAATGCCGAGCGTAACGGCCCGCTTGTACTGCGCATATTGTTTTTCGGGCGTTCCCAGCGCGATGGCCTTGTCGTACTCCCCCACGGCCGCTTCGAACCGACGGTCGGAATAGGCCGCGTCACCCAGCCGGTTCAGCGCGTCGGCGCGGTAGCTGTCGCGCGGCGACCACGCGGCGAGGAATTTACCGAAAGCCTCCTGCGCCTGCCGGAGATCGTTGCGGTCGAAAGCGCAGTAACCGAGGTTGTACCACGCCAGCGCATACTCCCGCTCGGTGCGGGGCGCACGCTTCAGGTAGGCATTGTATTTGGCCGCGGCAACGGCATAGTCGCCCTGCGCAAAGGCGATCTCACCCTGCCAGAAGGAGGTCAGGGCGGTATATTTCGGGCTGACGTTCACCGCCGCGGATTCCGCGAGGTAACGCTGCGCGGCTTTCAGGTCGCCGGACGCGTAAGCCTCCAATCCGCGGAAATAAGCGATCTTCTGCAACGCCGCGCGGATGTCGGCATCGCCCGAGGGCATCGCCTTGATGGCGCGGTAGGCGGCATCGTAGTCGCGGGAGTTGTAGTAGGCGGCGATCAGCAGCGTCCGGGCCTCCCCCACGCGCGGCGACGAGGGATAACGCCCGACATAGCGCGTCAGCACGTTGATCGCCCCGTTGAAGGCTCCGCCGCCCAGTTCGTATTGCAGTTTGGCATAGTTGAACAATGCGTCTTCGGCGATCGCGGCATCCAGCGACTCGTCCGAAGCCATCGCAAAGGCCTGCATGGCAGATTCTTTATCCCCGGCGCGCAGATAGCAGTCGGCCAGATGGTAGGAGGCGTTCTGCGTCAGGGCGTCTTCGGCGCCGCACGCCTTGCGCAGCCACTCCGCGGCCTCGGGATAGCGGGCCGTGCGGTAGAGCGAGAAACCCTCGAGATAGGCGGCGTCGCGGTCCATCTCGCCGCCGGCGCTCCGGAAAGCCGCAAGGTGCTCCAGCGTCTTGTTGAAATCCTCCAGCCGGAACCACGATTCGGCGATCACGCGCTCCAGTTCGGCACGGCGCTCGGGAACAGCCCGGCGGGCCAGCGCCTCGCCGTTCTCGACCACATAGCGGTAGTTGCCCTCACGGAACTCGATCTGCAGCAGGTAGTACGGCACCACGTCGCGGTAGGCGTCGCTGCGCGCGAGGGTCTCGAAGCCCTGCTTCGCCCGGCCGTAACGCCCCTCGGCATAGTCGATGTAGGCTTTGTAGTAACGGGCATGGTCGGCATATTCGCTGCGGCTGCCGATGCGGTCGAAATAGGTGTAGGCTTTCGCGTAATTGCCGTCCCCGAATTCGACATACCCCATGCGTATGTCGTACTGTTCGCGGCGCGGCGCGCTCAGGGCCTTGTAATCGGTCTGTTCGAACGCCTCGCGGGCCTTCTTCATGTTCCCGGCCGAGCAGTAGAACGACCCGAGGGCGAAGCGCACGTCGTTGGCATAGACCGATTCGGGATAGCGTTCCCCGAATTCGCGCAGGGCTCCTTCGGCATCGGCACTGCCCAGTTCCACGGCACAGGCGGCCAGATAGAACTCGGTCTCCTGAGCCAGCAGACGGTCCGAAGGAGTCAGGACGGCCTTCGCACGCAGGAATTCATGCCGGGCGTCGCTCCAGCGGCCGTAGTCGAACAGGTCGCGGGCGCGCTCCATGAGCGTCTCTATTTCGGGCTTTGCGGCCTGCGCACCGAAGGTGCACGCCGCCAAAGCAAGGGTCAGCAACAATATCCGGAATTTTCGCATACACATATTTTCACTAAATACGGGCAAATATACGAATTTTTGCCCATCCGCACACTACCAAAGGAACGGAATTTGCCCCCGGGTTATTGTTGAACAAAAATTCCGAAATCTATGATCGAAAAAGTAACTTTACAGTTGGCCGGGGACGGGAAATTCCGGACCGAAAACGGCGCCGGATGCGAATCGCTGAACCCCAAAGCCCTGCTGCTCTACGCCGCGGCGCAATGCTCCGCACAGACGGCGCTGATGATTATGCAGAAGGAGCGTATCACGCCCAAGCGCTTCGAAATCAGCTACTCGGGAGAATTATCTGCCGAAGAGGTTCAATCGGAGAGCATATATAGCTCGTTTCATGTCGTTTACAACGTCGAGTGCGGTTCCGAAGACGATCAGGCGAAGGTAAGCCGCGCCATCGACCTCACGCACGAAAAGTATTGCGGCATGGTGCGGATGCTGCGCATGATCGCTCCCGTCTCGCACGAGGTCGCCGTAGTGAGCACAGGCGTATAACGCCTGTTTTAGGGGCAATAGACGGTCTTTTCGTATTCGATCCGGTTCTGTGCTCCCGACCCTCGTTCATAAAACGGGCATCGGCGGCGTGAACCGGATCGGACGCGTAAAGGCTTGCCATAGCCCCCCTGAAACTCACTTTTTAAGTGGGCTATTGCGCCGTGATGCGCTGATAGTCGGAAACCGCCACTGCGTAATTATAATGCGCCCGGATGGCGTTGGAGTAGAGCTGAATCCAACTTAGCTGGGCTTGCAACACGTCGAGGATCGTCGCAAGGCCCTCGCCATAAGAGTAGGTGCTGATCGAGAGGTTCTCGCCGGCGATGCGGAGGCTCTCCTCCGTGGCGTCGACCTGCGCACGGCTCTGCACCAGCGCCGTCCAGCCGTTCATCTCCTCGCGCACGATGTCGTCGTGGCGCAGTGCGGCGCTCCACTCCTGCTGTTGCTGCGCGGCGCGGGCGGCCCCGACAGCCCGGCGGCGTTCGCCCCAGTGGAAGATCGGCACCGAGAGCTTCACGAAGACCGATCCGTCGACCGTCGTCGCACCGGTCCGGTTGGGCACGAAAGGCTGCCACGAGCCCCCGACACCGACGCTCAACTGCGGATTGAAGGGCGCCCGGGCCGAGCGGATGCCCCAGTCGGCCTGCTCCGCACGCAGCCGTGCGGCGGCATAGTCGGGACGGCGCGACAGGGCTTCGGCGGCCACGACCCGCACGGGCATCGGAAGCGAGTCGCGGATGCCCTGTTCCAACTGCACGTCGAGCGTGGCATCGGTCCCCCGCAGGATGTTGAAGTTGTGCAGGGCCACTTCGTAACTCTGTTCGGCGCTCACGAGCGAATATTCGGCCTCGCTCAGCCGGGTCTCGATCATCAGCACGTCGCCCTTGGCGATGTACCCCTCGGCGAAACGGCGGTCGACGATCTCCTTCAGCGAACGGATGATCGAAACGTACTGGCGCATCGAAGCAGCGTAGAGTTCCACGGCCGAGAGGTTCCAGTAGGCGTAGTCGGCGGCATAGCGCACGTCGAGGCGCGAAAACTCCTCATCGCACAGGGCGATGTCGTAGCCCAGTTCGGCCTGTTTGGCCGAAGCCCGCACCGCACCGCCGCCGTAGACGGTCTGGACCACCTGCGGCAGGACTCCGAAGGTCCACGGCTCGATGCCTTCGTAACGGTGGAAAGTCTTGGTGAAACTGCCGTCCATCGCCAGCCGCGGAAGATAGCCCGTGCGGGCCTGCCCCATCGTTTCGGCCGCGGCATCGCTCTTCGAGGCGGCGATCTTCAACTGCCAACTGTAATCGGCGACCGCCTCCCGGTAGCCGGCGAGCGAGGTCTGTCCGAAAGCCGGCAGGGAGAGCCACAAAAGGATTATCGAAACTGCGTTTTTCATGGTTTGCGAATGTTATAGAACAGGGCGTAGACCACCGGCAGGACGCAGACCGTCAGCAGCGTAGCCACCAGCAGTCCGCCCATGATCGTGGCGGCCATGGCCCCGAACATCGAATCGAACAGCAGCGGCAGCATACCGAGGATAGTGGTTCCCGAAGCCATCGCCACGGGAACGATGCGGCTGCGCGTGGCCGACGTCAGCGCCTCGTAGGGGTCCTTGCCGGCGGCCCGCAGCACGCCGATCTGCTCGACGAGCACCACGGCGTTCTTGATGTTCATGCCTACCAGCCCCAGCAGTCCCAGCAGCGAGAAGAAGTTGAAGACCTTGCCCGTGACGGCCAGTCCGAGCACCACGCCGATGAAGATGAGCGGGATCATCAGCAGGATGACCACCGGTTCGCGGTAGTTGCGGAACAGCAGCAGCAGGACGATCAGGATCAGCACCAGCGTCAGCGGCATGTATTTGGCCAGCGCCTCGTTGGACTCCTGCTGGCTCTCCTGCTCGCCGAAGACCTTCATCGAATAGCCCTCGGGGAGTACCACGGCGCGGTCGATCGAGTCGCGCAGCGCGGCGAACAGTTGCATGGTGTTGACCCCGCGGGCGGGATCGCACTGCGCCTTCATCACCCGCTGGCGGTTGAAGCGCTTGATGACGCCCGGACGGAAATCGAAGCGGAAGCCGTCGGTGGCCTGCTCGATCGAGAAGACCCTGCCCGAAGGGTTGAAGATCGGGAGTGCCTGCAGGTTGGTGAGGTTGTAGGTCCCGATATTCTCGTCTTTGAGCAGGATCGGCATGAACTGGTCGCCCTCGCGGTATTCGCCCAGCGCATATCCCTGCGTGGCGATGGTGATGCCCCGGGCCATCTGGCTGCGGGTGATGCCGATGCGCTGGCCCTTCATCTGCGAATAGACCGGCTGCCACATCGGTACGCGGTTGCCCCAGCCGTTGCGGATGTTCACCGCCCCGGGCGTGCGCCACATGATCTCTTCGGCGGCGGCCGTCAGGCGGCGCAGCGTGTCGGCGTTCTCGCCGATAAACCCGAACTCGATGGCCGCATCGGGCACGGGCGAGAGCTTGAAGAGCGACGAGCGCAGCCACACGTCGGGGAAATTCGCCGTGACCCAGCCGTTGAACCGCGCCTCGACAGGCCCGGTCTGCTTCCGGTCATGCAACTCGACGAGGATGTTGCCGAAATTGGGACGCATCGATACGCTGCTGCTGGCCAGATAGTAGCGCGGCGGCGTGGAGCCCAGCGTCATCGAGACGGTCTTCACCTCGGGCTGTCCGCGGAGCCACTCCTCCATCGAGAGCAGGTTGCGCTCCGTGTCGCGGATGTCGTACCCCTCGGGCAGGAGCACGTCGGCGCGGAAATAGGGTTTGTCGAGCGACGGGAAGAAATTCTGGGGCATCAGTCCCATGACCGCGAGCGAAAGGACGAACAGCCCGACGACGACGGCCACGACCGCCCACCGCCGGTGCAGTAAGGCGCCCAGAAAGCGGTCGAAGGCGTGGTAGAATTTCGTGTCGTAGGGATCGCGGCCGACGGGTTTCACCCGCAGCATGAAGTTCCCGAACAGCGGCGTCTGCGTCAGGGCCAGCACCCAGCTCAGCAACAGCGAAAGGGCCAGCACGACGAACAGCGGTTTCACGATCTCGGCCACCGACGAAGGGGCCAGATACAACGGCAGGAACGAACATATGGCGATCAGCGTGGCGCCCAGCAGGCTCCACCGCGGGGCGTTGGCTCCGTCGACGACGGCCTTTCGGCGCGACACGCCCCGCAGCATGGCCTGTTGTGCATTATCGGTGACGACGATGGCGTTGTCGACGAGCATGCCCATCGCGATGATGAATCCCGCCAGCGAGGTGCGGTTCAGCCCCTCGCCCAGAAACTGCATCAGCAGCAGCGTGCCGCCGATCGAAAACAACAGCGAACTGCCGATCAGCACCCCGGCGCGGAAGCCCATGACGAGCATGATGATCCCGATGACGATGGCGACCGACTCGGCCAGATTGAGGATGAACGTGGAGTTGGCCTCGCGGGCGATGCGGTTTTCGGGATAGAGCACCGTCAGTTCCATGCCCACGGGCATCTGGCGCGTGAGTGCGGCCAGCACGCCGTCGATCTTCGCCCCGGCCTTCACCACGTCGACGCCCTCCTCGGTCGAGATGCCGATGCCTACGGCACGGCGGCCGTCGACGCGCATCATCGTCTGCGGCGGCTCGGCATAGCCCCGTTCGACACGGGCGATGTCACCCAGCCGGTACTGCTTGCCCGAGGAGGCGATCAGCAGTTGGTCCGAGAGGTCGCCGAGGGTCTTGTAGGTCCCGTCCTCGAGAATCTGTATGCGGAGTTTTCCGGCCTGCTTCTCACCGCTGTTGACGATGGAGTTCTGCTGGCCGATGGTCGAAACGATGGTCTCGGGGCGGATGGCGAAGTTGGCCAGCGCCGCGAGGCTGACATAGACGTTGACCACGGGCGTCTGTTCGCCGTAGAGGGTCACCTTCTGCACGCCGTCGACCGTCACGAGGGCCGTTTTCAGCCGCTGGGCCCAGTCGCGCAGCTCCGACCACGAGAATCCCCCATCGACGGAGAGGCCGTAATAGATGCCGTAAACGTCGCCGAAATCGTCGGCGACGGTGATCTGCGACGCCCCGGAGGGGAGTTTCGGCTGGACGTTGAGCACCTTGCGGCGCAGTTCGTCCCACAACTGGGGAATCTCCGCAGCGGGCGTGGCGGGGTCCAGTTCGACCTGAATTTTCGAGACCCCGTAATAGGATTCGGAGGTGATTTTGTGGACCAATCGCATCGACTGAACCTCGCGTTCGATCGGCTCGGTGACGAGCTCCTCGACCTCCCGGGGCGTGGCTCCCGGATAGGAGCAGACGAGCGACGCCGTCTTGATGACGAAGACCGAGTCCTCCTTCTTGCCCAGCGTGGAGAAACCCAGCGCACCGCCAGCCAGCAGGACGAAGAGGAAGAACCAGATTACTTTGGCACTTCGCAGGGAATATTCGGGCAGGTTCATCGCAGCGTCATTTTAAAATCCGAACCTGTTCCCCTTCGCGCAACTGGTAGACACCTGCCGTAACGACCCTCTCGCCCGGGGCAACGCCGCTGTCAATGACCACGCGGTCGCGTCCGAACAGCTCGCCGGGTTTCACTTCGCGGCGCGTGACGCGGTCGCCCGCACCGACGATCCATACATAGGTACCGCCCTCGGCCGGGGCATAGATGGCCGATACGGGCAGCGACACGGCATCGGGAACCGGGTCGGTGCTCTGCATGGTGATCGTGCACGACATGCCGGGCGAAATGCGGTAACGCGCCGGGTCGGGATTTTCGAGGGTCAGCGACACGGGGAATCCCGAGGCGTCGGACGAGGTCTCGACATACTCTTTCAGGCGGGCCGGGATCGCCGTGCCCCGATAATTGTCGAACTCGACGGTGAAATGCGTCGAACTGTCCCGCAGCAGCGACAGCCCGGTCTCGGGCAGTGTAAATTGGACGGTGGTGGTGACGGGATTGACCAGCCGGAGGATCGACTGCCCGGCCTGCACCCGTTCGAAAATGTCGACATATTTGCGCTCGACGACCCCGGCGAACGGGGCCCTGAGGCGCGTGTCTTTCAGCAGGTCGAGGGTGTTCTCATAGGTCGAGCGGGCCTGCGCATAGCGCGTCGAGGCGGCCTCGGCCTCCTGCCGCGACACGGCTTCGTGTTCCAGCAACCGCCGCATGCGCTGCTGCTGCGAGCGGGCCTCCTCGAAAGCCGAGCGCGTCGCCGATACCTGCAATTCGAGGTCCCGGGGGTCCAGCTCGGCGAGCAGCGCCCCCTTCTTCACGCTCTGTCCCTGCGCGACGGGAACGTCGAGGACCTGCCCCGCGACTTTGAAAGCGAGGTTCACGGCGTCGTCGGGTGTAGCCATGCCGGCAAAATCCTTGTCGATGAGACCTGCACCCGCGGCCGTCGTGACCTTCACGGGACGCACCGCCTCGGGAGCCGGGGTTCTGCGGCCGCACGCCCCGGCAAGCAGGACGATTGTCAAAAGAGGTAAAATACGCATACGAAAAAAGTTGACACGGATTTCTCCGTGTCAACTTTTATACCACATCCCGCCGGACGCCCCTACGGACGAATATCGCGACAATTCCTTTTAGCCGTGATGGTTCCGTCGTCCAGCACCACGAGACCGTTATAGGCCCGGAGCATGGTTTTCATCGTCGAGGCGTCGATGTTGTAGCAGCGCACCTCCCCCGAGCCGAAATCGTGCCATGTGACGCCGTACAGCGGGTCGGGCGTCAGGCAGACCACATGCGCACCCTCCTCCCGGGCACGCTCCACCAGAGAGGCCATACGCCGGGCGCAGGGACGCGACAGACGGTCGAACTCCGTGACGCAGAGCATATAGACCCGTCCCGGCATGGTCAGCACCTCCTCCGTGGCATCGCCCTCGGCGTCGCGCAGGGCGAATTCGCTCACCAGCGGCCGCACCGAAGGCAGTTCGCTCGTGGTGCGGGTGTCGACCCACTCCCACTTTTCGGCATCCTGCCACTCGGTGTCGTCCAAAGAAAACTCGCGTTCACGGCCCGTTTTCCGGTTGCGGTAGACCAGCACGGTCTCCGACTCGCCGGGCTCGACGGCAGGCTCCTGCATCGCCTCGTGGATGTTGACCCCGACCTTATAGGGCAGGAAGTCGATCAGCGGCAGGTGGATATAGCAGTAATAGCCCAGATACATCGAGAGGAAGAAGAACGTGCAGGTAAGCACGATCTCCAACGGTTTAAAGGCGAATATCTTGTCGGGACGGTAGCGCCACCACACCACGAAGGCCATCGGCAGCAGGGCGACGTTCTTGGCGAAAGTCTCCCAAGGGGTGAGTTTCAGCGCCTCGCCGAAACATCCGCAGTCCTCGACGGGGATCAGCGTGGCGCTGAGCAGCGTCAGCAGCGTGAAGAAGATCATCGAGACCAGCGCGAAGATCGAGATCAGGCGGATGCGGACCTTGAACAGCAGCATGCACCCCATCATCAGCTCGGCGCCGCACAGCCAGATCGAGAAGGTCATCGCCGCGGGCTGCAGGTAATCCAGACCGTAGATCGAGAGGTACTCGTTGACCTTCAGTGCCGTGCCCCACGGGTCGATCACCTTCGAGAAGCCCGAAAGGATGAACGTGCAGGCGAGGATCAGCCGACAGACGTTTGCCAGAATTTTGAATGCCCGGGACCTTCTCATCGCTCATCGAGTATCGGGGCCAGTGCGGTCCGGATTTTGTCGAAAATATGTTCGGGCGAACCCATCGCCCCGTTCGCATCGCTGCAGTCGACCACGCGCAGCGAAGCATCCTTCGCGGCAGCGGCCAGATAGACCTCGCGGACACGCCGCTGCAGGTCGAGGGCGCCCTCGTGGATGTCCTGACCGCCCTGCAGATAGGTGCGGTCGTCGCCCTCGCGCACTTCGGAGAGCTTGCTCTCGGTGAAAGTGAAAGGCACGTCGAGGAACAGCGACATATCGGGACGCGGCAGGTCGTTATAACCGAATTCGAGGTCGAGAATCCATTGCGCAAGGCGGTCGCGCGGCTCCCCGGCAGGAAGTTTCGCACACTGGAAGCCTACGTTCGAATAGACATAACGGTCGAGGATCACGGCTTTGCCCGCGGCGATCCACTCCCGGATCTGCGGACCCGCCGCGGCGCGGTCGCCCGCGAAAAGCAGGGCCACGAGGTAGGGATCGACCTCGTTCACGCCACCGAACTCCCCCCGGAGGAAACGGGCGATCAGCTCGCCGTAGACCGGAGCGTCGAAGCGCGGGAAATGCACATACTCGCTCTCCACGCCCCGTTCGGAGAACAGTCGTCGCAGCATACGGATTTGGGTCGATTTGCCCGCTCCGTCCAATCCTTCGAGTACGATGAACATAGGTAGTAGTTTTGTAGCTATATCTTAAATTTTAGCGTAACATCTTCACGGCCCGTTCGACCCCGGCGGCCAGCGCGTCGGCCTCCGCAAGCGTATTGTACAGCGCGAACGAGGCCCGGCACATGCCCGTGGTGCCGTAGTGGTCCATCACGGGTTCGGCGCAGTGCTGGCCCGTGCGGACCGCGATGCCCAGTTTGTCGAGGATCATCCCCATGTCGTAGGGATGCACCCCCTCGACGTTGAACGACACGATGGCGCACTTATCGGGCGCCATGCCGTAAATCCGCAGTCCGTCGATGGCCGTCAGCCGCTCCGTGGCCCGGCGCAGCAGCGACTCTTCGTGTGCCTCGATCTCCACCGCGTCGAACTGCTGCACGAACTTCACCGCCTCGCCCAGCCCGATGGCACCCACGAAATTGGCCGTTCCGGCCTCGAATTTCAGCGGCACGGGGGCATAGGTGGTCTTCGCGAACGTCACCGTGTCGACCATGTCGCCGCCCCCGAGGAACGGCGGCATCTTCTCCAACAGCTCCCGTTTGCCGTACAGCACGCCGATACCCGTCGGACCGTAGAGCTTGTGGCCCGAAAAGGCGTAGAAATCGCAGTCCATCTTGCGGACATCGACCCCGCCGTGCACCACGCCCTGACAGCCGTCGACAACGACGACGGCCCCCACGGCATGCGCCGCTTCGACGACGGGCCGCAGGTCGGGCCGCGTGCCGAGCGTATTCGACGCCTGCGTCACGGCCACCACGCGCGTCCGCGCGTCCACCAGTTCCGGCAGCAAGTCCGTGCGCAGCGCTCCCGTCTCGTCGAACGGAAGCACGCGGATTTCAGCCCCCCGGCGTTCGGCCAATAGTTGCCACGGCACGATGTTGGAGTGGTGCTCCATCTCGCTGACGAGGATGTTGTCCCCAACCCCGACGAATGCATCGCCCCAAGCATAAGCCACCGTATTGAGCGACGCCGTGGCGCCCGCCGTGAAGACGATCTCCTCCTTTTCGGCGGCCCCGACGAACGCGGCGATACGCCCGCGGGCCTCCTCGTACAACTCCGTGGCCTGCTCCGAAAGGAAATGCACGCCGCGGTGGATGTTGGAGTTCAAGTCCCGGTAGAGGTAATCGACCGTATCGATCACCTGCCGAGGCTTTTGCGCCGTAGCACCGCTGTCGAGGTAAACCAACGATTTGCCATAGACCTCGCGGTGCAGGATCGGGAACTCCTCCCGTATTTTCTCGATGTCGAACATCCTTACATAGTTTCAATTTTCGCCGCGGCCCGTTCCATGATCGCCCCGCACAGCGGCTCGATGCCGCAGCGGCCGACGACATCGCCGACGAACCCCTCGATCTGCAACCGCCGGGCCTGCGCTTCGCTCAGACCCCGCTGACGCATGTACAAAATCGCATCGGCATCCATCTGCCCCACCGTCGCGCCGTGCGAACACTTCACGTCGTCGGCATAGATTTCCAGTTGCGGCTGGGTCGTGATGCGTGCCGTCTCGCTGAGCAAAATATTGCGGCTCTGCTGGCGGGCATCGGTGCGCTGGGCGTCGGGAGCGACGTAGACCAGTCCCGAGAACTCCCCGACGGCCTGCCCGCCGGCAACGCCCTTGATATAGGAGTCGCTGCGGCAGTCGGCGACGTTGTGCGCCGTGCGGAGTTTCACCACGCAGTGCTCGCCGCCCGTGGTGAGGAACACCCCGCCCAGTTCGTTTTCAGCATCCGCGCCGTCGAGGTCGATGCGGTACGAGGCGTTGGCGCTCGTCAACTGCACCGTCGTCAGGCGGCAGCGGCTATGGGCGGCCTGCTTCACCGAAACCTCGGCGAACGCCTCGGCCGTGAACAGCTCGGTCAGCTCCAACTGCGCCCCTTCGGCCAGCTCCACTTCCAGCACCGACATGTCGGGTGCAGTGTGCAGCACGACAATCCGAGCCGAAGCGCCTGCGGCGGCCTCGATGCGGAGTTTCCGGGGATCGACCGCCGCAAAGGGTTCGGCCTCGGCCCCGGCGATGCGGAGAAGCTCGCCGTCCGCCGCACGCAGTCCGCGGATGATGTCGAGAATCGGCTCCATCACTTGTCGTATTCGTTGATCAGCCAATCGTAACCCTCCTTTTCGAGCTTGAGAGCCAGCGACTTGTCGCCCGAATGGATGATGCGGCCCTTGTAGAGCACATGCACCACGTCGGGCACGATGTAATCCAGCAGACGCTGGTAGTGTGTGATGACCACCGTGGCGTTATCCGCCCGATGGAGTTTCGTAACGCCCGTGGCGACGATCCGCAGGGCGTCGATGTCGAGACCCGAATCGGTCTCGTCGAGGATCGCCAGCTTCGGGTCGAGCATCGCCATCTGGAAAATCTCGTTCTTCTTCTTCTCGCCGCCCGAGAACCCTTCGTTCACGGCCCGCGAGGTGAGTTTCGACGAGAGCTCCACCACGGCGCTCTTCTCGCGCATCAGACGCAGGAACTCGGCGGCCGTCAGCGGCTCCTCGCCGCGGAACTTGCGCTGTTCGTTGACAGCCAGTTTCATGAAGTTGGCCATCGTGACGCCCGGAATCTCCACCGGGTACTGGAAGCCCAGAAACAGACCTAGCCGGGCCCGGTCCTCGATGGGCATCGACAGCAGGTCGCGGCCCAGAAACTCGGCCGAACCTTCGGTGACGGTGAATTTCTCATTGCCCGCCAGCACCGAGGCCAGCGTCGACTTGCCCGAGCCGTTGGGGCCCATGATGGCATGCACCTCGCCGGCCCTGACCTCGAGGTCGATGCCCCGGAGAATCTCCTTGCCGTCGACCGACGCATGCAAATTTTTTACCTTTAACATATCTTTTTTGCCAGTTTTTTACATTTCTCAATCTCTCGGGGCGTCAGCACCCCGCGCTTGCGGCATCCGCTCCGGCCCAAAGTCCCGGCGACCCGGAAACCGCTCCATTTCAATATCTCGCGCAATGCGCGGAACACGCCGGTCGTCTGGCGAAACCATACGCTGAACGGATAGACCGTATTGCACGCGGCGACCAGCACGGCCCGCTTGCCCTTGTGCAGCGGGATCGGCATGCCGTTCTCCCGCTCGCCCATCATCGCATAGACCATCCGGTCGAACAGCACCTTCAGCGCCCCGCTCATGTTGCCCCAATAGCAGGGCGACCCGACAATCAGCGCGTCGGCCCCGCGAATTGCCTCAGCCGTGCGGTGCGCATCGTCTTCGGGCAGCACGCAACGGCCCAGCGAACGGCATTTCATACACCCGGTGCAGGGCCGGACCTGCATGTCGCGGACGAACAGCGTCTCGACTTCGCACCCTTCGGGCAGTGCGCCGGCCACATGGCCGAGCATCTGCGAAACCAACCCGTCGCGGCGGGGACTTCCGTTTATGACGACGACCTTCATCTTTCCGCTATCCGACCGATCCTTCCAACTGCAAGGCCAGCAGTTTTTGCGCCTCGACGGCGAATTCCATCGGCAGTTTCGACAACACCTCGCGGGCATAGCCGTTGACGATCAGCCCCACGGCATCCTCGGTCGAAAGGCCGCGCTGGTTGCAGTAGAACAACTGGTCGTCGGAGATCTTCGAGGTCGTGGCCTCGTGCTCCACCACGCCCGTGCGGTTGCGGACGTCGATCACGGGGAACGTGTGCGCCCCGCACCGGTCGCCGATCAGCAACGAGTCGCACTGCGAGTAGTTGCGGGCGTTCTCGGCCCCCTTCGCCACGCGGACCAACCCCCGGTAGGAGTTCTCGCTCCGCCCCGCGGAGATGCCTTTCGAAACGATGCGGCTGCGGGTGTTGCGGCCAATGTGGATCATCTTCGTACCCGTGTCGGCCTGCTGGAAATTATTGGTCATGGCCACCGAGTAGAACTCCCCGACGGAGTTGTCGCCCGCGAGAATGCAGCTCGGGTATTTCCATGTGATCGCCGAACCCGTCTCGACCTGCGTCCACGACAGGCGCGCATTCTCGCGGCAGATGCCGCGTTTGGTGACGAAGTTATAGACGCCGCCCCGGCCCTGCCGGTCGCCGGGATACCAGTTCTGGACGGTGGAGTATTTGACCTCCGCATCCCGCTCGACGATGATCTCCACGACGGCGGCGTGCAACTGGTTCTCGTCGCGCTGGGGTGCGGTGCACCCCTCGAGGTAGCTCACATAAGCCCCCTCGTCGGCCACGATCAGCGTGCGTTCGAACTGCCCCGTGCCGGCGGCGTTGATGCGGAAATAGGTCGAGAGCTCCATCGGGCAGCGCACACCTTTGGGAATGTAGCAGAACGAACCGTCGGAAAAGACCGCGGCGTTCAGCGCAGCATAGAAGTTGTCGGTATAGGGCACGACGCTCCCGAGGTACTTTTTCACCAGTTCGGGGAAATCGCGCAGCGCCTCGGAGATCGAACAGAAAATAATCCCTTTCTCGGCCAGCACCTCCTTGAAGGTGGTCTTGACCGAGACGGAGTCCATCACGGCATCGACCGCGACGCCCGCCAGCGCCATCTGTTCCTCGAGCGGAATGCCCAGCTTGTCGAACGTGCGCTTCAGCTCGGGATCGACCTCGTCCATCGAACCCAGTTGCTTTTTGGGCTTCGGAGCCGCATAGTAGATGATCTCCTGAAAGTCGATCGGCGGGATCGTCAGGTGGGCCCATGTCGGAGCCTCCAGCGTCAGCCAGTGGCGGTAGGCCGCCACGCGCCGCTCGGTCATCCACTCCGGCTCGCCCTTCTTGGCGGAGATCAGCCGCACGACATCCTCCGAAAGCCCTTTGCCGATGGTTTCGGTCTCGATGTCGGAAGTGAAGCCGTACTTGTATTCCTGCTCCCCGATATTTTCCAGTATGTCTTTTTCGTTTTCAGCCATTGTGAGCGAAATATCTTGTAAAGATACGAATAAGAACGGACAAGTGCAAGACCGAACCGCATCCGGTTCAGCCGAACAGCCCGAATCCTAAAAGTGCCGTTACGGCACCAAAGGTACAAAAATCCATTTACTTTTCACAATGCACCCCTGCAAATCCGGTTCCGAAACGGTCAAACGGCAAAAAAGAGGCGCTCGATAAAGAGCGCCTTTTTTTTTGAATTACCCCACCTTTTAGTTCAAAGGCGTCCAAGTAATCGAGAAGACGTTGATACCGCTGTTCTTGCTGTAAATCGTGATCTTCGATCCGGCGGAGGCCGACGAGCAATCGAACGAGAGTTTCTGCGCATTCCCGCTGCTATCCGGCGTATCCTGCGTAGCAACTTCCGCGCCGTCGATAGCCACAGCCAGCGGACGGGCCTTTTCGGCAACGGAACCGCCCGCAACGGCCTCCACGACCAGCGTACCCGGAGCGTCGACCGTAAACGACACATTCGCTTTCGTTACCGACCCCGTACCGCCGAATTGGAAGCGGAGCGTTTTCACACCATCGGCATTGTTGTTCGAGCCGAATTTAAACTTACCGCCGCCCAGCAGGAATGAAAGGCCCTTGTAAGTGAAACCGTCGGCATCTTTCTTCAGGTCGGCCGTTTCGGTCATCGAGGGCAGTGCCGCCGCGTTGATGTCGCCCGTACTTTGAGCGAATCCATCCCACATAGCAGTCACATCGTCCAGCCCCCATACATAAGCCGTCCCCGTATCGCCGCCGCCCGAGCCGCCCTGCGGCGTCCAGACGACCGAGAAAACGTTGATGCCGCTGTTCGTACTGTAAATCGTGATCTTCGATCCCGCAGAAGCAGCCGAGCAATCGAATGTCAGTTTCACAGCACCGTCTCCGCTCGCGGGCGCCTCCTGCGTCGGCAGTTCCGTACCGTCAACGTTCACGGCCAACGCCCGTGCCGTCGTTCCGCCCGAAACAGCCTCGACAACCAACGTACCGGGTCCGTCTACTGCGAACGACACGTTCGCCTTGGTCATGCTACCCGTACCGCCGAACTGGAACCGAAGCGCCTTATCCCCGGCAGCGTTGTTGTTCGAGCCGAATTTGAATTTGCCGCCGCCCAGCAGGAACGAAAGACCTTTGTAGGTAAAGCTGTCGGTATTCTTCGTCAGATCGCCCGTTGCTACCATCGTATCCAGCGCCGCGGCGTTGATGTCGCCCGTACTGTTGCCGAATCCGGCCCAGATAGCTGCAAATTCATCCGCGCCCCATGACAAAGCCGTACCGGGGCCCGTCGTAGCCTCGGCAACGGTCAGTTTGGCCGTACCGGGATCGGAAACCTGCGACGAGGCATCGGCAGGATTGGCAACGACCGAGATCGTGTAGTCACCCACGGCAAGTGCGGCGACCGTCGCGGCAGCGATCGTATAGGAAGTCGCGGTCACTCTCTCGGCAGCGCCGTTATTGAAAGAGACATCATACGACGCAGCACCTTCAACGGCATCCCACGATGCCACAACCTCCGTCTGTTCGCCGATGGTGACTTTCGCAGGCGTGAACTTCACGACGGGAGCCGCCAGTTTGGTGTCGTTGACCGTCAGCGTGGCGCTGCCGGCGGACGACGGTTTGTAGAGGTAGTCGGAGGCAGCCGCAGCGGTCACCGAGATCGTGTAAGTACCCGGTTTGAGTTTGGCGACGGTCTCGGCCGGAACGGTCATCCGGGTCGCGGAAACGGTCTCCGAGAAGCGAACGACCTCTTCGGTCTCACCATTGAGCGTCGTCAGGGCGAGGCGGTAGGTATAGGTCGCGGCGTTGGGAACGGCGTCCCACGAGAAAGTCACGGGGGCATTGTCGCCCTTGGTCACCTCGGCGGGAGCGGCCGTTACCACGGGAGCGGCGAGCGGCGTGGCGTTCTGCCCCGGAGCCTCCGAACCCTCGTACCAGCCGATGCTGTAGATGTGGTTGATTGAGTTGTCGGTCCATACATAGACGGAAGCATTGGACGGAATACCCGGACAGGGGATGTAAACCTTGCCGCGGTTGTCTGCCGTGGGGGCTTCGACCGGTCCGAAACTCTTACCCAGCGCATCGACATAGGCATAGAAATTACGTCCTGCACCGTTGGCATAGCTGTCGATCACGAGAACGCCTTCGCCAACTACCGAAAATTTCAGATAGCCGTTGGTCGGAGCCTCGGCCGAAGGAGCCGCCGGAGTAGACTTACCGCCCCGGTCGAGGTAATTGACCCCGTAATCGGCATCCAGCTTAATGGCTGCCTCCTTGCCTTTCGGCGGCATGATGGTCAGTTCATCGACCGTCACAGGCACATCGTTGCTGTAAGAGGCAATTTCCCATGTCGTGAAATCCCAGTAATTGGACTGTCCGAGGGTCGTGACGACCAGACTGCCCGATTCGACGCCGTCGATGAAGACCGTGATCGAATATTCGGTGCGCTCTTTCAGACCCTCGAAAGTATAGGTATGCGCGGCGATCTCGGCGTCGGTCAGCGTGATGTCGCGCTCGTCGTCGCCGCCTTTCAGCGCAAGGCTCGTAACCCGCTGGTCGGCGCCCCACGAAAGGGTGATCGAAGCCGCAGTCTTGTCGGTCACGTCGACGTCGATCTTGTCCGAAGCGACGAACGTGACGGTTCCGCGCACGGCCTCGTCGCGCAGCAGCTCGACGGTATAGGCCGTACCGGTGGTCAGTCCGGTGAGCTCGTATTCGCCGGCGGCGATCTGGGCGGCGGTGAGTCCGATCTTACCGACGTCGGGCGTCACGCTGAGGTCGGTGACGTTCGATCCGGCAACCCAGCGCAGGAGAGCGGTAGTGGCCGTAATATCGTCGTCGGGGACCTTGCCGTCGTTCAGGAAGAGGTTCTCGACGCCCGTGGCGAAGATGCAGACCGCGGGTTTCGAATCGGCGACGCCCGAGCGCTGCGAAACGGCGACCAGTTCGGCCTTCCATGCGCGGTTGCCGGGAAGCTCCTTGAAGTCGTATTCCATCGTCTTGGCCGTCGTGCCGTCGCTGCCGAGCGGGGCGATCAGGTCCACCTCGTCGTAAACACCGCCGTCGCCGTCGGTATAGGAGAGCGTCAGCGTGTAGTCGGAGATGCCGGTCATGACCGTCCATGAAAAGGCGACGTTCACGTTGTTGGTCAGCGTATAGGTAAAGTTCAGCGGGGAGAATTCGCGGTCGTAGGCGATATCCTCGATGATCCCGTCGGGGTCCGAACAGCCGTGAAGCGACACCGCTCCGGCGAAAAGCGTCACGAACAGCAGGAATTTATTGATAATCGTTTTCATACGTTTCTTGTTTTTTCCTTTTTCAGGTCACTATCGCACCGGATAACCGTAATCGTTGGCCAGCATGCTGTTGGGAGTCAGCGACATCTTGAAAAGCGGCCAGAACATATGCACGTCGGGATCGTACTGATAGATCATGTCGATACGCGCCGTGGAGGTCGTGCCGCTCTTGATATACTCCTCCTCGGTAGATCCGTCGGTCTTCTTCGAGGTGTAGAGCGTCCAGCCCGTGCCTTCGGGTTCGCCGGCCTCGCCGAAGTCGAGGCCGTGGAGCTGGAGCGTCTCGCCGTCGTCGGCGTACTTGTAGTAGACCTTCGTACCGATAGTCGAGAAATCATAGCTGTCGCCCGTAACGGCCGAGGTGTAGGTCGTGTGGTCGAGCATGGCCTTCATCTTGCCCTTCACGTCGTCGAGCGACTTCTTGAGCAGTCCCCAGCGGATGAGGTCCTGCTTGCGGACCTGCTCGCAGTTGAACTCGAGCATGCGCTCCTTGTAGATGGCCCAGAACATATCGTCCTTCGAAACGATGCCGTCAAGATAGGTGTCGACCGCATCGTTGGATTTGAAGGCGCGGTAGCGGACCTTGCGCAGTTGCGTCTTGGCATAGGGCAGGTCGTTGAGTTCGTTGGCGGCCTCGGCGGCCATCAGCAGCACGTCGGCATAGCGCATCACGATAGGCTTGATGCCGCAGTCGTTGCCCGAGACGACCTCGTTCATCCACTCGTAGCGGTACTTGCCGCAATACCATTTCTGGATGTTCTCCAACTCCTGCTTGCCGCCGTTCCAGCGGTAGGGAACGCAGGTGACGTCGCGGCGGCGGTCGGCCTTGTCATACTCGTAGAAGAGCGTGGGAACCGGACCGATGGTGCCGCCGGCATTGGCCTTGCCGCAGTATTTGTCGGCCGTGGTGTGCTTGACGGCGTAATTGTTCATCCACTGGCCGCGGTTGTCGGCGAAAGGAATCACGAAAAGCGTCTCGCCTCCGGCCGTGACCTCGCGCTTCATCATGTCGCGCCAAATTTCGTCGAAGGAGCCCTCCAGTTTCACCGAAGCGTTCTCCTTGGCGATCACCTCCTTGCAGGCATCGAGCGCCTTGGTGTAGAGGGCATTGTCGCCCCACTCCTGACCCGCCTCGACCAGCTTGCTGCGACGGTTCGAGCCCACGTTGCCCGTGCCGATCCGCCCCTCGTCGGGACGCTGCGCATAACCGGCGGCCGAAAGGCACACGCGGGCCAGCAGGCCGTAGGCGAAGGCTTTGTTGACACGGGTCACGGTGCCCGTCCGGGCACCCTCGTTGGGCCAGTCGACATAGTTCACAGCCTCCTCGAGGTCGGCGATGATCTGCTTGTAGATCTCGTCGCGGTCGCTCTTGGGCTTGTTCACATCGCCCGTTTCGCCGATGGGCTGGAAGCGCGCGGGAACGTCGCCCCAAGCCTTGATCAGGTCGAAATAGAAGAACGCGCGCAGCACGAGCGATTCGCCCAGCAGGTAACGCATCCCGGCGTTGCCCTCGACATTGCCGTACTTGCGCAGGCCGGCGACGGCAAGGTTGCAGTTCTCGATGGCGGTGTAGGCCAGCGCATACTGCCCGCCGTCTTCGTTGAGCTGGCTGCCGGCATCGTCATAGGTAGCGTTGTAGGTATAAATCAAGGTCTTGGTATCGGTGGCTTTGTCGGGCGACGCCGAAACGTACCACTCCGAATCGGTGTTGGCGCCGTAGTAGACCAGCCAGCGGTTGCGGTAGGACTTGTCCACACCGAACTGGCGGTAGATGTTCATGACGGCCGCCTCGGCATAGGTCTCGTTCGAGAACATGGTCGCCGAATCGGACGACGAGGACGACCGGGTGTCCAGCAGCTCTTCGCCGCACGAAACGGCCATCAGGCCGGCGCAGGCAAGGATATAGATTAACTTTTTCATCGTTGAGTTTTTTTCAGTCGGTTAGAGGTTAGAAGCTGATGTTCGCACCGAACACCCACGAGCGGCTCTTCGGATAGGCCGAATAGTCGACATTGGGGGTCATGGGCGTCGCGCGGCGCGTGTCGACCTCGGGGTCGAAGCCGCTGTACGGCGTCCAGCAGAAGAGGTTGGTTCCGGTGGCGTAGAAACGCACCTTGCTGATGCGAATCTTGCGCGTCCAGCTCGCGGGCAGCGTGTAGCCGATCGTCAGCGACGAGAGGCGCAGGAACGAAGCGTCCTCCAGCAGCCAGCTATGCACGACCGTCTGCGGCATGTAGGGCGACCACATGGTCGTCGTCCGGTTGGCGGCCGCCAGCGCTTCGGGATCGGTAATCACGTCGCCCGTCGTCCAGTCGACGTTGGTCCAGCGCCTGCCGAGGGCCATCACGTCCGACAGGTTGCGGATCACGCCCTTGCCCGTGTATTTCTGCGAGGAGGTGAACTCGACGTTGTTGGCGTTGAAGACCTTGTTACCGTAGGAATAGGTGAAGTTGGCGGCGATGTCGAACCCGTAGGCATAACCCGAGAGCGAGAAACCGCCCGTAAACCGGGGCTGCACGTTGCCGATCTTGCCCTGAACAGGAGTGCCGTCGGCGTCACAGAGCAGCTTGAGCGAACCCGGACGCATGTCGCCGACCACGCCGGCGCAGTTCGAACCGTCGAGCGTCTTCCATTTGCCCGTCTCGGCATAGTAGTCCAGATCGAAATCCTCGACCTCGTAACGTCCCAGCGTCGTGTAACCGCGGACATCGCCGATAGCGCCGCCCAGTACGGCATAGTAGTCGACTACATTGTTGTTCCAACCCGACTTCTGCGAATAGGTTTCCAACCCGGCCAGATCCATGATACGGCTGCGGTTGAAGGCGATGTTGGCGTTGAAGTTCAGCCCGTACTTGGCTTTCTCGAGAATCACGGCCGAAACCGAGACCTCCAGACCGCGGTTGCGGATCGTACCGGCGTTGCGGTACTGGAAGCCATAGCCCGAACCCGAAACCGGATAGCGCATCAGAATATCCTCGGTAGTGTTCTGATAAACCTCGACCGACCCCGAGAGGCGGTTGCGCCAGAATCCGAAATCGAGGCCCAAGTTATGCGAATAGGTGGTCTCCCACGTCAGGTTGGCATTGGCCATGTAGCTTTCCTGAACGCCGTTGCCGTTGGGCGTCCAGTAGATCGGATCGCCGTAGATGAAGCTGGCGCCCGTGCCGACCTCGTAGAGCTGTGTCAGGCCGCCCATGCCGGTCGGGATGTTGTTGTTGCCCGCCGTACCGAAGCTGTAACGCAGCTTGAGGTTGTCCAGCCACCGGAGGTCTTTCAGCCCCCACTCGTCGGAGATACGCCACGAAGCGGCCGCCGAGGGGAAGTAACCCCATTTCTGACCTTTGGAGAACTTCGACGAACCGTCGCCGCGCATCGTGGCCGAAACCATGTACTTGCCCTTGAAATCGTAGTTGACACGTCCGAAATAGGAGAGCAGGATGTCGTCGGCCGCATAGTTCATGTTCGAGGAGCTGGCGTTGGAGCCCGCGCCCATGAAAGCCCACGCCTGCTCGGCGGTATAGAAATCGGGCAGACCGTCGACCCATGTGTTGAACGTCCGCTGCTCGGTGATGATGTACTCCTGTCCCAGCAGCACGTTGAGGTGGTGGTTGTCGTTCGAAATCAGTTTCTTGAAATCGTAGCTCAGCGTATTGGTGTTGCGCACGCGGCGGCGCGTCACATCGTTGTAGTTGGTCGAGGGGGTTCCCGGAACGGTCGAACCCGAACCGCCGACCTTCGAATAGTAGGTCGTGACGCCGTAGAAGGAGTTGGTCTCCTGCCGGTACTCCTCCATGCCGGCCTCGACCTTCAGGTTGAGGTTGTCGACGATCTCCCATGTGAAGCCGCCGTTGGCGGTCCAGTTGGTGCGCTCGCGCTTGCGGTCCGAATCCGAAACGGCGACCGTCGGCATCACGGCGTCCGAGGAGTTCTCCTCCAAGTCGTCGCCGCCCTCGATCTGGGCCTTCAGCGGAATGGGCGTGTAGAGCATGGCGTTCTTCAGACGACCCGTGGTCTGGGCACCCGAGTCGTTGAGCGAGTTGGCGCCCGCGCCGCGCACCTTCATGCGCGAATAACGGATGTTGAAGTCGAGCGTGATGCGCTTGTTGGGCTTGAACTGCGTCTTCAGGCCGAGGTTGTCGCGGCTGTAATTCGAACCGATCATGATCGCCTTGTCATAGAGGCGCGCATAGGTGGCGTTCCACTTGAACTTGTCGCCGCCGCCCGAAACCGTGAGGTTGTGGTTGAACTGCTCGCCCGTGCGGCCGAAAAGCTGGTCCATCCAGTCGTTGCCCTTCACGTTGTCGTAAAGGTCGATGTCGGAGAACGCCCCGAAATAGGGCTCGTAGTTGTCCGACACCTTGTTCTGAACGGCGGCCAGTTCATACTGCCACTTGGCGAACTCCGAGGGGTTGAGCGCCTGCACCTGATTCTTGCGGGCGATATCCTTGAAACCCCAGTATACATTATAATTCACGTTGATCTTGCCCTTCTCGCCGCTCTTGGTGGTGATGAGCACGACGCCGTTGGCACCGCGCGAACCGTAGATGGCCGTTGAGAAAGCATCCTTGAGGATGTCGATCGACTGGATTTCCGACGAGGAGATGTCGCTGATGCTCTCCACCGGGAATCCGTCGACGATGTAGAGCGGCGCGCCGTCGGACGAGAACGTGCCCGCACCGCGGACGCGGATGCGGATTTCAGCGTCGGGATCGCCCTCCGTGGCGGTGATCTGCACGCCGGCCATGCGGCCCGTCATCGCCTCGGCGACCGAGGCCACGGGCATCTGCTGGAGCGTCTCGGCGTTGACCGAGGCGACCGAGCCGACCACGTCGCGGCGTTTCACGGTGGCGTAGCCCACGACCACGACGTCGTCCATGGCCGTCGATTCGTCTTCGAGCTTAACGTCGATCTGCGTCCTGCTGCCGATGGCGATGCGCTGCGTCTTCATACCGATGTACGAGATCACCAGCGTCTTCTTCGAAGCGTCGGGCACGTTGAGCGACCACTGGCCGTCGACCCCCGAACTTGCTCCCAAGGTCGATCCGTCGACGATCACCGAAGCTCCGACGACCGGTTTTCCCGCCGAATCCCTGACGACTCCTCCGATTTTCTGAGCCACAGCCGCGGAGGCCAGACTCACACCCAGCAGGAACAACAGGGCGAACTTTAGAGTAAAGCTTTTCATATAAAAGGTTTTGGTTAATAATTAGGTTTTCGCTTTTTCCGTAAAAAGGGGCATTTCCCTATACAAAAATAAATTGCCCCGGAGGATTCGACAGGTAATTTTTATCACTTCTCATGGATAATTTGTCAACCCCGGCCGAATGGCCCTCCAAAGCCCTGAGAAAAGGAATACGGGGCAAAAAATCCTCCCTTCTCGGGAGGATTTTCCGGAAAAAGATTTTCAGATCGGGCGAATACATCGGGCTTCGCATATCGGCAGCGGAGAACCGGATCAGAGAAGAGCGGACCAGCCATCGCCCCTGTAACCCGGCTCTTAGCCGGGGCGCAGAACCGGACCGGAGACGCATTAACGAACATCCGCCTCTAAATCCGGCGTCTTACGCCGGTATTCCATCGACGCCCAGATGAAGGGCCCCACGCCCTTGCAGTCGTTGTCGATCACCGGCTCGGAGATGTAATATTCGAACGTGCCGCTGCGCATCCCCTTGCCGCCCAGCCCGGCCACCGAACAGCAGTCGGTCAGCGAGATCGTGCCGTCGGGATTCTCCCGCACGAAACGGTCCACGAACTTCTCGTAGAGCCGCCGGGCCCCGGCACCCATCTCCACGGGCAGGTAGCCCAGCCGCACCCCTTTGAGCATGGCGTAGACGAACATCGCCGAGGCGGTCGATTCGAGGTAGTTGCCCTCGCGTCCCGGCTGGTCGAGGACCTGATACCACATGCCGGTCGCGGGATCGGCATATTGGGGCAGCACCTCATAGATATGGTTCAGAATATCGACCATCGGGCGCGTCGTGTCGTCCGCCCCGAGGTATTGCAGCGTCTCGACGATGGCCATGGCGTACCACCCCATCGCCCGGCCCCATGCGTGCGCCGACTGGCCGGTGGTCTTGTCGCACCAGAACATCTCGCGCGAATCGTCGTAGGCGTGGCGGTAGAGCCCCGTCACGGGGTCGTAGGTATGCGCGGCCACGACGACGAACTGGTTGACGATGTCGTCGACAGCCTTTTCGTATTCGGCACCCGAGAGGTATTTTTTGGCATATTCGGCATAGAACGGCTCGGCCATGTAGAGCCCGTCGAGCCACATCTGGCTGGGATAGACCTCCTTGTGCCAGAATCCGCCGTCGGGGTTGCGGGGCTGCTCCTGCAACTGCCGAAAGAGCGTGTCGAGCACCATTTTATAGCGCACCTCGCCCGTGCGGTCGTACAGGTCGAAGAGCATGCGCCCCGGACAGACGTGGTCGAGGTTGTACTTCGAACGCTTATAGGTCAGCACGCTCCCGTCGGGCTGCACGATCGAATCGAAATAGCGGTCGGCATAGGCCGTGAACTCCGGGATACGGTAGGCCGCGCCGGCGTCGGCAACGGCGAGCAGTTCGAGCCCCGTGGTGTAGTTCCACTTCACCTTGCCGGCGGGGATGCCGTCGAGCGTCATGGGCGAGGGGTTGCGGGCGATCTCACTTTGGGCCATACGCACGGCGAGCGGCGTCGAGGAGTCATACAGCGGGCTGCGCGAGGTGCAGGCGGCCAGCACGCACAGGGCAGGTATCAGCAATCGTTTCATGCGGTTTTGGTGTCTTGGTTTTCTTTCAGGTTATGGGTTTTCAGGTATTCGGCGGGCGACATGTGGTACTGCTCGCGGAAGCAGCGGCTGAAATAGCCCGGATCGGAGAAGCCCACCTTGTAGGCCACCTCCGACACAGAGAACTGCCCCGTGCGCAGCAGGAGTTTCGATTTGGTGATGCGGTACTCCTTGATCAGCTCGACGGGCGATTTTCCGGTGAGGCTCTTGAGTTTGTTGTACATCGTCGTACGGCCCAGCCCGAGGTGCGAGGCCAACTGGTCGATCGTGAGCTCCGAGTTCTCGACGTTCTCGCCCAGCCACGCCATCACCTCCTTCATAAACTCCTCGTCGCGGTCGGTGACGACGACATCCTCGACGACCAATTCGACGACCTTGTTGCGGGCCGACTGCGACGAGAATTTCTCGAAGAGTTTGCGCCGCTGAGTCAGGAGGTTGTCGATGCGGGCCAGCAGCAGTTCGATGCTGAACGGCTTGGTAATGTAGCCGTCGGCACCGAACTCCATGGCCTTCACCCGGTCGTCGGGCGAATGGCGGGCCGTGAGCATCACGATGGGGATGTGGCTCATCGTGAAGTCGTGGCGCACCTTGTCGATCAGTTCGATGCCGTCCATGCGGGGCATCATCAGGTCGGTGACGATGATATCGGGCATCTCGCTGCGAATCTTTTCGAGGGCCTCGACGCCGTCGTCGGCCTCGACGACATGGTAGGTATCGATCAGGCTGTTGTACATGAAGATGCGCAGTTCGCGGTTGTCCTCCACGAGCAGGATTTTCTGGGCATCCTTCGGCGGCGTGACATCGACGCGGCGCTGGCTGTCGGCGGGCGTGAAGTCACTGACCATATAGTCGTTGCGGCGATCACCATCACCTGCTCCGGCCCCCGAGAAGTCGATCTGCTCCATGCCGAAATGGGCATTGCCGAGGCAGAGTTTCACGGTGAAGGCGGCGCCCTCGCCCGGACGGCTCTCGACCGAGATTTCGCCGTGGTGCAGGGCCACGATGTCGCGGCACAGCGAGAGTCCGATGCCCGAACCCTTCATGTTGCTGTCCACGGCGCGCGAAGCCTGCGCAAAACGCTCGAAGATCATCCCCTGCTTGTCCTTCGGGATACCGATGCCCGTGTCGCGGACCGTGAGCAGCACGCACTCCTCCGCCTCGCGCAGCGAGAGGATCACCTCGACCTTACCGTCGTTGGGCGTGAATTTCAGGGCGTTGGACAACAGGTTATAAACCACGCTCTCCATGCGTTCGATGTCGACCCACACCAGCACCGAACGGCGCGAGACGGTGAAAAGCAGCTCGATCCGGCGTTCGGCGGCCAGTTCGCGGAAGTCGTCGAGGGCGTCCTCGACCAGCGGCACGAGGTCCACGCGCGAGATTTTCAGCTCCATCTTGTCCTTGACGATCTTGCGGAAGTCCAGCAGTTGATTGATGAGCGTCAGCATGCGCTTGGCGTTGCGGTGGGCCAGCGTGAGGCTGTTCTCGCCGCGGGGCGAGAGTTCGTCGTGCTTCTGCGCATCCTCGATGCCGCCCAGAATGAGCGTCAGCGGCGTGCGCAGTTCGTGGGAGATGTTGGTGAAGAAGCGCAGTTTCAGGTCGGTCATGTTCTGTTCGACACTCGCCTCGCGGCGGATGCGGATGACCGAGCTGGCAATGCGGTAGACCACGGCGATGACGACCAGCGCCAGCAGTATGTAGAGGGTTTTAGCCCACCATGTGAGCCAAGGGGGGGGGAGCACCTCGACCCCGATCGTGATCCCCTCGCCGGCCGCATCGGCGTTGCCGACGAAAGCCCTGACATGGAGCGTGTAGCTGCCGATCGGCACGTTGGAATAGGTCGCCCGGTTGGTAGTTCCCGAGATGTTCCAGTCGTGGTCGTAACCCTCCAACTTGTACATATAACCCACGATATGCTGGATGGCGAAATTGAGCGAGGCGAACTCCATGCGGAAATTCGAGAAATTGTAGGGCAGAACGATGCGGCCGGCCTCGGTCACCGACTCCGAGAGCGGCGAGCGGCGTCCCGCGACGACGGGTTTGTTGCGCACGTCGAGCCCCGTGAAACGCAGTTCGTAGTCGATCTTCGCAGCGCGGACCGCCTCGGGATCGAAGCGGTAGAGGTGGCGGCCGCTGCCGAAGAGCACGTCGCCCTGCGGCGCGGTGAGCGCCGTGGCCTCGCTGAAGACCGCGTTGCGCATGTTGTCGTAGAGGTAATAATTCGAGAAAATCCCGCGGCGCGGGTCGAAGCGCGACACGGCGTTGTGGGTCGAGACCCACAGGTCGCCCTGCCGGTCCTCGGTCAGGGCCATGCAGATGTTGCCGGCCAGTCCCGCCGTCTTGTCGTAGCAGCGGAACCGGGGCATCCCTTCGCCGTCATAGCCCGAGATCAGGTTCAGGCCGCCGCCGAAAGTCGCCAGCCAGATGCGGCCCTCCGAATCGCGGAGCATCTGGATGATGTCGTTGTTGCCCAGCGACTCCGCGTCGCCCGGAATCTTCTGCACCAGCCGGAAGCGCATCGATTTGGCACTGGCCCCCGGGTCGAAGACCAAAAGGCCGTCGACCGTGGCGGCGAACATCCGGTCCTGCCGGTCGTAAAGCAGCCACCGCACGCGCCCCGCCTCGTCCAGCGGATAGTGCGTCATCAGGTTGCCGGCATGGATGAACCGGTGCCCGGCGGGGTCTTCCAGCAGATTGATGCCCCCGCCGTAGGTCGCCACCCAGATACGTCCCGAACCGTCCTCCTCGACACAATAGACCTGATCGTCGCTGAGCGACCAAGCATCCGCTTCGGAATGGGTGAAATGCGTGACTTTATAGCCGCCGCCCTCGGGCGTCATGCGGTAGAGGCCCTCGCCCTTGGTGCCGACCCAGATGTTGCCCGAGGAGTCCTCCTTCAGGGCGTAGATCATACCCGTGCCCCGGCGGCCCTGCGCGGGAAGCGTGTAGACGGGTTTGTTCGCGGCGTCGAAAGCGATCAGCTCGCCGTCGCGCGTGCCGACCCACATCCGGCCCCGGCTGTCGGTCATCAGAGCGCGTATCTCGCCCGAAAGCGGATTCGGGGATTTCGAGTCGAGGGTGAAGACCTCGGCGGGCTGGCGCAGGATCACCGCCTTGCGCAAGCCGCGTTCGTGGTAGGTCGAGAGCCACAGCACGTCGTCGCGCACGTCGAAACGCACGACGGCGTTGGTCATCTGGCAGTTGGGGAGTTTGGGATCGTTGTAGAAAGGTTCTACCTCGTCGCGGTCGCGGTCGTAGTAGCCGAAGCCCCAGTTGTTCATCTTGATCCACAGCAGGCCGCCGCCCTCGGCGATCTTGGTCAGGGTGTCGATGTTGTAGGAGACGGTGTAGGGCTGCTGTTCGAAATGCTTGTAATCGTCCGTCGCGGGGTTGTAGCGCGTGATGCCCGTCTCGGCCGAAGTCACCCACACGATGCCGTGGGAGTCGGCCGCCAGATCGCGGATACGGCGCGGACGCGCCCCTTTGGGATTCAGCCGCGCCAGCCGGTCGCCCGACACGCGGTAGAGTTCCCCCGAACGGCTGCCGGCATAGACCGTCCTGCGCACCGAGTCGGCGACGATGGCCGTGAGCGGAGCGCCGCCGCCCGGCAGACGGGTGAGCGTGCCATCCCTGCGCCCTGCACGGACCACCTCGTCCGCCGTGGCGCAGTAGACATAGTCGGCATCGGCCGTAAACGAGAAAGCCGGGGAGGCCGTTTCGCAGAGCGTGCGGGCGGTCCGTTCCCCGGCGGCGACCCGGTTCAGGCGGCCGTCAGCCGTGGCGATCCAAGCGTCGCCCCCATTGTCGACATACATCGCCGTGACATCCCCGCCCAGTACCGGAGCGTCGAAAAAGGCGTCGATGCGCACGGGCGACGCGTCGTCGGCATCGCCGAAACGCGCCACGCCCAGTCCGGCAATGGCCACCCATGTGCCGCCGCGACCGTCGTGCAGGCAGTGTGTCATGCGGTAGTGCTGCGAATCGACGCCCTCGACGAGCGATACCACGTCCTCGAACTGCTCGGTATAGCGGTTGAGCCGGTAGACATGGAAATTATAGGTCGTGAACCAGAGGTGTCCGTTCGAATCCTCGCTCACGGAGATGAAGCGGTGGTGCGACAGGGGCGAGAAATCGCCCGGCGTGGTGCTGAAATTCTTGAAGGTGTATCCGTCGAAACGGCTGACGCCGTACCATGTGCAGACCCACACGAATCCGCGCGAATCGGTATAGATGTCGGCGATACGGTCGTGCGTCATTCCGTCCAGCGTGGAGTAGGTCTGGAAAAGGCACTGCGGAGGCGTCGCCCGGGCGATCGGGACGGTGGCGAGCAGCAAAAGGGTCAGCAACAGTCGTTTCATAGTAAATTAAACAAATCCGGTCTTCCCAATATAGCAAAAAGGACGGACATTTCCAAAATCGAATTGCGCGCAGTGCGGCAAAACGGTCCGACACATAAAAGTGTCGTTACGACACCAATATACGAAAAATCGGATTCCAAGCTATTTTTCAAAGGCCGCAAGCACCTGCCGGGCCTCTTTTTCCGTGAGCTGCCGCGACCATTTCACGCGGCTGCGGGGAGCGGCGCCGGGGCCTTCAGAGCCGTATTCGGCATAGAAGACAGTCTTTTGCGCATGCGGCTTCGACCAGTCGTGCCACCCTTCGGGCAGGATGTGCGCCCCCATTTCACAGCCGATAAAGACCGTCTGCGCATGATCGCGCCACGGACGCCCCAGCCAACAGCGCGCGACACCTTCGGCAGCGGTCAGACGGCAGTTTTCAAAGATAAGTCCGCACGCCTGTCCCCGGCAGGTCGAAGCCGCCGTGATGTAGGAATCGGCCGTCGAACGAATCTCGCAGTTGCGGAACAGCGCCGCGGCCGAGCCGAAGATAAAATCGGTCGTACCTTCGACATAACACTCCTCGAACAGTATCCGGGCATTTTCCGTGACGGTCTCCCCGTCGCGGTTGCCGGCGCCGTAGAGGTAGAGCGTGTCCTGATTGCCGAGGAAACGACAGCCGATGAAGTGCAGTCCGGTGCCGAAGCACTGCACGGCGACCGCCTGCCCCACCCTCCCGGCGGAGTTTTCGAACGTCAGTCCGCGCACCGTCCAGCCGTCGCCGCCGAAATAGACGGTCGAAGAGCCCGAAGTGCCCAGCGGCCGCCCGGTGGCTCCAGTCTTCGCGGCGTAATCGTCCCATGTAACCGTCACTGCCCCACGGCTTTCAAGCACCACATTACGCTTGGTGGCGGGAATGGCGATCTTCTCACGGTAGGTGCCTTCGCAGACAAGGATGCGGGTCGTGTCGCGGCAGAAGTCGGGAACGGCGGCCACGGCCTCCGTCAAGGTGAAGAAATCGCCCGAACCGTCCTGTGCGACCACGAAATCGGAGGTTTTCAGACAGCGTCCCAGTTCGGGAATCAGCTCCGGAAGCCGCGCGGCGATCATCCGCGCCACGGTGCGGGCCCCGCGGACATTGAGGTGCGTGTTGTCCTGCCGCCCGTCGGGCCAGCGGGGATTGGTTCCCGGCTCAACCCACATATAGTACGCTGTCGACGCCTCGTCCCCGAGCCGTGACACCCATTCGCGGGTCAGCCGTTCGGCGTCGATCAGCACCGTGCCCGTTTCGGCCGAAACACGGCGCACGGCGGCGGCATAGGGCCCGTGGGTATCGTCCAGCACGCCGTCGGTAAAACGGCGGCGCACGATGGGCGTCAGCAGTACCGGAACGGCTCCCCGTTCGCGCGTCTCGGCCACATAGCGGCGTAGGTTCGCGGCATACTGCACCGGGGAGGCGTAGCGGGTCGAGTCGCTCTGTTTCTGGTCGTTGTGCCCGAACTGGATGAAGACGTAATCGCCCGGCCGCAACCCGTCGCAAACAGTTTTCCAGCGGCCCTCGTCGCGGAACGACTTGGTGGAACGGCCATTGGCAGCGTGGTTGCAGACCGTAACCGAGCCGTCGAACAACGGCCGGAACAACTGTCCCCATCCCCGCTCGGGATTCTGTTTCGCAAGCTCCTTCGTGGCACAGGTCGAATCGCCGATCAAGTAGACATGCAGGTTTCGTCCGCAGGCAACACCGGCGAATAACAGACAGATCGTCAGCAGGAAAAGGCGTTTCATCTCAAGTTAAGGTTCAAGCCGGCAGCTATTCCAAAGCAGTGTAGGTTCCGCCTGCGGTCTGGGCGACGGAAATCTCCCTGACGAGGAAGTGAAAATAGACCTCGATATTGGGATAAATGCCCTGCGGGTCGAGCGTCGTGGCGTTGGCGTCGGAGGCGTCGTTCGGGTCGAGCCCCAGCAGCGTCTCGTAATAGTCGGGAATGCCGTCGCCGTCGGTATCGGTCGCGGCGCGCCGTATCTCCTCATCGGTGGCCGTGAGTTCGGGCCAGCCGCCGACGGCGGATTGAGTATCGATAATGCCTCCCGTCGAGCCGTTGCCGCCATTCGGAAAGGTAGCCTCTCCGCTGCGGGCATCGCTCTCGGCGCGCTTGTCGACGGCATCGCGGCTGAGCGAAGCCCCGGCGTATTTCAGCACGGCATCGAAGGCATCGGCTGCCGAATGGGTCGTCGTGTGGCAGACCTGCGTATCGCCGGCCCTGACGGACAGCGGAGCGGAAAGGCGTCCGGCCGTTTTCGAGGGATCGTCGCCCTGCGGATGGTAATAGACACCCAACCAGTTATCGCCGTTGATCGCCGAAGCATAGCCGCCCGCATGGTAGTTCCCGGACATATAGAGCCGGGGATAGGCCGAACCCACGTTCGAAGAGGAGTTGTACCAGTAGGCATCGACGAAATAGTTGCGCTCTTTCGAAGCCGGCCCGGGCTTGTAATAGTTGTTCACGATGTTGAACGAGCCGTCCTCACCGCCGTAGGTCGTGTTGCTGCCCCAGTTGTAAATCACGTTGTTGCGGTAATCGACATTTCCCCGGTGAGTCGAGAGGTAGCTGCCGTAGATACCCGGATGGTCGATGCGGGCATTGCGGCTGTCGTGATTGGCCAGCATGTTATGGTGGAACGAGGCGTTCCTGCCGCCCCAGATGCCGCCGTAACCATGCTCGCCCTTGCCGTGCGCCGATTTGCGCAGGCTCTCGGTCAGCAGGCACCACTGCATCGTGAAGTTGCGGTTGGCATAGAACGAGGCGCACTCGTCGATCGACCACGACATCGAGCAGTGGTCGAGGATGATATCCGTGCGATAACGTCCCCAAATGGTATCCGACCCATCGGAAAGATTACCGCCTTTATTCAGGTCGCCCAAGCGGAAACGCATGTAACGGACAATGACATTGTCGGCATCGATCACGACCGTACCGCCGCTCACACAAATCCCGTTGCCCGGAGCCGTCTGCCCGGCAATGGTCAGGTTTCCATTCTTGATGCGCAAATCGCTGAGCAGTTCGATCGTTCCCGCCACGTCGAAGACGACGATGCGCTTACCCGAAGCCTCGACAGCCGCACGCAGCGATCCCGTACCCGAATCGTTGAGGTTGGTGACGTGGCAGACCTTGCCGCCGCGCCCGCCCGTGACGTACATGCCGCCGCCCTCGGCACCCGGAAAGGCGCGCAGCACGCCGTCGTTCTCGTTGGCCAAGGGAAGCCCCAGATCCGCACCCGGATCGACGGGCGAACCGCCGGCCGTAAAGGTAACCTCTTCGGAAAAAGCGGAATCCTGCCATTCGGCCGAGCCGAGCGGCGCCACGGCGCACACCCGGAAGCGGTAGGTCACGCCCGCTTCCAGTGCGAAGCGCTGGGAGGTAAGGCTCGTCGTGGCCGTTTTCTCGGGGGCAGAGGCACCCCCGGCATAGAGCTCGAAGGTGAAGCGCACGGCCTCGACCTGCGCCGAGACCGACCAGCGGACAATAGCCGTCAGGTCGGAGACCGAGAACGTCACGTCGGGCACGGGAAGGGTCTTCCGCTCGGGAGCCGCCTCGGTGGAGTCGCCGCCGCATCCGGCCGTAAGCACCAGAAAAGCGGGCAGCATATATAAAAACAAATTGCGTATCATGTAATCAGCTATTTAATAACGACATAACGGGCCGCGCTTTTGGAAAGGTCCGCATTTTCCCGGGTGATCTGTGCCGAGGAGACAGCGATGCCGCGGTTGCGGCTGCCCGTCACAACCAGAGCGCGCTCCATGCCTGCGGGCGTTATGAAGCCCTCGGCATGGAGGTTCTTCACGTTGTTGAGCATCAGCGCAGGCCCCTGCTCGGGGACGATCTGCACGTTGCGCAGCACGACGTCCGAAGATTCGTTGATCCGGGCTCCGGTCCGGGCATAAATATAGGTATTCTCGACCGTCACATGCTCGACGTTCATCTCCGGCAGGCCGTTGAAATACATCGCACGGCGGGCGCCGCGGCACCAGACGTTGCGGATATGGATGTTCCGGAACGTGGGCGTAGTTTCGTCGACAGCCTTGGGAGCCACGTCCGTAGGCTCGGCTTCGGCTCCCGCGGCAAGCGCCTCGGAGGCCGATTTGCCGCCGTAGAAAAGGTCGAACAGCAGCGGTTCCTGCAGGATGTTGTTCATGGCGATATCCTCGATCCAGATATGCTCCACCACCCCGCCGCGGCCGCGCGTGGACTTGAAGCGCAGGCCCACGTCGGTGCCCGAGAAGACGCAGTTCGAGACCTTGACGTTGCGCACGCCGCCCGACATTTCGCTGCCGACGACGAAACCGCCGTGGCCGTGGAAGACGATGCAGTTGTCGACGAGGATGTTCTCGCACGGAATGCCGCGGTCGCGGCCCGCCTGATCCTTGCCGCTCTTGATGCAGATGCCGTCGTCGCCCACGTCGAAGCGCGAATTGGTCAGCACGACATTTCGGCACGACTCGATGTCGATGCCGTCGCTGTTCTGGGCATAGTCGGGGCAGCGGACCGTAATGTCGTTGACGATCAGGTTGGTGCACATCGCCGGATGGATGTTCCAGCAGGGGGAGTTCTGGAAAGTGACGCCTTCCAGCAGGACATTTTCGCAGTTGTGGATGGCGACCATGACCGGACGCAGGAAATCGCGCATGCGTTCGAAATCGTCGCGCGTTTCGGCCCACGTCGAGACATTCTGGTCGGCGCCCGAGGAGGCTCCGAACTTATAGCTTTCCGAAGGGTACCATGTCTTTTCATCGTCGGAGAGCACACCGCCGCTCTGCACCAGCTCTTTCCACTGGCGGGGATTGAGTTTGTCCTTCTTCACGGCGCGCCACGCATCGCCGTTCCCGTCGATCACGCCGCGGCCCGTGACGGCCACGTTCCGGACACCGCGGGCCGACAGCGGCGACTGGCAGCGCAGGGTGTTGAGTCCCTCGAAAGTGGTTTCGACCAAAGGATAGAGCGACTTGTCGTCGCTGAAGACGATCACGGCATTCTGTCCGACGTGGAGTTCGATGTTGTCTTTCAACACGATAGGGCCCGTAAACCAGACCCCTTCGGGGACCTCCACGCGGCCGCCTCCGCGGGCCGTCAGGGCGTCGATGGCATCGGCAAAAGCTCCGGTATTGAGCGTATGGCCGTCGCCCACGCCGCCGAAGTCGGCGACGCTGACCCTGCGGTCGGGGATTGCGGGCCGCGCGACATGCGGCATTTCGAACGGTTGCCCGCCGGGGGAAGAAGCCGCGTGCGGAGTGCGGGCCCGGCCATCCGCGGTCGTTATCAGGATCGCCGCCGCACAGATCGTCACAAATTTCAGGTTCATAAGAGAGGTAGTTTTATTCGTATACTTAAAATTTTCGGAATTTCAGGTATACAAAAGTAAACTGCCTCAGCCTATCGGACCGGGATTTTTTGACGCAAACGATGTACTTTTTTTCAAAACTACGGAATCCGCGAGACGACGACCGCCGTGCGGGCCGAACGGACCGATTCCATCAGCCCCAAAACACACTGGGTGTCGCTGCGGTCCTTGAGCCATTCGCTCTTGCGCCAGATCATTTCGAACACATAGTCGATACGTCCGCGGGCGTCGGGAGCAAGCTGGAACAGGTAGCTGGTCTTGTCGTCGATCTGCGAGACCACCTGCTTCTGCGGCACGGCGACGGCCAGCCCGACGCTCTCCTTCTCCCATTTCAGGGTGTCGTTCTCGGGATAATCGCGTCCGAAAGCGGCGATCACGTTGTCGTCCCTATAGACCTTGTTCCCGGCCATCTTCATCACGCCCGTCGTGAAGATCAGCCCCTTGAAATCGCCCTCGATGCGGTTCTCGACCTGCACGTCGCCGTGCCCGGCATAGAGGATGTAACGCGAAGTCATCGTAATCTCACGGCCGCCGTATTTCCACCCCTCGACCCGCATCTCGACGATCGTGCGGATGGGGCCTTTGGCCAGAATGCGGGCTTCGCGGCGTTTGAAATCGGCGATGTGGACCATCTTGTTCTTTTCGGCATCCCAGCCTTTGAGTGCCCCCACGCCCACCGAGCCGAAGACCCGCAGGTTGTCGTGTCCGTAACCGGCGGCCAACTGTTCGTCCGAGGGGTACCACATCGTCTCGGCCAGTTCCAGCCGGGGGCGTTTCTTACCGTAGGTGTCGATGGTCTGCTTGTTGTCGAAATAGATGCGGTAGGCGGCATATTCCGACTCGAAAGCCGGGCCGTGGTGGTGGAGCTTGTGGTACATGTCGTTCTGCGTCGAGGAGAGCGTATCGGCCGCCCGCAGGCTCTTATCCGGATTCTTCAGCCACATCTGGGCGTGCACGCGGCTCTTGAACACCCGCTTGTCGGGTTCCGAGGAGTAGACCACGCGAAAATTCTGCTGCCCGGAGATGTTGGCCACGAAGACCAGTTCGCCCAACCGTTTATCCAACTGGGACGGGATCTGGTGAACGCCCCCGAGCGACACGACGGCGCTCTGGGCCCACTCGGGCACATCCCGGATGACGACCGGGCATTCAAGCCGCGAACCCGTGACGGTTACGCGGTAGTTGCATTTCTGGGTCTTGGCGTTCAGGGTGCAGACGGCACCGAGGGCCAGCAAAAGAGTTAAAATCCGTTTCATGCTGTTTCAGTTTTTCAATGATTCGTTCCGGTTCCGCGCAGCGGCCGCTCACAGCGTTCTCCGGCCGCAGGCCGTGCGGCAGCGGATGCCGCGACACGGCAGCACACCATATATAATATACGACGAAGGGGTTTCAAAACGCGCCCGGAGATTTATGCAAATATATAAATTTTGACCGCAATTCTTTGAATTTACCCAAAAAGATTCTATATTTGCACACCCTTTCGGAGCTAACAGCCGGGAGGCGTGACCGGAGAGGTGGGTGAGTGGCTGAAACCACCGGTTTGCTAAACCGACGTACGGGGCAACCTGTACCACGAGTTCGAATCTCGTCCTCTCCGCCAAGGAATCCTGCAAATAGACGTTTGCAGGATTTTTACTTTCAGACCATCTGTCATTATCCGGATTATGGGCAACCGACTGTTGAATATCGTACGCATCTCCGCAATGATGCTTCTGCTGGTGGCAGGGGTGTACGGTTATCTCTGTTACGAAAAGACCCGGATCGCCGGGTGGTTACCCGTTGTTCTCGCCGTCGGCGGAGCCGTGGTCACGATGCCGATCCTTTCACGGCGGTGGAACCGGCTGACGGGGTCCGACGACCGGGACATAAACCGGTTGTGCCACCTGTTCGGAGTCGGAACCGCGCTCTATTTCCTCCTCATGGGCGGCAATTACCTGCTGGCAGACCCGGCGTCGGAGTACGGCGAGCAGATCACCGTCATGGAGAAAATCCACAAAGTGCGCCGCCACCGTCACCGCGTCGGACACCGTTCGGTGCAGGGCCGGACTTACGATGTTTTCTACCTGCGGATCACGTTCGCCGACGGCATGCGCCGGAAGATGCAGGTATCGTCGTCGGTCTACAACTCCTGCCGGGAGGATCACCCGAAAACGGTCACCATGCGGCGCGGGTTCTTCGGCTTTCCGGTGATCGGGCGTTTCGGCGCCCCCGACAAACAGCAGCGTTAATCCCGCCGCCATTCACTCCATTTCGGTCAGGTGTTTCCAGTAACGGCGCGGCATCATGCGGCGCTGGAGGCGTTCGTTCGTCCGCTGGGGAATGGCCAGCGCCCGGAAATAATTTTTCCACAAAAGCTGGAACTGCCGTTCGTCCTCGGCAAGCCACTCGTCGGCGAGTTTGTCGGCGATCATCCCCCGGTCGTCCTCCAGCGTGATGCGGCGCGCCGAGGTACAGTCGTAATAGTATCCATAGTCGCGTTTGCGGTCGTAGATGAGCCACCGCTGGTCGGCGAAACGGTCGATGAAATAGTCCAGCGCCAGCGGCAGGGCGTTGTGCTCGGGTGTCACGGCAGCGAAAAAGGTGCCGTCGGCGGCTTTCTGGAGCCGGACGAACTGCTTCATGCGCTCGCGTTCGTGGGAGACCTGAAGCGCCAGCCGGTGCAGAGCCTTCATGTCGGGATCGCCCTGATCGGCGACGACGCCCCCGCCCTCGTCGAAAACACGCCGCAGGCAGCGCAGCATCAGCAGGTCGCTTCCGGCCTGCTCCCCATGCCAAGCATAGACGAACATCGACCGGGCGCGGGCGACAAGCCGCCGTTCGAGCCCCCGCCACACGCGGGAGGCATGCGCCTCGTCGGTCACAACGTCGTGGACGCGCTCCGTAAAGAGCGGTTCGGGCTCCCCGGGGCCGATCAGCGATTCGGGGAACATATGCAACGAATAGGCGTCGAACACGGCCGACAGCAACCCGTCGAAAGTTTTATCGTAACGAAAGACCAGCATGGGCGTCAAAACAGGGTCAGTTGGCCCTCGTTCTTATCGGATTTCCGCCGCTGCGGGGCGGTGAGCAGGCGGCGCACCTGCTCCGGGCGGAGTTCGTTGACCCCCTGCCCCATGGACAGTTCGCGGCAGAGGATGAAATACTGCGCCTTCTTCATCACCACGCCGATCTGCTTCAGGGAGTGCTGCGTCAGCATCCGGTAGCGGCGCGAGGCGACGATCAGCCGCGCCGACTTGACCCCGATGCCCGGCACGCGCAGCAACATCTCGTAGTCGGCGCGGTTGACGTCGACCGGAAAGTATTCGGGATGCCGCAAGGCCCAAGCCAGCTTGGGGTCGATCTCCAGATCGAGGCGCGGCGTGCGCTCGTCGGCGATCTCGTCGGCCCGGAATCCATAGAAACGCATCAGCCAGTCGGCCTGATAGAGCCGGTTCTCACGCACGAGGGGCGCCTTGTCCAGCGCGGGCAGCCGTTTGTCATAGGGATTCACCGGGATGAAACCCGAATAGTAGACGCGCTTCATCGTGGGACGGTCGTAGAGCGACGACGAGAGCAGCAGGATGTCGCGGTCGCTCTCGTCGGTGGCCCCGACGATCATCTGCGTGCTCTGCCCCGCAGGGACGAAGCGGGGCGCATGACGGAAGCGGGCGCGCTCCTCGGCGCTTTGCAGCACCCCCTGCTGGATGTAGCTCATCGGGCGGTAGATGCTCTCGTAGTTCTTGTCGGGAGCCAGCAGCAACAGGTTGCGCTCCGTCGGAATTTCGATATTGACGCTCATGCGGTCGGCATAGCGTCCCGCCTCGGCGACCAGTTCGGGGCTGGCGCCGGGAATGCTTTTCAGGTGGATGTAGCCGTTGAAACGGTGGACCGTGCGCAGGTCGCGGACCACGCGGACCATGCGTTCCATCGTGTAGTCGGGATTGCGGACGACGCCCGACGAGAGGAACAGCCCCTCGATGTAGTTGCGGCGGAAGAACTCGATCGTCAGTTCGGTCAGTTCGCCGGGCGTGAAGGCCGCGCGCGGAATGTCGTTGCTGCGGCGGTTGATGCAGTAGGCGCAGTCGTAGATGCAGACGTTGGTGAGCATGATCTTCAGCAGCGAGACGCAGCGGCCGTCGGCCGTGAAGGAGTGGCAGATCCCCCCCCCCGCCGTGCTGCCCACATCGCCCGGGCGGTTGCGGCGCGTGACGCCGCTCGACGCGCACGAGACGTCGTATTTGGCCGATTCGGCCAGCACCTTGAGTTTTTCCAGCACGGTTGCTTTCACGACGGCAAGATATCGTTTTTTTTCGAAAAACACGGGGCTTCGGCCCGCTATTTTCCCGCATTTTTCCCAGATCGCTGTGTGCGTGGGAAATAAAAAAACGAGGCGGTTCGCACCGCCTCGCTCGTATGGGTTAAGGGGAAAATCCCCGAAGATCGTTCTCTGTCCGGACTCGTTCTTAGAATCTCCGGCCGCGGTTGCCGCCGCCGTAGCCACCGCCGCGGTTGCCGCCGAAACCACCCGAAGGACGCTCCTCACGCGGACGAGCCTCGTTTACGGTGATCGTCTGGCCCTCGAAGTTGGTGCCGTTGAGCTGTTCCATTGCCTTCCGAGCCTGCTCGTCATCGGGCATTTCGACAAAGCCGAAACCGCGCGAACGACCCGTTTCCCGGTCAGTGATGACGTTGGCCGAAGCGACTTCGCCAAACTGTGCGAATAAATTTCCTAAGCCTTCACTGCTCGTGCCCCAGCTCAGATGCGAAACATAAATGTTCATTCTGCTAAAAAATTAAAATAAAAGTTAAAAAATGCCTATTTGTTGATAATAGCTATCCGTACTGCGTTCATTCCGCGCGTGCCGCGCTCAAGCTCGAAGGTCACCCGGTCGCCTTCGGCGATCCCCGCCGGGGCGTTGGTGACGTGGAAAAAGTATTTTTCGCCGTCCGAGGCGTCCTTGATGAAGCCGTATCCCTTCGAAGAGGTGAAATACTCCACCCGTCCGCTCAGGGGCTCCTCGTCCTCGATCTCCGACTGCCGGGGCACCGAAACCTCGATCTCGGAGATGTCGATCTCCTCCCGGGGTTTTACGTCCTCCTGCGAGGTATGAAGCACGCCGTTCTCATCGACGTAAGCCAGCATATCCTCGAAGCTGCGACTGCCGCCGCTCGTGCGCTCCTCCTTTTTCTTCTGCTTGTCCTGACGCTTTGTCTGTTTTAGTTTTTCTCTTTCTCGCTTTCCCGATGTAATTCGTTTGGCCATTCAATCTATTTGTTTTTTGCGGATTCGGAAAACAACTGCAATACGCCGCAAACGCATCGCACAGAACAAAAGAGTAAGGGATGAGGTCGATTTTGAGAATTGGGGAAACTGCTATACAGATGCAGTATCAGACACTTGCCAAAGAAGATTCAAAACAAAACTCGATTGTTTTCGGTACAAACATACACATTTTATTCCACAAATCCTATTTTTTCCGTTTTTTATCGCGTTTCCGGAGCTGCAAAAGCCGTGATTTCAAGTTTATTTCAGATTTACGCCCCAACTTTGCACCGGAATCTTCAAGGCGTGCACATTTTTTGTATTTTTGTCCGGCACGTCCCCGAAGGGAAACAAACAGAAACACAGATGATGAAAAAATTACCGATCCTGCTCCTGCTCACCGCCTGCTGGTCACTGGCCGAGGCCCGGGAGCCGCAACCCCGAACCGTCCAGCCGCAGACCGAAATCATTACGGCCGATTCGACCTACGAACTGATCGAGCAACTGCGCAACATGCCCAACATCGAGGTCGGCAAGGGAATCACGTTCCGCCCCAAAAACAACTGGTTCGAGCTGACGATGCGTTTTCGGATGCAGAACCTCCTGTCGCTGTCGTTCGACGACGATTTCACGCTCACCAAGACCGACGCCCGCGTCAAGCGCCTCCGGCTGCGGTTCGACGGTTACATCTACTCGCCCAAACTGGTCTACTCGGTCCAGTTGGGATTCACGGGATACGACACCGAGGTGCTGCCCAACGGGAGCATGAACATCGTGCGCGACGCCATCGTCTACTACGTCCCGAGCGCCAAATGGAACATCGGGTTCGGACAGACCAAGATCAAGGCCAACCGGGCGCGGATCAACTCGTCGAGCGCCCTGCAGTTCGTCGACCGCAGCATCGTCAACAGCGAGTTCAACCTCGACCGCGATTTCGGGTTCTTCGGCGAGTACAACCTCGACCGCAAAAGTGGCTTCGACCTCTCGGCCAAAGGCTCCGTGACACTCGGCGAGGGCCGCAACTGGGGCAGCTCGTCGAACGGCGGAATGGCCTACACGGGGCGTCTGGAGCTCTACCCACTGGGGCGCTTCTCGGCCAAGGGCGACCTGCTGGAAGGCGATTTCGACTTCGAGGAACGTCCCCGCATCCTGATCGCCGGGGCCTACTCCTACAACCACAAGGCTTCGCGCCTGAAAGGCCAGCGGGGCGCAATCATGCCCGACGACGCCACGCGCAACCTCGGCTCCTACTTCGCCGACTTCATCCTCAAATACCGCGGATTCGCCTTTTACACCGATTATATGGGACGCACCTGCGACGAACCGCTGTTCGACGGCGACCGGAATGCCTTCGTGTACAGCGGGCAGGGCCTCAACATCCAGGCCAGCTACCTGTTCCGCAACAAATGGGAGGTGGCCCTGCGCAACTCGACGCTTTTCCCCGAGGAGAAGGTGCAGCCGCTGGCCGGATACCGGAACTGGAACCAGACCACGCTGGGCGTCACGCGCTACATCATCGGCCACAGTCTGAAAGTACAGGCCGACATGTCGTACAACACCCGCAGCCGGTCCGCAGACCCGAATTACAACCGCTGGGAGATTCGGTTCCAACTGGAACTGGGGCTTTGATTGAAAAATCCCGGAACAAATGTTCCGGGATTTTTATTCAGAGGAGTTTGAGTGCGATCTGCGCGCAGGCTTCGGCATCGGCCAGCGCATGGTGGTGGTTTTCCAGTTCATAGCCGCAGGCGGCGGAGACGGTATGCAGTTGGTGGTTGGGCAGGCGGCTGCCGAAGATGCGCCGCGAAGCCCGGCAGGTACAATAGAACGTGTAGCCGGGATAAGGCATGCCGTAGAGGTCGAAAGCCGCCTTCAGACACCCTTCGTCGAAAGGCGAATTGTGCGCCACGAGCGGCAGACCCTCGATACGGGGTTCGATCTCGTGCCACACGGAGGCGAAATCGGGAGCCTCGGCCGTATCCTCATAGCGCAGGCCGTGGATGGCCGTGGTGAAATGGCTGTAATAGTTGGGACGGGGACGGATCAGGCGGTAGAACGTGTCGGTAACCTCACCGCCGCGCACGACGACGACACCCACCGAGCAGACGCTCGTGCGCTTTCCGTTGGCCGTTTCAAAATCTATGGCTGCAAAATCTTTCATTCGATCGGATGCTGTTCGTCCTGCAAATATACGCAATTCGGCGGATCGGCGTACACACAGAACGCAAAAAAAGCCCCGCTTGGTACAGGCGGGGCCGGTGAAGTTTCAAGGGTATGGTTATCAGGTGTGTGAGGTTTCATCTGATCACACGGCAAAATTACCCCGCCGCCGTTTCACCGCAACGACAGGCGGATGACATCTCAATGACAAAAAAACCGCATTCCCGAAGGATGCGGTTCGCTATCGATATGGGGAATACCCTACTCCCACTCGATCGTTGCGGGCGGTTTCGAGGAGATGTCGTAGACGACGCGGTTGACCCCCTTGACCTTGTTGATGATATCGTTCGAGACATTGGCCAGAAACTCATAGGGCAGGTGCACCCAGTCGGCCGTCATGCCGTCCGTCGAGGTCACGGCACGCAGGGCCACGCAGCTCTCGTAGGTGCGCTCGTCGCCCATCACGCCGACGCTCTTCACCGGAAGCAGGATCGCTCCGGCCTGCCATACCTTGTCGTACAGCCCGGCGGCGCGCAGCGAATCGATATAGATTTTGTCCACGTTTTGCAGAATCTCGACCTTCTCGGGGGTGATGTCGCCCAGAATGCGGATAGCGAGGCCCGGTCCCGGGAAGGGATGGCGGCCGATCAGTTGTTCGGAAATGCCCAGCGAACGTCCCACACGCCGCACCTCGTCTTTGAACAGCAGGCGCAGCGGCTCGACGATCCCGAGGTGCATCTTCTCGGGAAGTCCGCCCACGTTGTGGTGCGACTTGATCGTGGCCGAGGGACCGTTGACCGAGCACGACTCGATCACGTCCGGGTAGATCGTACCCTGCGCCAGCCACTTGACGTCCTTGATCTGGATAGCCTCTTCGTTGAACACCTCCACGAAGTCGCGGCCGATGATCTTGCGTTTCCGCTCGGGGTCGGTGACGCCCGCCAGATCGCCCAGAAACTTGGCGCCGGCTTTCACGCCCTTGACGTTCAGGCCCATGTTCTTATAGGATTCCAGCACATCTTCGAACTCGTTCTTGCGCAGCAGTCCCGAATCGACGAAGATGCAGTAGAGGTTCTTGCCGATGGCCTTGTGCAGCAGCACGGCGGCGACCGACGAATCGACACCGCCCGAGAGCCCCAGCACGACCTTGTCGTCGCCCAGCTTTTCGCGCAGCTCGCGCACGGTGGACTCCACGAAGCTCTCCGAGGTCCACGACTGCTCGCAGCCGCAGATGCCGACGACGAAATTTTTCAGCAACTGCGTGCCGTCGGTCGAGTGGTAGACCTCCGGATGGAACTGGATACCCCACGTCTGCTCACCCTCGACATGGAATGCGGCGACGCGCACGTCCTCGGTGCTGGCGACCAGTTTATAGGTATCGGGCACGCGCGTGATGGTGTCGCCGTGCGACATCCACACCTGCGTCTTGGCCGGCAGGTCGCGCATCAGCGCATCCGACGGGTCGCCGACGGTGAGCATCGCACGGCCGTATTCGCGGCTGGGTGCGGGCTGCACCTCGCCGCCAAAGGCCGACGCGAGGAACTGGGCACCGTAACAGACGCCCAGCAGCGGCAGTTTGCCCTTGATGGCCGAAAGATCGGGGGTCGGGGCCTGAGCATCCCGCACGGAGTAGGGGCTGCCCGAAAGGATCACACCCCGCACCGAAGCGTCGAGCGCCGGAATTTTGTTGAAGGGGTGGATTTCGCAATAGACGCTCAGTTCGCGGACACGCCGTGCGATAAGCTGCGTGTACTGCGATCCGAAGTCGAGAATGAGAATTTTTTCCTGCATTATCGTAGGTTGTTTATCGTTCGCTCGAATAGTTGGGCGCCTCGCTCGTGATGGCTACGTCGTGCGGATGGCTTTCGTGCATGCCCGAAGCGGTGATGCGGACGAACCGCGCCTGTTGCAGCGTCTGAATATCCTTCGCACCGCAGTAGAACATGCCGGCGCGGACGCCGCCGATCAACTGGTAGACCGTCTCGGAGAGGGAACCCTTGAACGGAACGCGCGCGGCGATACCCTCGGGAACGAGCTTGCTGAAGTTGTTTTCACAGCCTTTCTGGAAATAGCGGTCGGCCGACCCGGCCTTCATGGCGTCGATCGAACCCATGCCGCGGTAGCTCTTGAACTTGCGGCCGTTGTAGATGATCGTCTCGCCCGGAGCCTCCTCCGTACCGGCGAACATCGAGCCGATCATCACGCAGTCACCGCCCGCAGCCAGCGCCTTCACCAGATCGCCCGAATAGCGCAAGCCGCCGTCGGCGATGACGGGCACGCCCGTTCCGGCAGCGGCCGATGCGGCGTCGAAGATGGCCGAAAGCTGGGGAACGCCCACTCCGGCGATGATGCGCGTCGTACAGATCGAACCCGGACCGATGCCGACCTTCACGCCGTCGGCGCCGTTCTCGATCAGGAACTTCGCAGCCTCGGCCGTAGCCACGTTGCCGGCGACAACCTCGAGCGACGGAAATTCGGCCTTGATCTCGCGCAGTTTGCGGACCATGGCGACCGAATGGCCGTGTGCGGAGTCGAGCACCACGGCATCGACGTCCTCGGCGACCAGCGCCCTCACGCGGTCCAGCGCATCGGGCGTGATACCCACGCCGGCAGCCACGCGCAGACGCCCCTTGGAGTCCTTGCAGGCGTTGGGATGGTCCTGTACCTTGGTAATGTCCTTATAGGTAATAAGCCCCACCAGACGGCCTGCGTCGTCCACCACGGGGAGCTTCTCGATCTTGCTGTTGAGCAGGATTTCCGATGCATGTTCGAGTTCGGGGTTCCGGGTCGTGATCAGGCGGTCGCCGGGAGTCATCACCTCCTCGATGCGGCGCGACATGTCGCGCTGGAAGCGCAGGTCACGGTTGGTGACGATGCCGATGAGGATCTTATCCGAATCCACGACCGGAATGCCTCCGATCTTGTTCTCCTTCATCAGGTTCAGCGCATCGCCGACGGTGTTCTCCTTGGAGATGGTCACCGGGTCGTAGATCATGCCGTTCTCGGCGCGTTTCACCCGGCGCACCTGCGCGGCCTGTTCGGCAATGGACATGTTCTTGTGAATCACGCCGATACCCCCTTCACGGGCCAGAGCGATAGCCAGCGGCGCCTCGGTGACGGTGTCCATGGCGGCGGACACGATGGGGATGTTGAGTTTGATATTTCGCGAGAAACGGGTCTGGATATTGACCTCTCGCGGCAACACTTCCGAATAGGCGGGTATAAGCAGCACGTCGTCGAAGGTAAGTCCTTCGGGCTGAACCCTTTCATTGATAAAAGACATAATGAACGTGGATTTTTGTTGCTCGCAAAAGTAATCATTTTTTTCGAAACGGCCTAATTTCCGGGCCGATCCGCCGATTTTTTTATCAACAATTTATCAATCGGAGTTTCGGATACATACAGACAGGGCGCAGACGGAATTCCGTTGCGCCCTGTCTGTACGGAGAACACTCCTTATATTAATACTGCTCGCTCTCGTTGGGGAAATCGCACTCCTTCACATCGCGGACATACTGCTCCACGGCTCCGGTCATCACGGTATGCAGATCGGCATAGCGGCGCAGAAAACGGGGCGAAAAGCCCTTGTTGATGCCCAGCATGTCGTGGATCACGAGCACCTGCCCGTCGCAGCAGCCGCCGGCGCCGATACCGATCGTCGGGGCCGAAATCTCCTTCGTCACCCGCTCGGCCAGCGCTGCGGGAATCTTTTCCAGCACGATGCCGAAGCACCCCGCATCGCTCAGCAGGCGGGCGTCGCGCACCAGTTTCCCGGCCTCGGCCTCCTCCTTGGCACGGACGGCATAGGTGCCGAACTTGTGGATCGACTGGGGCGTCAGGCCGAGGTGCCCCATGACGGGAATGCCGGCCGAAAGAATGCGCTGGACCGATTCGAGAATCTCCTCGCCGCCCTCCATCTTCACAGCGTCGGCCTCGGTCTCCTTCATGATGCGGATGGCCGAGTCGAGTGCCACCTTCGAGTTGCCCTGATAGGCTCCGAACGGCAGGTCGACGACGACCAGCGCACGCTCGACGGCGCGCACGACCGAACGTGCGTGGTAGATCATCATATCGAGGGTAATGGGAACCGTGGTCTCGTAACCGGCCATGACGTTGGCCGCCGAGTCACCCACGAGAATCACGTCGACGCCCGCGGCATCGACGATCTTCGCCATCGAATAGTCGTAAGAGGTAAGCATGGCGATCTTCTCGCCCCGCTGTTTCATCTCCGTAAGGCGGTAAGTCGTTACCGCACGAACGGTGCTTTCTACTGACATTTTTTCAGGTTTTAAGTTTTTAAATCGGGGCAAAGTTAACGCTTCGGTCGGATTTGGCAAAAGAAATTCCATAAAACGACACCCCCGGCGACCGAGACGTTGATCGAATGCTTGGTCCCGGACTGCGGAATCTCGATGGCCCCGTCGCACATATCGACCGCCTCCTGCCCCACGCCGTCGACCTCGTTGCCGAAGACCAGCGCGTATTTCACCCCCGGCCGGGGACGGAACGCATCGAGCATCACGGCCCCCTCGACCTGCTCCACGGCATGGATTTCGTACCCCTCGGCCCGAAGCTGCGCGAGGCACTCCGCGGTGGTCGCATGACGGCTCCACGGCACGGTCAGCTCGGCCCCCAAAGCCGTTTTGTGGATGTCGCGGGAGGGCGGCACGGCGGTGATGCCGCACAGGGCGATCCGCTCCGCGGCGAAAGCGTCGGACGTGCGGAAAAAAGCCCCGACGTTCTGGGCCGAACGGACATTGTCCAAGACCACCGTGACGGGCATTTTCTCCATCGCGGCAAACTCCTCTGCCGATGGCCTGCCGAGTTCTTCGTTGGTGATTTTGCGCATAATGGGTTCGGAATGGTTTATTTCGGGGTCAAAAATAAATAAAATTAAAATCTTTTCCTTACTTTTGTCAACTATATTCAGATGAATCGCATGAAAAGACTTTTATTTTTACTCATCCTCTCATGGGGGGGGGCTGTCTCAGGATACGCTCAGGAGATTCTGTTGGGCGCCGATTTCAAGATGTACTTCGACAACAAGGAGTTCGGCAGCAACGAATTCGCCGTTCCGGGGCTGGACATCGATTCGGGCACGGATTTCGCAGCGCGCCTGACGCCCCGTGTCGGCATCCGGTGGGACGAGAAGAACACGCTTTTCATTGCGGCGGACATGGTCAAGAACTTCGGTTCGGCCGAATCGTCCTATCTCTCGGAGGTGAAACCCGTCTTCTACTACCAGTTCCAGACACCCAAGGTGACGGCCGTGGCCGGTATCTTCACGCGCGACATGATGCATGACGACGATTATTCGACGGCCTTTTTCTCCGAGTCGGAGCGCTTCCGCCACAACCGGATGAACGGTGTGCTGGCGCAGTACAACGGCAAGCGGAACTCCTATGTGGAGTTCGTCTGCGACTGGGAGGGCATGTATTCGGAGCTCTCGCGTGAAAAATTCCGCATCCTGCTGGCCGGACGCCACTACTTCAATATGTTCTACTACGGCTTCAACTACTCGATGTTCCACTTCGCGGGACAGAAAGGCGCGGAACTGGAAAACGTCGTGGACCTGCAACTGCTGAACCCCTGCGTCGGCGTGAAATTCAACGCATTCTTCGATTTCGACATCAAGTTAGGGGCGCTGCTGACGGCCCAGCGCGACCGCAGTTTCGGCCATTCGTGGGAAACTCCCTGCATGGGTGAGTTCGCTTTCCGAATTAGCCGCTGGGGCCTTTCGCTCGACGAGCGGTTGTACATAGGTGACAACATCCATCCGTTCTTCATGGGGCACACGCTGGAAGACGGCACGCCGCTGCCCTACGGGCGCGAACTCTATCCGGGCGAGAGCTTTTTCCGCACCGACCAGAAGGTATACAGCCGCACGGCGCTCTCCTACCGCCGGTCGTTCTTCGACGACACGGTCTCGGTGCGCGCCGAATTCTCCGCCCATCACGACGGCACGGCGCTGGGAACCCAGCAGATGCTGGTGGTCGGCGTGAAGCTGCTCAAAACGGTTTACAACAGTAAGAATCACAAAAAATAGACAACTATATGGCAAGCGAAACAACCGAAATCCGGGAGAAGTCGCTGAACTTCCTCGAAGAGATCATCGAAGAGTCGATCGCCAAGGGCGAAACACGCGTACAGACCCGTTTCCCGCCCGAACCGAACGGCTACCTCCATATCGGCCATGCCAAGAGCATCTGCATCAACTTCGGCCTGGCCAAGAAATACGGCGGTAAGTGCAACCTGCGCTTCGACGACACGAACCCCGTGAAGGAGGATGTGGAGTATGTCGACTCGATCAAGCGCGACATCCAGTGGCTCGGCTTCCAGTGGGAACTGGAGCGTTATGCGTCGGACTATTTCGACCAGCTCTACGAGTGGGCCGTGGAGCTTATCAAAAAGGGACTGGCCTACGTCGATGACCAAACGCAGGAGCAGATCCGCGAGAACCGCGGCACGGTGTCCGTGCCGGGAACCCCGTCGCCGTGGCGCGACCGGACGGTCGAGGAGAACCTCGACCTGTTCGAACGCATGAAGAACGGCGAATTCCCCGACGGCGCCAAGGTGCTGCGTGCCAAGATCGACATGGCACACCCGAACATGCTGTTCCGCGACCCGCTGATGTACCGCATCATCCACACCAGCCACCACCGCACGGGCGACAAGTGGTGCATCTACCCGATGTACGACTACGCCCACGGCCAGAGCGACTCGATCGAGCAGATCACCCACTCGATCTGCACGCTGGAATTCGACGTGCACCGTCCGCTTTACGACTGGTTCATCCAGGCGTTGGAGATTTTCCCCTCGCACCAGTACGAGTTCGCGCGGCTGAACCTCACCTACACGATGATGTCGAAGCGCAAACTGCTGAAACTCGTGCAGGAAGGCGCCGTGATGGGCTGGGACGATCCCCGCATGCCGACCATCTGCGCCCTGCGCCGCAAGGGTTACACGCCGGCTTCGGTGCGTAATTTCGCCGAGATGGTGGGTGTCGCCAAGCGCGACAACGTAATCGACCTCGGCAAGCTGGAATACTGCGTGCGCGAGGATCTGAACAAGGTCGCCGAGCGCCGCATGGCCGTGCTCAATCCGCTGAAGGTGGTCATCACCAACTACGACGACGATAAGACCGAGCTGTTCACGGCCGTGAACAACCCCGAGGACGAAGCCGCGGGAACGCGTCAGGTTCCGTTCTCGAAGGTGATCTACATCGAGCGCGACGACTTCATGGAGGAGCCACCCAAGAAGTTCTACCGCCTCTCGCCGGGCGGCGAGGTGCGCCTGCGCTACTCCTACCTCATCAAGTGCGAGGAGGTCGTGAAGGACGCCGAAGGCAATATCACGGAGCTGCGCTGCACCTACGACCCGATGTCGGGCCAAGGTTCGTCGAGCGACGGCCGCCGGGTGAAGGGCGTCATCCACTGGGTGTCGGCCAAGGACGCCGTGGAAGCCGAAGTCCGGCTGTTCAACCCGCTCTTCACCAAGGCGGACCCCGACGACGTGGAGGAGGGACAGACGTGGGAGGACAACCTCAACCCCGAGTCGATGGTCAAGGTCACGGGCTATCTGGAACCCTCGCTGCGCGAGATTCCCGTCGGACAGGCCGTGCAGTTCGAGCGCGTGGGCTATTTCTGCCCCGACACCGACTCGACCCCCGAACACCTCGTCTTCAACCGCACGGTGACGCTCAAGGATTCGTGGGCCAAGATCAACAAGTAAAAACTGTTTTCGCCAATAAAAAAGACATCCGGAGCAATTCGGATGTCTTTTTTTTGCACTTTCCTTTCCACCTCACCGGATTTTGCCTATCTTTGGTGGCATAATCGAAAAACAGGAACAGGATGTGCTTATCGGGGATAATCAGTACGGCGGTGTTGGCAGTGGCGTGTGTTCTCCTGACCGGCCGTATCATCTGGCAGCGTCGTTACGTTCGGATAAGCAGCCGTGTCAACGACGAGATATTCCGCAGTGTCGCAGCCTATGTCCTGCTGATCGATCCCGACTTCAATGTCCACCAGACCAATTACTACACCGTGACGGGTACGGCTCCGAAAGCCGTGCCTCCCAAGGTCGGGAACCTGTTGCGGTGCAAGAACGGCGAAGATGCCGGCGTCTGCGGCACCCACGACCTCTGCGCCGACTGCCCCGTGCGGTCGGCCATTGCCGAAGCGTTCCGCACGGGACGGAATTTCTCGGGAGTCGAGGCCCCGATGGTCCTTTACACCTCCGACGACCGCACGCAGACCGTCGATTGCGACGTATCGGTGGCCGGCAATTACCTGACCTTCGGCAGTACGGTCCGGATGGTACTGACCGTCAACGACATCACGAACCAGAAAAACGCCCAGCGCGAGTTGGAAAAAGCGCGCAGGCGTGCCGAGGAAGCAGACCGTATGAAAACGTTCTTTCTGGCCAACACGAGCCACGAACTGCGCACGCCGCTCAATGCCATCGTCGGATTCTCGGAACTCCTCGCAACCGACCCCACCCCCGAGGAGAAGCAGGAGTATCTCCGCATCATCCGGACCAACAACGAACTGCTGCTGCAACTGGTGAACGACATCCTCGACCTCTCGAAGATCGAAGCCGGGGAACTCGAATACGAATACTCCGACATCGAACTGAATACCATCATGGAGGAGCAGGAGCACCTCTGCCGGCTGCGGCAGTCCGAAGACAGTCCCACGACGATCACGTTCCACCGGAAATATCCCTCGTGCTACCTCCGCACCGACCGCAACCGGTTGTCGCAGGTGATGGCCAACTTCCTGAGCAACGCCGTGAAATTCACGGCCCGGGGCAGTATCGATTTCGGATACGACATCCGGGGGGGGGAAATCCGCATTTATGTCTCGGACACCGGAACGGGTATTCCCGAGGAGGTACGGGGACAGTTGTTCAAACGCTTCGTCAAGGCCGGGTCGCACAAGCAGGGCATCGGCATCGGGCTGGCGATCTCGAAATCGATCGTCAAGGCGCTGGGCGGAGAGATCGGCGTGGAGTCCGAGGTCGGGAAAGGCTCGACCTTCTGGTTCACGCTGCCTTACGAACCCCGGCAGTAATTCCCGTCACATCAGCGGAACGTAAATCTCGGTTTTCAGTTTCCCGGCCGGGACCCGGTCGGGATGGTTGATGTATTTCTCGAAACAAGGGCTGTCGCGCAGCGCGCAGCCGCTTTCCGGGAGCCATTCGCCGCAGATTTTCCGGTAGGCACTCCCCAGTCCGGTATAAGGCCCCGTATAGAGAAACACGGCATATTTGCCCCCGGCGATCTCCTTCACGCCGATATCGCCGTCGGCAACCGCCCTTCCTCCGGGCAGTGCGAGACATACGTCGCAGCGCAGGTCGCCCGCCTGCGAAATGTCGGGGTCGTTGTGGTAGATCACGAGGTTTTCGATCCCCGCAGTAAAGAGCTTATGCTCCCTGACGTAACCCCACAGCCGGGTGAAATAGGAGCCGTAATCGACCTTGCTGTAATTTCCCTGTGCGCGGATGTAAGCCACGGTTTTGGCGGGAATCTCGCTGATCCGGGGTTTCGACAGCCGGATTTCGGCGTCGGGTTGGATGTCGGTTTTCATCATCGGACGGTTTTTAGTGATTCGATACGCTTTGGGCGAGATGCCGAAAAACCGCCGGAACGCCTTGCTCAGCGACGAGGGCGTGTCGTAACCCACGCGGTAGGCGATCTCCGCGACGGGAACGTCCGTATAGCACAGCAGCCGGGCGGCCGTTTCGATCCGCGTGCGGGCGATGAATTCACCGAGCGGCTCCCCCAGCAGGGCCGACACGATGCGGTGGAAATGGTACGGGGAGAATGCCGACAGTTCGGCTAAGGCGCGCAGGTCGATATCTTCGTCGAGGTGCATCCGGATGTACTCGACGACCCGGTTGATGCGCTGCTGATAGTCGTTCGTGGTGGCTGGTTTGTTCTTCATCTCGGGACAAAGGTACCGCCTGCGGGACGAACGGACTTTTCCGATTTTGCGGATTTCAGCTTCAAGGCATCATCTTGGCGAAAGTGCGCCGCCCGAAAAGGTAGCGCAGGACCACCGAACCGCGGTAAATATGCTCCGCGGCGGAACCTTTGCGGGTCGCACGGATCGTGCGCCGCTTGCGGGAGAGCATCTTATGCCAGCGGAAAAAATCGCGGTAGGCACGGAACACGGCCCGGAAATTATCCCCGCGTCCCTGCACCAGATAGGAGAAAGCCGCCAGCAGGTCGAGCGCCGGACGCGCCACGGCCACGAAAAGCCGCTGCCCGGTGGAGGTACATTTATAAAGCATCGCCAGATTGTTCCGGTGATTGTAGAAGACCTTGGTCGGCGAATCGGTCTGGAGCGTACCGCCACCGAGGTGGTAGACCGTGCTTTGGGGAACGACCCGCACGCGGTAGCCCGCCAACTGCATCCGCCAGCAGAGGTCGATCTCCTCCATGTGGGCGAAGAAATCGGCGTCGAAGCCTCCCAGCGCCCGGAACACGTCGGCCCGGCAGCAGAAAGCCGCGCCGCTCACCCAGAATACGTCGCGGGCGTCGTCGTACTGTCCCCGGTCCTCCTCCACGCAGCGCAGGATGCGGCCCCGGCAGAAGGGATAGCCCAGAAAGTCGATGAATCCGCCCGAAGCCCCGGCGTATTCGAACATCGTCCGGTCGGCATAGGAGATCAGTTTCGGCGCGACGACCGCCACGTCGGGATTTTTGCTTAGGCAGTCCAAGATCGGCCCGAGCCACCCCGGAGGCGTCTCGATATCGGAGTTGAGCAGCAGGTAATAGTCGGCCTCGATCTGCTCCAGCGCCCGGTTGTAACCGCCGGCAAAGCCGTAATTGGCATCCATGCGCAGCACCGAGACCGTAGGGAATTCGGCGGCGAGGATCGCCACGGAATCGTCCGTCGATCCGTTGTCGGCCACCACAACTTCGACCCCTTCGGGAGCCGCGGCCACGACCGACGGCAGAAAACGGCGCAGGTGTCCGGCGCCGTTCCAATTCAATATGACGATTTTAGCGACTGGCATTTCGTTTGTGTTTCCAGCGGCGGTGCGACCACATCCAGAGTTCGGGACGCCGGCGAATCTCCGTCTCCAGCATACGAACGTACCGCTCCGTGATTTCGTATTCGGCGACCTCCTCTTTACCGTCGTAGATCTGCTCGAAAGACATTTCATAACGGCCCCGCCGCACGCGGTCCATTTTCACGAAATAAACCGGGAGCCGACAGCGCAGGGCCAGTTTTTCGCCCCCGTCGAAGAAGATCGTATCCTGATTGAGGAAGCGGAACCAATGGCTGTCGGGACGCCGCGGGGGATTCTGGTCGGCGATGAGTCCCATGGCGAGGTTCTTGCCGTCGATGCCCTTTTCCCGGTTGCGCAGGTAGAAGCGCAGGCTCTCCTTCATCGAGACCGTCGTGGCGTAATCCCCGTTGCGGAGCCGCTGGTACAGCGCCTCCACGATCTTGCTCCGCAGCGGATGGTAGACCGCGACGACGATCTGCGTCGGGTCGTACAGACCCCAGAACGAGCAGTATTCCCAGCAGCCGAAATGGGCCGTCATGGCGATCCAGTCGCGGCCTCCGACCCGCTCTTTCTGCTCCTCCAGCCCCTTGACGGTCAGCAGGGAGCGGCCCTTCTCGGGCGTCAGGTCGGCCAGATTGATCGTATCGACGAAAATCTCGGCCAGCGTGCGGTAGAACTTCCGCCGGATGACGGCCAGTTCGCGTTCGTCCTTCTCGGGAAATGAGTTCCGGAGGTTGGTCTTCACGACCTTCATGCGGTAGCGCAGGCAGTAATAGAGCAGCGCGAAGATCAGGTTCTCGACCACATAATACTTGAACCAATACGGCATCACGGCGAACACACGCGCCCCGAGCCAGAGAGACTCCAGTCCGATTCGCTGCATGAGGGTCAGTTCCGTCGTTTTCATACCTGCCGTGCGGTTACGGTTCTACGAAAAGTTTCACGTTCTCGACCTTAGTGCGGATCCTCAGCCAGCGGGAGAGCGTCTCCCGGTCGATCGCCTCCGCAGGGTCCTTGGGCGTCACCACGCACACGAGCGTCGTGTCGCCGGGCGTGCCCTTCACGTCGAACGTGATGCCCTTCATCAGCGAAATAGCGCCGATGTTCTCCATCATGGCCCCCACCTCGCGCGAGATGTCGTCCACCTCGACGTTGGTCACCCGGTAGCGTTTCAATTGTGCGGACATCTCGCCGATACGACGGTTTTTCTCCTCCAGCAGCTCCTTGTAGCTCTGCTGCAGCGACGCCACGTCGATCTTGTCCTCGGTGTTGGCCTGCCGGACGACCAGTTCGGCATTCTCCAGCCCGAAACCGCCCATCTGCGTCCGGGCATTCTCGATCACCTCCTCACCCAGCGGTTCGCCCACCAGCAGCAGTTCGATCTGCGACGGATTCTTGCCCTGCGCGTAGTGCTTGTTGCACTCGATCACGCGCGTATGCGGGAAATTGAAGACCTGCGACACATATTTGTCGGCCACGGCCTCGAACACCGAGACCCGGACCATGTGGAACCCGATGACGACGCTCGGGATGAAGGTCACCAACGTGATGACCATCATCAGCCGCTTGACCGTGCGTTCGCGGTTCTTGTCGATGAAGGCTTTCTTTTCGTATTTCAGGAACCGCACCATGGCATAGGTCGCCAGCGCGATGAAGACCGAGTTGATGAAGAAGAGGTAGAACGCCCCGAAGAAGAAGCGGAACTGCCCCGTAGCCAGTCCGAAGCCCGCCGTACAGAGGGGCGGGATCAGCGCCGTGGCGATGGCCACGCCGGGAATCACCGTCGAGGTGCGGTCCTGCCGCGTCTGCGCCACGATGCCCGCCAGACCGCCGAAGAGGGCGATCAGCACGTCGTAGGTCGTGGGCACGGTGCGCGCCAGCAGTTCGCTGCTGTTCGACGAAAGGGGCGAGATGAAGAAATAGACCGTCGAGGTGATGATCGCAACGATGAACATCAGCGTCAGGTTGCGCAGCGACTTTTTCAGCAGGTCGAAATCGTTGATGCCCAGCGACAGGCCCACGCCCATGATCGGGCCCATGATCGGCGAGATGAGCATCGCGCCGATAATCACGGCGGCCGAATTGACGTTCAGGCCCAGCGACGCGATCATCGTGGCGAAGATCAGCACCCAGAGGTTGACGCCGCGGAACACCACGCCCTTCGAAATGGCGGCCACGACCTCGTCGCGCTGCGCCTGATCCTCCTCGAGACTGAAACGTCCCTTCATAAACTCGCGCAGCTCCCCGATCCATGCCGAGAACGAGCGCCGCACCTGCTGTGTATTGTCCGTAGGATTATTTTCCATAACCGGTCTGTTCCATATTAAATTACTCCTCCTGCAACTCCTGCGCGCGCCGGGCCTTGGGCTTTCCGGCCACGACGATCACGAACTCCCCCTTGGGCTCGGTCGCCCGGAAATGCTCCAGCACCTCGGCGACGGTGCCGCGCACGGTCTGTTCGAATTTCTTGGTCAGCTCCCGCGACACCGAGACCCGGCGTTCGGGACCGAAGACCTCGGCGAACTGTTCCAGACACTTCACCACCCGGTAGGGCGATTCGTAGAAGATCATCGTCCGCTCCTCGTCGGCCAATGTCTGCAACTGCTTGCTGCGACCCTTTTTCTGGGGCAGGAAGCCCTCGAAGCAGAAGCGGTCGCAGGGAAATCCGCTCTGCACCAGCGCCGGAATCAGCGCCGTGGCCCCGGGCAGCGTCTCGACCTCGATCCCCGCCTCGACGCATGTGCGCACGAGCAGGAATCCGGGGTCCGAGATACCGGGCGTCCCGGCATCCGACACCAGAGCCGCATCGCGTCCCGCAGCAATCGACTCGGCGACCAGTTGCACCGTGGCGTGTTCGTTGAACTTATGGTGCGAACGGAGCTTCTGCTCGATGCCGAGGTGCTTCAAAAGGAACGACGTCGTGCGCGTATCCTCCGCCAGAATGAAATCCACACTGCGCAGGACATTCACCGCACGCAGCGTGATGTCGTCGAGATTGCCGATCGGCGTAGGTACGATATAGAGTTTGGCCATCGCTGTCAGGCAAATTTGCGTTCGAGCAGTTCCATCAGCAGTTTCACCCCGTCGGAATTGGGGTTCCACGCATAGTTTTCGGCGATATAGATCATGCAGTCGTCGAAATCGGCGCAGTCGTTGAGCGTCCCGATCGCCCGCTCGTAAGCCTCGCCGTCGCCCCCGAACAGATCGCGGATCAACAGAAACTTGTCGTTGATGCCGATCGCTTTGCGCAGGTCGGTGACGGGCTCGCTGCGCCGCAGTTCCGAAGCCCGGTCGCGCGGCGCGGCGAGCGTGTCGGCCAGCGTCTGCACGTCGTGGTTGATGACGTCGCCCAGCACGACCCCGGCGGGAGCGGCCGCCTCTAGCGTAATCTCCTCGAAGCCGGGTTCGTCATCCTCCTCTGCCGCAGATTGCGGCGCAGCGGACGTTTCCCGGGTTTCAGGTATTTCGGCGGGCTCTTCCGGAACTGCGGCCGGTTCTTCGGCCTCGGGTTCCGGAGCAGGTATTTCCACGGGGACAGGAGCCGGAGTTTCCGCAGGCTTCGGAGCCGGTTCGGGAGCCGGTTCGGGACGGGCGGGCGTTTCGGCGGCCGTATCGTAAAGCGACATGATGACGCGCTGTTTGTTGCGGTGGCGGATGGTCTCCTCCTCCAGCCCGAACAGCGTAGGCGCCACATAACTGGGCTTTTCAGGCTTAGACTCAGCGATCGGTTCCGGTTCGGGTTCCGGCTCGGATACTGGAACAGGCTCCGAAGCGGGCTCCTCAACCGGCTCTGCAACCGGCGCGGGCTCGACAGAGGCAGGTTCCACAACGGGCTCGGGTTCGGCAGACTCGGATTCGGCAACGGGCTCGGGAATCGCCGGTCCCGGGATCACCTCTTCGGCAACCTCCTCCGCAGGTTCCTCTTCCGCGGCTTCCGACACCGGTTCGTCCTCCCCGGCAGAAGGATCGAGCGAGAGCACATCGCCCAAGTCGATGGCCTCTGCAACTACCGCAACATCCTCTGCATCAGCAATTACCGCATCGGAATCCACAGCACCGAAGCGCACCTTGTCATAGAGCGACCGCAATTTTTCGAGCGCCAGATCGCGTTCGAGGGCCGGGATTCCGTCCGTCTGCGCCCATCCTTCGACGAGGGCCGAGAGCTGCCGCAATTCGCCTTGTATCGTTTTCAAATCCATAGTTCCATCCAATTTCAAGCACCAAAGATACGAATAAGTGAGGGCAATGTCAAATTTATTTGAACATTGCCGAGCGGGAGTATCCAAGGCGAAGCCAAAGATAGAAAAAATTCAGGAATGTCCGGCACCTGCGGAAACCTTTTGCCCGAAACGAATCCGGAGCGGACTTTTCTGGCGTCTGCGCGCTCCGAAATAAAAAGAAATAGCTATCTTTGTGAACTTATTTTCAAGTGCGACAATTTTTAAACGAACAACGAACCAATGGCATTACAATGCGGCATAGTCGGTTTGCCGAACGTCGGTAAATCGACCCTTTTCAACTGCCTGTCCAACGCAAAGGCGCAGGCGGCGAATTTCCCCTTTTGCACCATCGAGCCCAACGTGGGCGTCATCACGGTCCCCGACCAGCGGCTGATCCGGCTGGCCGAGATCGACAATCCCAAGCGCGTGGTCCCCACGACGATCGAGATCGTCGACATCGCGGGGCTGGTGAAAGGCGCTTCGAAAGGCGAAGGGCTGGGCAACAAATTCCTCGGCAACATCCGCAACACCCACGCGATCATCCACGTCCTGCGCTGCTTCGACAACGGCAACATCACCCACGTCGATGGCACAATCGATCCCGTGCGCGACAAGGGCATCATCGACACCGAATTGCAGTTGAAAGACCTCGAGACCGTCGAGGGGCGTCTGGGCAAAATCCAGAAACAGGCCACCTCGGGCGGCGACAAGAACGCCAAGCGCGCCGTGGAGCTGTTGTTACAATACAAGTCGGCGCTGGAGCAGGGTCTCTCGGCCCGCACGGTCGAACTCGACAAAGAGGACCGCAAGCTGGTCGCCGACCTCAACCTGCTGACCGACAAACCGGTGCTCTACGTCTGCAACGTCGATGAGAAGAGCGCCGCGACGGGCAATGCCTACACCGAAGCCGTCCGGGCCGCCATCGCCGGAGAGAAAGCTGAAATGCTCGTCATCGCCGCCGCCACGGAAGCCGACATCGCCGAGCTGGAGAGCTACGAGGAGCGCCAGATGTTCCTCGAGGACCTCGGGCTGGAGGAGTCGGGTGTCGCTCGTCTGATAAAATCGGCCTACAAATTGCTCAATCTTGAAACGTTCTTCACCACCGGAGCCGACGAGACCCGTGCATGGACCTACTCGCGCGGCATGAAAGCCCCGCAGACGGCCGGAATCATCCACACCGACTTCGAGAAGGGATTCATCCGCGCCGAGGTCATCAAGTACGACGACTATGTGACGCTGGGGTCGGAGAAAGCGTGCCGCGATGCGGGAAAAATCGGCATCGAAGGCAAGGAATACGTCGTGCAGGACGGCGACATCATGCACTTCCTGTTCAACGTCTGACACACGGGAGAGAACCTTAAAAAACATACCGCCATGAAAAATTCGAAGTACATCCTTCTGGGCATCGCCGCCATCGTCTGCGCCGTCGTGCTCGCACGCGCCTACACCTACAAATACCGGTCGCAGGACACCATTGTCGTAACCGGGCTGGGCGAAACGGAATTCACTTCGGACCTGATCGTCTGGTCGGGGACGCTGACCGCCGAGGCGGAGAACGTCGCCGCGGGCTACGCCCGGATCGAGCAGAGCAAGCAGAAGGTGCAGAAATACCTCGCAGACAAGGGTGTGCCCGCCGGGGCGGTGGTCTTTGCGTTCGTGAACGTCGACAAGCAGTACACCCCTGTCTACAACGCCTCGGGCAACTGGGCCGGGCAGCGTTTTGCGGGTTACCAGTTGCGCCAGCGCTTCACGGTCGAATCGTCCGACGTGGAGAAGGTGGAGACCATCTCGCGCGAAATCTCGTCGCTGATCGCTCAAGGCGTGTCGATCGAGGCATACGCCCCGGACTACTACTACACGAAACTCGACGATGTGAAGATGGGGCTGATCGAGAAGGCTTCGGCCGATGCCCGCCTGCGGGCCGAGAAGATCGCCGTGAATGCCGGGGCGAAGATCGGCAGCGTCTCGTCGGCGCGCATGGGCGTTTTCCAGATCACCGGAGCCAACTCCAACGAGGAGTTCTCGGCCGGAGGTTCGTTCAACACCGCCAACCGCAACAAGAAGGCCCGCATCACCATGCGGATCGAATACCGCATAAAATAACCCGTCCGAGAGAGGGGGGGGGTTAGGGGCGATGGTCGGACCGGCCATCCTCCGTCCAACCCCGGCACTCCCGCATGTCGTAACAACTAAAGTAAAAAAACAGTAACATAATCATGGAAAGACCCGTTCGGGTGCGTTTCGCACCCAGCCCCACCGGGCCCCTGCACATCGGGGGCGTCCGCACGGCACTGTATAACTACCTGTTCGCCCGCCGGCACAAAGGCACGATGATCCTCCGCATCGAGGACACCGACTCGCAGCGCTTCGTGCCGGGCGCCGAGGATTACATTCTGGAATCGCTCAAATGGTGCGGCATCGAGATCGACGAGGGCGTCGGCGTCGGAGGGCCCCACGCCCCCTACCGCCAGAGCGAACGGCGCGAGATATACCTCAAATACGCCCTGCAACTCGTCGAAGCCGGGTGGGCCTACTACGCCTTCGACACCGCCGAAGAGCTCGACGCCCTGCGCAAGGAGGCCGAGGCGCGCGGCGAGGCGTTCGCCTATAATTACGCCGTGCGCGAAAAACTGGCCACGTCGCTGGCTCTGCCGGCCGAGGAGGTCAAGGCCCGCATCGACCGCGGGGACCAGTGGGTCATCCGCTTCAGGATGCCCGAGAACGAGGTGGTCGAAATGGACGACCTGATCCGCGGCCATGTGGAGGTCAACACCTCGACGCTGGACGACAAGGTGCTCTACAAGTCGGCCGACGCACTGCCCACCTACCATCTGGCGAACATCGTCGACGACCGTCTGATGGAGGTGTCGCACGTCATCCGCGGCGAGGAGTGGCTCCCGTCGCTGCCCCTGCACTATCTTTTGTACAAGGCCTTCGGATGGACGGACGCACAGCCGCAGTTCGCCCACCTGCCCCTGCTGCTGAAGCCCACGGGCGGCGGCAAGCTCTCGAAGCGCGACGGCGACAAGATGGGATTTCCGGTATTTCCGCTTTTCTGGACCTCCCCGACCGGGGAGACCGCCCACGGATACCGCGAGGACGGCTATTTCCCCGAGGCGTTCATCAACATGCTGGCTCTGCTGGGCTGGAACCCCGGCACGGAGCAGGAGCTGTTCTCGATGCAGGAGCTGATCGACAACTTTTCGCTGGAGAGGGTCTCGAAATCGGGCGCCCGCTTCCAGCCCGACAAGGCCAAGTGGTTCAACGCCCAGTACATGCACCGCAAGACGGACGCCGAGCTGGCTGTCCTCTACCAGCCTGTCCTGCGCGAGCACGGCATCGAGGTGTCGGACGAGCTGGCCGGACGGGCCGCGGGCATCATGAAGGAGCGCGCGACGTTCACGACCGACCTGTGGGACCTCACGTCGTTCTTCTTCGTGGCTCCCGCCGAGTACGAGGAGAAGCAGGCCAAAAAGTACTGGAAAGGCCAGAATCCCGCCATCCTGCGCGAACTGCGCGGCGTATTGGAGGGTATCGACGACTTCTCGCTGGAGAACACCGAGCGCATCGTCCACGGCTGGATCGAGGAGAAAGGCTACGGCATGGGACAGGTGATGAACACCCTGCGGCTGGCGCTCGTGGGCGCCGGGAAAGGCCCCGGGATGTACGATGTGACGTCGTTCATCGGCAAAGAGGAGTGCCTGAAACGCATCGACAACCTATTGAACAACCTAAAACCCGCTGAATAAAATGGTAGCAATCGAACAGAACGTCTGGGGCATGACCCCGGAAGGCGAGGCGATCATCCTCTACACGCTGCGCAACGACTCGGGAGCCGAGGTCCGGCTTTCGAACTACGGCGCCGCGATCGTCTCGGTGACGATGCCCGACCGCGAGGGCCGCATGGCCGACGTGGTGCTGGGCTACAAGCATCCCGAAGGTTATTTCTTCGACGGAGCCGCCTCGGGCAAGAGCGTAGGCCGCTGCGCCAACCGCATCGCCTACGGGCAGATGATGGTCGAAGGCAAGGAATACCGGCTGGAGGTCAACAACGGCGTAAACCACCTGCACGGCGGCACGAAAGGATTCGCCAACCGCGTCTGGGAGAGCCGTGTGGAGACCAACCGTGTGGTGATGTCGCTCGTCTCGGAAGACGGCGACCAAGGCTATCCCGGAGAGCTGTGCGTCGAGGCCGTTTTCGACTTCGACGACGACAACGCGCTGGAGATCACCTATCTGGCCAAAACCGACAAAACGACGGTCGTGAACCTCACCAACCACGTCTATTTCAACCTCGCGGGCGACGGCAGCGGGTCGGTCCTCGACCACGAACTGCGGCTCAACAGCTCGAAGGTGCTGGAGATGAACGACAAGCAGATTCCCACGGGCAAACTGCTCGACGCAGCCGGCACGCCGCAGGACTTTCGGGAATTCCGGACGTTCCGCCCCGGCATCGACTCGGAATTCAACCACATCCGCGACTTCAAGGGTTACGACCATCCGTTCGTCGTCGACAACTGGAAGCCCAACATTTTGGGCGAGGTCGGCGAACTGCGCGAAGCCAAGTCGGGCCGTTCGGTGAAGGTGCTCTCGTCGCAGCCCAGCGTGATGATCTACACGGGCAACTGGCTCGCGGGCGGATGTCCCGAGACCAAGACCGGAGGCCGTTATGCCGACTACGACGGCGTGGCGATGGAGTGCCAGAACTACCCCGACGCCGTGAACCACCCCGAGTTCCCCTCGCCGCTGCTCCGGCCCGGCGAACTCTACTGCCAGAAGATCGTGTTCCGCTTCGGAACGTTCTAAACAGAAAAAGCGGCGGCCCGATGGGCCGCCGCTTCGTTTTACTGCTCCGTCTGTGCGATGATCTGACCGGCCCGCGCCAGCGCGGCATTGATGTGGGGACAGACATTATCGCCTCCGAGAAGTTCGTAGAGACCCGAGCGTTCGAGCGCGGCGCGGACATCGTCGTTGACGCCCGAAAGCACCACCGTGATCTTGTTGCGGTGCGACATTTCGCACAGCGTCGTGAGGTTGTGAATGCCCGTGGAGTCGATGAACGGCACCTTGCGCATGCGGATGATCCGCACCCGGGGACGGTCGCCGATCTGAGCCATCAGCTCCTCGAAACGTGTGGCGATACCGAAGAAATAGGGTCCGTTGATCTCGTAGACCTCCACTCCCTCGGGCACCGCGAGGGGTTCCTCGTGCGTAGCCACGTCGAGCCCCGCCGAAGGGTCGATCTCGTCGCGGATGACCGAGATTTCGGTGGTCTCCATCACCCGTTTCATAAAGAGCACGCAGGCGATCAGCAGGCCCACCTCGATAGCGATCGTCAGGTCGAAGACCACCGTCAGGAAGAAGGTCAGCAGCAGCACCGCGACATCCGAGCGGGGGTTGCGAAGCAGAGCCCGGAAAGTTCGCCAGCCGCTCATATTATAGGCCACGACAGCCAGTACGCCCGCCAGACAAGCCATCGGGATATATTGCGCCAGCGGCATGAACAGCACGAGGATCAGCAGCAGCACCACGGCGTGGACGATACCCGCGACGGGCGTGCGGCCGCCGTTGTTGATGTTGGTCATCGTGCGGGCGATGGCGCCCGTGGCCGGGATGCCGCCGAAGAGCGGCGTCAGCAGGTTGGCGGCGCCCTGCGCGATGAGTTCGGTGTTGGAGTCGTGGCGGTCGTCGATCACGCCGTCGGCCACCGTCGCCGACAACAGCGATTCGATGGCGCCCAGAATGGCGATGGTGACAGCCACGGGGAAGAGGTTGCGGATCGCCTCCCAGTCGATCGCCGGAAGGGCGGCGGCGGGAAGTTCGGCGCGGATGGTGAAGCGGTCGCCGATGGTGTCGATGCCCTCGACACCAGCATAGGTACGCAGAAGCCATACCGCGACGGTCATCACGACGATGGCCACGAGCGATCCGGGAATGCGGCGCATGACGCGCGGCGTGAGGGCGATCAGCAGGATACTCGCGGCGCTCACCGCCACCTCCCAGCCGTTGACCGAACCAAAATGGCGGAAATAGAGCATCCACTTCCCGGCGAAATCGCCCGGAACGGCCTCGCCCCCGAAGTCGAGCCCGAGGAGGTCGGCGACCTGCGTGGTGAAGATCGTCACGGCAATACCGCTCGTGAAGCCCACGATGATCGGATAGGGGATGAATTTGATGACCGTGCCCGGCCGGCAGAGGCCCATGACCAGCAGCAGGACGCCGCCCATGAGCGTGGCGACCAGAAGTCCCGCCTCGCCGTATTGCTGGACGATGCCGTAGATGATGATGATGAAGGCGCCCGTGGGGCCTCCGATCTGCACGCGGCTGCCGCCCAGCAGCGAAACGACGAATCCGGCGATCACGGCGGTGATGATGCCCTTTTCGGGCGAGACGCCCGAGGCGATGCCGAAGGCGATGGCCAGCGGCAGGGCGACGATGCCGACAATGACGCCGGCCATCAGGTCGCGCAGGAAATCCGCGCGGGAATAACCCTTCAGCGTATCGAAGAGCTTGGGTCTGAATGACATGACTTTCATCTGTAACGGGTAATTTTCAATGAAGCCGCAAAATTAATCAAAAAATTTCAAAATCCGCCCCAAAAACACTATCTTTGCCCCGATATTTCAAAGGGGTGCCTTACTGTCAGGCTGAGATTATACCCATTGAACCGGAGACGGGTAATGCCGAGACCGGGACGAAGCGTAATCAACAACTCATACCCCTTTTCAGTCTATTAACTTAAAAAGTTTAACGATGAAAAGGATTTTTCTGATTCTTGCGGCTGCCGCGCTCTGCCCGGCCGCACAACTGCACGCGGAAGATTTACCCGAACGGAGCGGAAATGCGGCTCCGAACGGCACAACGGCTCCGACGCCCGAAAAACCGGCGTCCGGTGCCGATGATTCGGTGCGGATGTACCGTTTGCAGGAGGTCGAGGTGACCGCCACGCGGGCCTCCCGAAACACTCCCGTAGCCTATTCCGACATCACGCGCAGCGAGATCGCCCGCAACAGCTACGGGTTCGACATTCCCTCGCTGATCGCTTTCACCCCCTCGGTCGTGGCGACGAACGAGACCGGCATCGGCATCGGCGGAACGGCCATCCGCCTGCGCGGCACGGACGCCACGCGCATCAACGTCACGATCAACGGCGTGGCGATGAACAACCCCGATTCGCACTCGATGTACTGGTACGACACCCCCGACCTGATTTCGTCGGTGGGGACCGTGCAGGTGCAACGCGGCGCGGGTATTTCGACCAACGGCACGGGAGCCTTCGGCGGCGCTATCAATATGTCGACCGACGCCCTGCAGACCGAATTCGGAGGCGACGCATCGCTCTCCTACGGCTCATACAACACCAACAAGCAGGCCGTACACCTCTCGTCGGGTCTGATGGGCGGTCACTGGACCCTCGATGCACGGCTGACGCACATCGGATCGGACGGCTACATCGACCGCGGAGCCACGGACCTCAAATCCTACATGTTTCAGGCCGGGTATTACAACGGCAACACGATGCTCAAATTCCTTTCGTTCGGCGGCAAGGCCAAGACCGGCCTCACCTACACGGGCGTTACGAAGGAGCAGATGCGCCTCAACGGCCGGCGGTTCCAGACCGAAGGCATGTATTACACCTCCAACGGCCCGCACTCCTATTATTACATGGACGACGACAAGGTGGAGCGCGCCACGGTAGGCTATTACGACGACCAGACGGACAACTACCTGCAGATCAACAACCAGCTGGTGCTCTCCCACCGTTTCAACGAGAAGTGGACCTTGAACGCCACGGGATTCTACACCTACGGCTACGGTTTCTACAAACAATATAAGGACGGGCGCACGCTGTCCGAATACCTCAACATCCCGACCGAAGTCGCGGCCGGGAAAGAGGCCGACCTCATCCGCGAAAAGCTGATGCGCAACCACTTAGGAGGTCTGAACGCCTCGGCGTCCTATTCGGTACGCAACCTCGATCTCACCTTCGGAGCGTCGTACAGCTACTACTCCTGCCCCCACTGGGGTACGCTCGACTGGGTGGACGGACTGGAAAGCAGTCAGATCGGCGGCCGCTGGTACGACAACGACGTGGACAAGCACGACGCCAACGTCTTCGCCCGCGCATCGTGGACCGTCGCCCGGGGACTGCGCCTTTTCGGCGACCTCCAGTACCGTTATGTCAGCTATCAGGCGTGGGGCGTCAACGACAACTTCGTTTCGGAGGAGGTCGGCATGCAGCCCATCGACGTGGACAAGACCTATCACTTCTTCAATCCCCGTGTGGGCATCAGTTACACGCTCGCCGAGTGCAACAACTTCTACCTCTCGTTCGCCGTGGCCCAGAAGGAACCCACGCGCAGCGACTTCACCGACCGCTACATGTTCGCCGAGGCCAACACCTACCCCTCGTCGGAGAAGCTCTACGACTGGGAGCTGGGCTACCAGTACACGGCTCCGCGCCTTTCGCTGGGCGTGAACTTCTACTACATGAAGTACAAGGACCAACTGGTGCCGACGGGCCGCATCAACGACGGCTACGACTCGCTGAACGACAACGTGGCGGACAGCTACCGCCGGGGCGTGGAGCTGTCGGCGGCGTGGCGCGCGACGGGATGGTTCACCGTGGGAGCCAACGCCACCTTCTCGCAGAACCGCATCGAAAACTATGTGCACCGGGTGGTCGATTACGACACTTCGGGCGACGTGGCCGGGTATTACGGCTATCACACCGTCGAGATGGGGACCACGCGCCTCTCCTACTCGCCCAAGACCATCGCCGCGCTGCTGCTCGACTTCCACCACAAAGGGTTCGAGGCCGTGTTACACACGCAGTATGTCAGCAAGCAGTATTTCACCAACTACGAGAATCCCGACATGATGCTCGACGCCTACTGCGTGACCAACCTCAACCTCGCCTATACGTTCCGCACGAAGGCGGCGCGCAGCGTGCGGCTGGGACTGCTGGTCAACAACCTCTTCAACACCGAGTACGAAAGCAACGGATACGGCTATTCGGAATATACCGGAGGAAAGCAGATCGACAACGCGTTCTACTTCCCGCAGGCGCCGCTCAACGTACTGGCGAACGTAACGGTGAAATTTTAGCCCGCCGGCGTCTTACGCCGGCCCGCTTAAGAAGCGGGATTTAGGGGCTGCGGCGGCCTATTGCACATCAGAACGCAATTTCCGCTACGACCCACTCTAAAACCCGCCTCTTAGGCGGGCGGATAATAAATGATAACGATGGATTGGAAACTCATCCTGCAAATCGCAGGGGTCTTGCTGGGACTTACCTATCTCTGGCTCGAATACCGCGCCGACATCCGGCTGTGGATCGTGGGTCTCGTGATGCCCGTGGTACACGGCACGCTCTATTTCAAGGCGGGGTTGTATGCCGACTGCTCGATGCAGGTCTACTATGTGCTGGCCGGGCTGTACGGTTGGGCGGTATGGCGCCGTGCGCGGCGGCACGCTGCTCCGAAAGCTCCGAAGAAAGTCCCTGCGGAGATCGTTCACACGCCCCTGCGGCAGATTCCGGGGCTCGTCGGGGTCTACGCCGCGGCCCATGCGGCCATCTACCTGCTGCTGGTGTATTTCACCAACAGCACCGTACCCTTCTGGGACGCCGGGACCACGGCCGCCAGCATCGTGGCGATGTGGATGCTCTCGCGCAAACAGGTCGAACAATGGCTCGTGTGGCTGGCCGTAGACGTCGTGACGGCGGGGCTTTATTTATATAAGGAGATTCCGCTCACCGCAGGGCTCTACGCCCTCTATTCGGCGCTGGCCGTCGCAGGTTATCTCCGCTGGAGGAAACAAGCCCGCGTAAGACGCGGGTTTTAGGGGCGGCGGCAGGAGTTCCCGTATCGGAGCAAGAGTTGCGCTACCCGCCTAAAAGGCGGGTTTTAGGGGGCGACCGACCTTCGGATGGTTCCGGGCCGGATACCGCCTACCTGCGTAAAACGCGGGATTTAGCGTGGGTCGTAGCGGAAATCGCGTCTGATGTGCAAAAGTCTCCGCAGCCCCTAAATCCCGCCTCTTAGACGGGCAGGCCGTGTTGGTCTATATAGCGCAGAATCTCCTCGCGGCGGGCCCGGGGCGTGACGTTCTGCCGCAGGACCAGCAGGTAGGAGTTGCGGATCTGTTCGCGGATGAAAGCGTCGGGCAGGTCGCCCGTGGTGCCGATGCCGTTCCAGTGCACCTTGTTGAAATGAAACGCCGGATTCACCTCCGCATACCGCTCGCGCAGCGCAATGGCCTCGTCGGGGTCGCACTTCACGGCAATCCACTCGAACGCCTCCATATCGGCGCAGGCGTACATCCTGCCGCCGATCTTATAGACCAGTGTGGTCTCGTCGAAAGGGGTCGTCTCTTCGGTCAGGGGCAGCGACAGGCAGTAGTCGCGGAAACTCAAAACATCCATAACAAGCTATTTTGTGCGAATATAGCGATTTTTTTGGCACACGGATTGCGTTCTCTCAGAAGTAAAACCAAAATCAAGGTAAAAATGAAAAAAATTCTCCTCTGTGTCCCCCTGCTGGCCATGTTCGCCGCAGGCCTCGTCGGCTGCTCGCAGCAACGCCAATGGAACCACGAACAGCGCAAAGCCATGCGCGAAGCGCTGCGCAGCTACCGCCAGATGGTTTACCTCGACGACCTGACCGACGCCGAATTCGTAGTGTTCACCGACGACGTGGCCGGTCAGCTCGAAAACAGCTATCCGGTCTATGTGGAATTCGTCGAGATGCAGGGCGTGGACGACACGGTCGATATGGTCGTCGTATCGACCATCGTCGATGAACTCGATGCCGACGCCCACAACATGCGCCACATCTATCCTTACAGCACCCTCGTCGCACAGGGCGTGCTTCCGGCGGGTCTGGACCGCTCCCAGCAGAAGGCGTTCTACGAATGCTTCGCCGGAAAGGTCAACGCGGCCTACGCCACGACGGACCAGTTCTTCAACGCCATTCTGGCCGACACGACCGACCTGTCGCAGATCCGCCAAATGGAGAGCCAGTGCGCCAACGATCTTTTCAGTTGGGTGGTGACCGAGGTGGATATCACCGAAACCATTCCCGCCGCCCCGGCAGCAGCTCCGGCCCAAAAGAAATAGCCGGGGTTCAATACGATAAAACGGCGCGTCCCTTATTTTAGGGCGCGTCATTTTTTTGCGGTTGTAAGCAATAACGCAGATTGCTCCCCGCCGCCAACGGCGGCGAATAATCCGGCCCGGCGAAAAAAGCGTCAAGAAAGATGCGGACTAAAAGCGCGAACGGAGGGGACGGTTTGCTTGCAAACCCGCGAATAGTCGCCCGGAGTCAGCGTTAGGCCGCGTCTTTTAGCTTTTTTCGTCTGCCGGTCGGTTTTTACGCCGCTTTTTGCCGACCAAAAAGCGGCAAAATCTCGCGGTAACAACCGCGACCAATGCTTTTTTACCCTAAAAAATGCGATGTGTGCGCACACACTTGCGATTTTGGAAAATTATGCGTAGATTTGCGGTAGAAACTTCAAACCCGCTGCCGAATCATGGCTGACAACGAAAATACGACGGTCCGCATCGTCGACATCGCCCGCATGGCGGGGGTGTCGGTAGCTACCGTCGACCGCGTGATCCACAACCGCGGCAAGGTCTCGGAGGAGAACCTCGCACGCATCAACGAAGTGCTTCACGCCGTGAACTACCGCCCCAACCTGATCGCCCGTTCGCTGGCCTCGGGCCGCCAATATACGCTGGCCGTGGTGATGCCCCGCTTCGCGCAGGGCGAATACTGGGCCGATTTCGACGCCGGAATCGTCCGTGCCGAGGCCGAAGCCCGGCGTTACAACATCGCGGTCCGCAAGTTCGTCTTCGACCAATACGACCGCTCGTCGTGCGAGAAACTGCTCGCGCAACTGCGCGACGAAGCGTTCGACGGCGCAGTGATCGCCACGCTTTTTGCCGAGACGGTCGCCCCCTTCGCACACGAACTCGACCGGAGGGGCATCCCCTATGTGTTTGTCGATTCGAACATCCCGGAATGCAACCAACTGGCCTATTTCGGCACTTCGTCGTTCGATGCCGGAGTGGTCGCCGCGAGATTGCTGTTCGACCGTCTCGACCCCGGTTCCGACATCGTCGTGGGCAACATCATCCACCGCGGCGACGGAGGTTCGAATCAGGGCCGCAGCCGCGAGGAGGGATTCCGCAGCTACCTCCGGGAAAAAGGATTCCGGGGACAGCTCCACTACGCCGCGCTGCGGCTCGACGACGAGGATTACAACCGCGAGGTGCTCGACGACCTGTTCCTCAAACACCACGCGATCGCCGGAGCCGTGACTTTCAATTCGACGTGCTACATTCTGGCGGGCTACCTCGCGGCACGCCGCCGCACGGACGTCCGGCTGGTGGGCTACGACGTCATCCGCCGCAACGGGCAGATGCTCGACGCGGGCGTGGTGACGGCCTTGGTAGCCCAGCGCCCCGAGGCGCAGGGCTACCGCGGGGTGATGGCCTTGTGCGAATGGCTGGTCGAGGGACGCCGCCCCGAGGCGCCGGTCAACCACATGCCGATCGACATTCTGCTGAAAGAGAACATTCAATATTATAAAAACAACCTTATCTGAAAAACCATGAAAAATCTGTTTGACATCCGTGGCCGCGTCGTCGTCGTGACGGGCGGGGCCGGCATTCTGGGCCGCTCGATCTGCGAATACCTCGCCGAGCAGGGGGCTAAAGTCGTCGTTCTCGACCGCGACGAGCAGTCGGGCGAGGCGCTTGCGTCGTCGATCCGCGAGAAGGGCGGCGAGGCGCTGTTCCTCGTGACCGACGTACTGAACCGCGAAGTGCTCGTTTCGAACCGCGAGGCGATCCTCAAGGCTTACGGCTGCATCGACATCCTCCTGAATGCCGCCGGCGGCAACATGGGCGGCGCGACGATCGCCCCCGACAAGTCGTTCCTCGATCTGGAGATCGACGCCTTCAAGAAGGTCGTGGACCTCAACCTCTTCGGCACGGTGCTGCCCACGACGGTCTTCGGCGAGGCCATGACGGCCCGCAAGAAGGGCGTGATCGTCAACTTCTGCTCCGAATCGGCCCTGCGTCCGCTGACCCGCGTGGTGGGCTACGGCGCCGCGAAAGCCGCCATCGGCAACTACACGAAATACATGGCTGCCGAGCTGGCCATGAAGTTCAGCCCCGAAATGCGCGTTAACGCCATCGTCCCGGGCTTCCTGCTGACGAACCAGAACCGCACGCTGCTGACGAACCCCGACGGTTCGTACACCGACCGTGCGCGGACGATCATCGCCCACACCCCCGCCGGCCGCTTCGCCGAGCCCGAGGAGCTGCTGGGTACGATCCACTACCTCATCAGCGACGCTTCGTCGTTCGTGACGGGCGCGCTGGCCGTCGTCGACGGCGGTTTCGACGCATTCTCTATTTAGTGAATAACCAATCGGCGCGTCATTCCGGTCGCGTGCGACAAGCCCCTCCCGAGGGAGGGGTTTAGGGTGGGGTCAGACTTGTAAACACGGCCAGAGGCCGTGAGTCGAAACCGCCCGGAGCGATCGGAGGGACGAGCTTTAAAACTGCATTCAGCCATGTATCTATGTAAGCAATCTTGGCGGTGGTACGGTCCGAACGACCCCGTATCGCTGGAGGATATCCGCCAAGCCGGAGCCACGGACATCGTGACCGCCCTCCACCACATTCCCAACGGCGAAGTATGGACCGTCGAGGAGATTCAAAAACGCCAGCAGACGGTCGCCGACGCGGGCCTCACATGGTCGGTCGTCGAGAGCGTTCCCGTTCACGAGCACATCAAGACCCGCACGGGCGACTTCCAGCGCTATATCGAGAACTACAAACAGTCGATCCGCAACCTCGCGGCCTGCGGCGTGAAGGTCATCACCTATAACTTCATGCCCGTTCTGGACTGGACGCGCACGAACCTCGCCTACGAGCTGCCCGACGGATCGCGCGCCCTGCGCTTCGAGCGTGCGGCGTTCCTCGCCTTCGACCTCCACATCCTCAAGCGTCCCGGCGCCGAGCAGGAGTACACCGAGGCCGAGCGCGCCATCGCCAAGGCCCGTTTCGAGCAGATGGACGCCGCGGAGATCGAACTCATCACCCGCAACATGATCGCGGGCCTGCCCGGTTCGGAGGAGAGTTTCACGCTGGAGCAGTTCCAGCAGGAACTGGACCGCTACAAGGGCGTCGATGCGGAGACCCTCCGTGCGAACCTCATCGCGTTCCTCAAGGAAGTAGCCCCTGTCGCCGACGAGGCGGGCGCCGTGCTGGCCATCCACCCCGACGATCCCCCCTACCCGATTCTCGGCCTGCCGCGCATCCTCTCCACGGAATCCGATTTCGAGAAGCTGGTAGCGGCCGTTCCCAACATTTCGAACGGTCTGTGCCTCTGCACGGGATCGTTCGGCGTCTCGGCGAAGAACGACCTGCCGGGGATGATGCTCCGTCAGGGCGACCGGGTGAATTTCGTCCACCTGCGCTCGACGCAGCGCGATGCCGAGGGCAATTTCTACGAAGCCAACCACCTCGAAGGCGACGTGCCGATGTACGACGTGATGAAAGCCCTGCTGGAGATTCAGCAGCGCCGCGGCATCTCGATCCCGATGCGTCCCGACCACGGTCATCAGATGATCGACGACCTGAAAAAGAAGACCAATCCGGGTTATTCGTGTCTGGGCCGCCTGCGCGGTCTGGCCGAGCTGCGCGGTCTGGAGCTGGGCATCGCCCGATCGCTCTACGCCGACAAGTAATCCCGCCTATATGAGAAACGGGGACCTGACTGATGTCAGGTCCCCGTTTCTTTACATGGTATACTTAACAAGAGGCTTTCTCGAAGAAATCGCGCCCTACAACGATCCGCACGGCCTGATGGAGCACCGAGAATTCGAGGGGCGTATGCCCCAGCGGCTCGCCGTCGATCTCGACCGACCCCTCGGGCGACGATTCGATGCGGATGCGGCTGCCGCGCTCCTGCAAGATGTGGCGGATGCGGTAGATGCCGCCGTTGAAGAGGTAGTGGAAGCGGAACAGCAGGTGCCAGAAATGCACCGGGCGGATCAGCGACAGGTCGAGCATACCGTCGTCGGCAACCGCCTCGGGCAACTGCTGGATGCCGCCGCCGTTGAATTTACAGATGCCCACAGCCGCCGACAGCAGCAGGTTGTTGTAGACCAGCCGGTCGTCGACCCAGACCTTGACACCCGTGGACTTGTAACGGAAGAAATTCTTCACCAGACACCACGTATAGCGCCAGCGGCTCTTGTGGCCCTTCTTTTTCAGGTGCGAGAGCTTGCGCACGACATGGGCGTCGAAGCCCGCTCCGGCGACATTGGCCATGTAGCGGCTCTGGCGGTAGTGAGCCTCCTCGTAGGAGACCACCCCGACGTCCTGCAGGAACGAACAGCCCTCGCTGATGGCTTTCACGGCGTCCTGATAACGGTTCGAAATGCCGAACGTGCGGACCCAGTCGTTGCCCGTGCCGACGGCCACCACAGCCAGCAGCACATCGCTGGGGCACACCTCCTGCTGGATGAACAGCCCGTTCACCACCTCGTGCAGCGTACCGTCGCCGCCCACGACGATGATGCGGCGGTAGCCCTCGCGCACGGCCCACACGGTGAGTTCCGTGGCGTGGAACTTATGCTCCGTGAAGACCGGTTCGCAAAGGATATGCGCATCGCGCAGGTGCTTCGAGATCTGCGGAAAATGGTCGAGCCCGCGGCCGCCTCCGGCCACGGGATTGACGATGACGAACCAAGTTTCGGAATTGGCTGCCACGCTGCGTCTACTTTTCGGGAATGTTGCGCAGCGTGTCTACCAGAAAGTCGTAGAACTTGCCGACCGAAGCGATCTGAACCTTTTCGTCGGGCGAGTGGGGATAGCAGATCGTCGGACCGAACGAGATCATGTCCATCTTGGGGTATTTGCTGCCGATGATGCCGCACTCCAGTCCGGCGTGAATGGCCGTCACGGCGGGTTTCTTGCCGTAGAGCGCTTCGTAGGAGGCGGTCATGGCTTTCAGGATCGGCGACTCCATATTGGGGTTCCAGCCGTCGTAGGAGCCCGTCAGGTCGGTCTTGGCACCGGCCAGCGCGAAGACCGCGGCCATGGCCTCGCCCAGCGCCGCCTTCTCCGTACCCACCGAACTGCGCAGCAGGCATTGGAGTTTCACGGTCTTGCCGTCCGACACCACGCGCGCAAGGTTCGTCGAGGTCTGCACCAGTCCGGGCATCGCCATCGACATCTTCTGCACCCCGTCGGGGCAGGCGACCACGGCCTTCGTGAGATTGGCGGCGACCTCCTTCGGAAGCATCTCCGCCGGTTTGTCGCACTCCTTGACCTTGATCGACACTGCATCCTCGATACCGGCGTATTCGGCCTTGACGACCTTTTCATAGGCTTTCAGCGCCTTGGCGAACCCGTCGTAGTCCTTGGTCCTGACCAGCACTACGGCCTCGGCCTCGCGCGGAATGGCATTGCGCAGACCGCCGCCGTCCACCGACGCCAGCAGTACGTCGCACGGCGAGGCGTTCAGGAAACGGAACAGCACCTTGTTGGCGTTGGCGCGCTGGCAGACGATCTGAATGCCCGAGTGGCCGCCCTTGAGCCCTTTCACCGTGATCTTTGCAGCGGTATAGTTGCGGGCGGGCGTCGGCTCGGCCTTGTACTTGAACGTGACGTTGGCGTCGAGTCCTCCGGCGCAGCCCACATAGAGTTCGCCCTCCTCCTCGGAGTCGAGGTTCAGCAGGATGTCGCCTTTGAGAAGTCCCTTTTTCAGCCCGAAAGCGCCGTCCATGCCGGTCTCCTCGGTGGCCGTGAAGAGCGCCTCCAGCGGGCCGTGTTTCAAGGTCTTGTCCTCCAGCACCGCGAGGATCGCCGCCGCGCCGATGCCGTTGTCGGCCCCGAGCGTCGTGCCGTCGGCCGTCACCCAGTCGCCGTCGATGTAGGCGTCGATGGGGTCTTTCGTGAAGTCGAACTGCTTGTCGTTGTTCTTCTGCGGCACCATGTCGAGGTGCGCCTGCAGGATCACGCCCTTGCGGTTCTCCATCCCCTTCGAGGCGGGTTTCGAGACATAGACGTTGTGCGCCGCGTCCTCCTTGCATTCGAGGCCCTGCGCGCGGGCGAAATCGAGGATGTATTTGCGGATCTTCTCCTCGTGGTACGAGGGACGCGGAATGCGGACGATCTCCGCAAAATGTTTCCAGACGAGCGCCGGTTTCAGCGCCGTTAAATTACGATCCATAGCTTATTCTGTTTTTGGGTTTGAATGTTCGGGTTCCGTATGTTTGTCGAACGCCTCGACGATGTGTTTCACCAGCGGATGGCGCACGATGTCGCGCTTGTCGAACTCCACGATGCCGATGTCGGCGATGCCGCGCAGAATCTCCATCGTGCGGACCAGTCCGCTGTCGCTCCGGCGGGGCAGGTCGATCTGCGTCACGTCGCCCGTGACGATGAACCGCGCGTTGCGGCCCATGCGCGTGAGGAACATCTTAATCTGCGACAAGGTGGTGTTCTGCGCCTCGTCCAGAATGACGAAAGCATTGTCCAGCGTGCGGCCGCGCATGTAGGCCAGCGGGGCGATCTGCACGGTCCCGTCCTCGAGGAACTTCTGGAGTTTGACGGGCGGGATCATGTCGTTCAGCGCATCGTACAACGGTTGCAGGTAGGGATCGAGTTTCTCCTTCATGTCGCCGGGCAGAAAGCCCAGCTTCTCGCCCGCCTCGACAGCCGGGCGCGTGAGGATGATGCGCCGCACCTGCTTCTCTTTCAGGGCGCGGACGGCCAGCGCAATGGCCGTGTAGGTCTTGCCCGAGCCGGCGGGACCCACGGCGAACAGCAGGTCGTTCTTGTCGTAGAGTTTGACGAGCCGCTGCTGGTTGACGGTCCGGGCCCGGACGATGTTGCCGTTGTTGCCGTAGACGATCACGTCCTTGTCCACCGGGGCGTCGTCCTGCGTGATGCCGCCCGAGAAGCACTGGTCGATCACCTGCGACGAGACATGCCCGTACTTGAGGTAATAGGCCACCAGCGAGTCCATGCGTTTGGCGAACCGCCGGGTCTCGGCCTCGGAGCCGAGGACCTTGAGCGACGAGCCGCGGGCCACGACTTTCAGCGCGGGGTGCAGCGATTTGATCTGTTCGAGGTAGACGTTCTGCGCCCCGTACAACTCGCGGGGATCGACGCCTTCGATGAGTATTTCCTTTCCGACTGTTTCCGTCATAGATCAGAATAGATAGCCGAAGCTGAGCGCAACATTATAGGTACGAAGTTTATCGAGCTGGCTTCCGTCGGGCAGCACCACCTCGTGCTTCGAACGGAACTGGCCGTTGTAACGCAGGTCGATCAGCAGGTGGCGCATCAGCACCACCCCGGCCCCCACCGTGTAGGAGAGCGTCGGACGGATGCGCCCGAAGTCGAGCAGATCGCCGCCCGACTTCTGCTTGCAGTCGTTCATCACCGTGAAGACCGGACCGGCATAGATGCGCACGGGCTTCAGCAGGCGGAACGACGCCAGCACCGGAACGTCGATCGAGTTCGACTTGAGGTTGATCTCCTTCGCCCCTTCGGGACGGATGCGGAGCCCCTGCCGGACGTAGAGTATCTGCGGCTCGACGGCGAAAGCCCCGAGGTTGACGGCCGTGACGATACCGGCCTGCCAGCCCAGTTTGTTCTTCACGTCGGCGGCTTTCATGTTGGTCGTGTAGTCGGGAATGTTGATACCCCCGACGACGCCCCATTCCACCCGGGCGCGGGGTTTCTGCGCGGCGGCGCTCAGCACGGCGCCTCCAAGCAACAGGGTCAGTACGATCTTGCGTATCATAGTCAGCGTTTGGTTTTCAGTTTGACGGAGGCCCAGAGCATGTAGCCGACGCATGCGGCGACGAACAGCATCCCCAGATGCGGATTGCCCGAAGCGCGGATGATCGCGCCGCAGACGGGTCCCGAGACCGCTCCGGCCGAGATGGCCATAATCATCAGCCCGGCCACTTCGTTGGCGCTCCCGGGCACGGCCTTGGTCGCCACGGCATAGAATGTGGCAAAGACGCACGCCATGCCGAAGCCCAGCAGCCCGACGGCGGCATAGATCGCCGCCTCGTTGCGCACGAACAGCAGCGCGATGCACAGCGCCAGCGCCCCGGCCATGTTCCAGCCGAGGTATTTCACGTCGGAGACGTGCACCAGCACCCATGCGCCGATGAGTGTTCCGACGATGCGGCAGGCGTAGAATCCCGTGGTGGTGAGGATCGACGAGGGGTTGTCGATCAGCCGCACCGAGAGGAATCCGATACCCACGTCGGCGGCGATGAACGCCGCCACGCCCAGCGTCGAGAGCAGTACGGCGCGGTTTTTCAGCAGGCGGAAACAGTCGGCCAGCGACGCGGCGCGTCCCATCTGCGCGGGTTCCGGCACCGCGGTCAGTTGCAGCCAGATGCCGCCCACAACGGTCAGTCCGGCGTAGATGGGCAGCAGGAGCCGCCACGACCCCGTCAGGGCGACGAGCCCCGTGACGATCGGGGCCAGCAGCAGGAGCGAGGTGTTGCGAAATATCTGGCCGACGGTCAGGTAGCTGGTCATCCGCTCGCCGGGAACGATGGTCGCCAGCAGGGGGTTGACGGCCACCTGAATCGCCGTATTGCCGATGCCCAGCAGTCCGAAGCCTGCGAAATACCACCCCAGCGCGCAGTCGGCGCCCGCGGCGAAAGGCACCGTCAGCCCCGCGATCGTGAATCCGTAGCCGACCAGCGCCGTGGCCTTCCGGCCCCAGCGGTTCATCAGCGCGGCGACGGGGGTCGAGAGCACCAGAAACCAGAGGAACACCATCGTCGGCAGGAAACTCACGGCAGCCTGCCGTTCGGCCGGGAATTCGGCGGCGATGCGGCCCGTGATGGGCGCCACCATGTCGCAGAATCCCATGATGAAAAAGCCCGCAAGCACGGGCCCGAGCAACTTCTTATCGACTTTGTCTACGCTCATCCGAGGCGGAATTTCGGGTTTCAAATTTTTCAAAGTTACGTTTTTTTCTCTAAAAAACGCGTTCGGGACACCGTTTATTTCCCAATTGCGTATCTTTGCTGCCGACAATGAACAAAAAACGTGCAAGATACGCCCTGTCCGCACAAAGCGTCCCGCCCGTTTGGAAATAACCGCGGATTTTCGTATATTTGGTCTCATAACGACACTTTTTATGCCCATGCTGCTATTCGCACACAATATAAATCTGACGCTGCCGCTCGAGGACCCGATCCTGAAGTTCATGCTGATTCTGGTCATCATCCTCGCGGCTCCGCTGCTGCTGAACAAACTCAAAATCCCCTATCTGCTGGGGCTCATCATCGCGGGTGCGGTGATCGGTCCCCACGGCCTGAACCTCGTGCTGCGCGACAGCAGCATCATCCTCTCGGGAACGGCCGGCCTCCTCTACATCATGTTCCTCTCGGGGCTCGACATGGACATGTCCGACTTCAAGAAAAACAGTTGGCGAAGCCTCATCTTCGGACTCTACACCTTCTGCGTTCCATTGGGCCTCGGTATTCTGGCCGGGTATTACGTCATGGGATTCTCGATCTACTCCTCGATCCTGCTGGCCGGACTCTTCGCCTCGCAGACGCTCATCGCCTACCCCATCGTCAGCAAACTCGGCATCGCCCGCGACAAGGCCGTGACCATCGCCGTCGGCGGCACGGTCATCACCGACACGCTGGCCCTGCTGCTGCTCACCGTGATCGTCGGCATGGCCACGGGCAACGTCGACGAGATGTTCTGGTGGCGGCTCGGCGGCTCGGTCCTCCTCTGCATCGTCATCATCGTCTTTCTCTTTCCGCTGATCGCCCACTGGTTCTTCAAGCAGTGCAGCGACAACGTCTCGCAGTACATCTTCGTGCTGGTGATGGTCTTTCTGGGCGCCTACCTCGCCCAGCTGGCGGGACTGGAGCCGATCATCGGCGCATTCCTCTCGGGGCTGGCCCTCAACCGCCTGATCCCCCGCACCTCGCCGCTGATGAACCGCATCGAGTTCGTCGGCAACGCCATCTTCATCCCCTTCTTCCTGATCGGCGTGGGCATGCTCATCGACTACCGCGCCTTCTTCCGCGACTGGGAGAGCATCGAGGTGGCGGCCATCATGATCGTGCTGATTACGGCCGCGAAATTCATTGCGGCGTGGCTCACCCAAAAGACATTCCGCCTCTCGCGCGACCAGCGGACGGTGATCTTCGGCCTGAGTTCGGCCCATGTGGCCGCGACGCTGGCCGCCGTGATGGTCGGCTACAACGTCATTCTGGGCCACACGCCCGACGGCGAACCCATCCGCCTGCTGAACGAGAGCGTGCTCAACGGCACGATCCTGATGATTCTGGCCACCTGCACCATTTCGACCTTCGCCACGCAGCGCGGCGCACACAACATCGCCGTCCGCCACACGCACGACGCCGACGACAAAGCCCCCAAGCAGGAGGACCACATCCTGATCCCGGTGGCCGACGAGCGCACGGCCGACGAACTGGTCGGCCTGAGCGCGATGCTCAAACGCGCCAAGGAGCCCAACGGGCTCTACGCCCTGCACGCCGTCGACAATCAGGTCGAGGACCCCAACGTCGAAAAACGGGCCCAGAAGATTCTCGATGTGGCGGCCACGGCCGCCGCCGCGGGCGACATCTACCTGCAGGAGTTGTTGCGCTACGACGTGAACATCTCCAACGCCATCGTCAGCGTGGTCCGCGAACGCAACATCACCGACATCGTGATGGGCATGCACCACGGAGCGCCCGCCGTCCCGGGCATCCCGGCGATTCCGGGCATCCACGGCGGCACGGGCACGGGCATCGGCAAGATGGCCGCCGACGTGCTGGCGCGGAGCAACGTCACGACCTTCATCTACAACCCCGTGCAACCCCTGACGACCATCAAGCGCCACCTGATCGTGGTGCCCGAGAAGGCCGAGCAGGAGGCGGGATTCCAGATGTGGCTGCGCCGCATCCGCCATCTGGCCGAGAATTCAGGGATCAAAATCGTGGTCTTCGCCCCGGCGACGACGATGGAATACCTGCGTCCGAAAGGCCGCAAACGCACGGCAAATCTCGATTTCGTGCCGTTCGAACTGTGGGACGACCTGCCCTCGCTCGAACACGACCTGCGCGACGACGACTGCCTGTGGTTCGTGATGAGCCGCCGCGAAAGGGTCTCCTACCACCCCGCCATGAGCCGCATCCCCGCCATGCTCGAGCACCTTTTCGCCGCATACAGTTCCGTACTGCTCTACCCCGTGCAGGCCGGCGATACCGAAAGCCGGTATATCTGACGGAAATAAATTTGGCAGTGCGCCCGGTTTGCGCTATCTTTGGTGCCGTAACGGCACTTTTAGAAAGAGGACGAGCGTTTTGACCCATCCGTTTTTTCGTATCTTTGGCTTTGCCTTAGATAATACGCCTCGGAAAAAATGCAAGCGAACTTGCTTTTTTCTCTCGGCTTATTCGTATCTTTGCAGTAAAATAAAAAAGAAATATGAGCCTCGTAGCAATTGTGGGCCGTCCGAACGTCGGCAAAAGCACCCTCTTCAACCGTCTCGTGGGCGAACGGAAGGCGATCGTCGATGCGACGGCTGGAACCACCCGTGACCGCCACTACGGTAAAACGGACTGGAACGGCAAGGAATTCTCCGTGATCGACACGGGCGGATACACCGTCAACTCGGAGGACATCTTCGAGGACGAAATCCGCCGTCAGGTGCTGCTGGCCATCGACGAGGCCGATGTCATTCTGTTCCTCGTGGAGGTCAAGACCGGCATCACCGACCTCGACATGCTGATGGCCGACATCCTGCGCCGCACTTCGAAAAAGGTGATCCTCGTCTGCAACAAGGTCGACAACAACGACCAGATATACTCCTCGCACGAGTTCTACGCCCTCGGACTGGGCGATCCCTACTGCATCTCGTCGATGTCGGGCACCGGCACGGGCGACCTGATGGATGCCATCCTTGCCGCGCTCCCGGCCGAAGCCGCCGCCGAGGTGGACGACGACCTGCCCCACATCACCATCGTGGGCCGTCCCAACGTCGGGAAATCGTCGCTCACCAACGCCCTGCTGGGCGAGGAGCGCAACATCGTGACCTCAATCGCCGGAACCACGCGCGACTCGATCCACACGCGCTACAACAAGTTCGGGATGGATTTCTACCTCGTCGACACGGCCGGCATGCGCAAGAAGGGCAAGACGATGGAGGACCTCGAATTCTACTCGGTGATGCGCTCGATCCGGGCCATCGAAAATTCGGACGTCTGCATCCTGATGCTCGACGCCCAGCAGGGGCTCGAGTCGCAGGACCTGAACATCCACAACCTGATCGTCCGCAACCGCAAGGGATGCGTGATCGTGGTCAACAAATGGGACCTCATCGAAAAGGACAGCAACACGATGAAGGAGTGGACCGAGTTCCTCAAGAAGAAACTCGCGCCGTTCAACGACATTCCGATCATCTTCACCTCGGTGATGAACAAACAGCGCATCTTCGACGTGCTCCAGACCTCGATCCGCGTCTACCAGTCGCGCAAGCGGCGCATTTCGACCTCGGAACTCAACGACTACATGCTGCCGCTGATCGAGAACTACCCGCCCCCTGCGACAAAGGGCAAGTACATCAAGATCAAGTACGTCACCCAGTTGCCGACGCCGACGCCGCAGTTCGCGTTCTTCGTCAACCTGCCGCAGTACATCAAGGAGCCCTACCGCCGCTTCCTCGAGAACAACATGCGCGACAAGTGGGATTTTTCGGGAGTCCCGATGCAGATTTATTTCCGACAGAAATAAGCATCCAGACGGAATTGCACCCTAAAACGCCATGCAATCCCCGAAAAATCCAGTACCGACAATCCCCCTAAATCCCCCTTTGAAAAGGGGGACTTTTGTATACCGGGACACCCCATGCAGATTTATTTCCGACAGAAGTAAGCATCCAGACGGGATTGCCCCCTAAAACGCCATACAATCCCCGAAAAATCCAGTACCGACAATCCCCCTAAATCCCCCTTTGAAAAGGGGGACTTTTGTATACCGGGACCCCCGATGCAAATCTATTTCAGACAGAAATAAAGTCGATCCTCTTCCGCCACAAATCAGAATCCCCTCCGGAAAATCGGAGGGGATTTTTATTATGCATTTTTCCGCCGCGCAAGCAGCTTTCGGGCCGTGTCCGAGAGCAGCACCACTGCGCCGGCAAGAATGGCCGTATCCTTGATGACCAGCCGTCCCGCGCCCGACAGCAGCGGAAATCCGTACTCCCCGCTGCCCAAGTCGGGGACCCACACCTCGGGCGTGGTGACCAGAAACGAGAGGGTTCCGAGCGTCATCGCGATGGCCAGCAGTTCACCCACCAGCCCCACACGCGCAGAGAAAAATCCGAAGAAGGTCAGGATGCCGATCGACATGATCAGCAGGCCCAGTCCGTGCGAAAACCCGTAGGTGTTGTTCGCCACATGCCACGCGTGCTTGTCGGCGTTGAAACTGCCTTCGGGCATCTTGTACTGTTTGTATTCGGGCGCCTTCGTGTTGTAAAAGAAGCTCATGAAGGGGCTGTTGGCGACGAAGGGCACGATGCCCTCGGCCTCGTAGTTCCAGAATTTGAGTCCCCCGATCCAGACGAAGATCACCAGAATGGCGACCCGGAGCATACCGAGGCCGAGCCGCTGCGCATCGGCGGCGATTTTCAGAAAGCCGTAAAACAGGCCGGAAAGTTTTTGCATCATCGTTATTCGGTTTTAAAAGTTTCGATGATGCAAAGTTCCGCATTTCCGCCCGTCCGCACGATGGCAGGAGTGCCGGATGACTTGGCGATTATTCCCTTTGCAGGCGGGAACGGAACGAGGTGATGCTCTCGCCGTTCATCTTGGCGAAGAAACGGCTGAATGCCGCCGTATCCTCGTACCCCAGCAGATAGCCGACCTCCTTGGCGCTCTTACCGGTATAGAGCAGCAGCCGGCGCGCTTCGGCGTTGACGCGGTCGTGGATGACGCTCAGCGGCGACGCATGCCCGCAGGCGGCGAAAAGGTTGGAAAGGGTCTTGGGCGAACGGTGCAGCAGCTCGGCATAATCCTGCACCCGTTTGCGGGTGCGGAAATGCTCGTCGACAAGCACATGGAAACGCCGCACGGTGTCGAACAACTGTTCCTGCGGGCCGTCGACCCCGAAATGCTCACGCGCGGCGCGCGTGCAGACGATGATGAAGCGTTTGAGCTGCATGCGGAGCATCTCCTCGCGCAGTCCGTCGTTCACCTCGTATTCGGCGCACAATTCCTCGACGATACGTCCGAGGGCCTCCTGCCGCCGGGCGGAGAGCGCCAGCCGCAAGGGCTCGGAGGAGCCGTTGAACAGCAGGCCGTTGCACGAAACCTCGCCGTCGTGGCCGAAGATGCAGTAGAAATTGCTGTCGAACAACAGCGAAAGGCAGTCGCCGTCACAGCGGAGGTTGCCGATACGGTGCAGGGGTGTCAGCGAAACGATCTCCCCGGCGGCGAGCTGCATCGGGACATGGTCGACCTCCAGCGACAGGCTGCCCTGCCGCACCCAGAGGAATTTGTAAAGACCGCCCCAACGCATCAACTCCGCCTCGCGGAGGTCGCGGCACAGGACGAGGTTGCCTTGCAGTGGAGTGCTGAATGCAATGTTCATATTCCAAAGATAACACCCCGGACCCGAAATTCCGCACGATCGGCCGGAAAATTTCCGTCAGGAAGCCCGTTCCGTCCGGGCATGATTTTGGCAAACATAAGTTTCTATTATGGAGTCATCAATATTATTGATTTGCAAATCAAAGAATTCCGTCGTACTTTTATAACAGATTCGTCACACCAAAATAAACGACAATGGACAAAAAACAACTGACAGCCGAGAACGGCCGGCCGATCGCCGACAATCAGAACATTCAGACCGCAGGCGTCCGCGGCCCCGTGACGCTGCAGGATCCGTGGTTCCTCGAAAAACTCGCACACTTCGACCGCGAGGTCATTCCCGAACGCCGCATGCACGCCAAAGGCTCCGGCGCGTTCGGCACCTTCACGGTCACGAAGGACATCACCCAATATACGCGCGCCTCGATCTTCGCCCAAGTCGGCAAGAAGACCGAATGCTTCGTGCGTTTCTCGACCGTCGCCGGAGAGCGCGGCGCGGCCGATGCCGAGCGCGACATCCGCGGCTTCGCCATGAAGTTCTACACCGACGCGGGCAACTGGGACCTCGTGGGCAACAACACCCCGGTGTTCTTCCTGCGCGACCCGCTGAAGTTCCCCGATTTGAACCACGCCGTGAAGCGCGACCCGCGCACCAACCTGCGTTCGGCCAACAACAACTGGGATTTCTGGACCCTGCTGCCCGAGGCGCTGCATCAGGTGACCATCACGATGTCGCCGCGCGGAATTCCGGCCTCCTACCGCCACATGCACGGATTCGGAAGCCACACCTACAGTTTCTACAACAAGGACAACCGGCGCATCTGGGTGAAGTTCCACCTCACGACCCAGCAGGGTATCAAGAACCTGACGGACGCCGAGGCCGAGGCACTCGTGGGCAGGGACCGCGAATCGCACCAGAGGGACTTGTACGACGCCATCGAGCGCGGCGATTTCCCGCGCTGGACGATGTATGTGCAACTGATGACCGAGGAGGAGGCCCGCAACTACAAGCTCAATCCGTTCGACCTGACGAAAGTTTGGTACCACAAGGATTTCCCGCTGCACGAGGTGGGCGTTCTGGAGCTGAACCGCAATCCGGAAAACTATTATGCGGATGTCGAACAGTCGGCGTTCAACCCCATGAACATCGTCGAGGGCATCGGTTTCTCGCCCGACAAGATGCTGCAGGGCCGCCTGTTCTCCTACGGCGACGCACAGCGCTACCGTCTGGGCGTGAATCACACGGAGATCCCCGTGAACAAGCCCCGCTGTCCGTTCCACGCCTTCCACCGCGACGGGCAGATGCGCACCGACGGCAACTACGGCTCGGCCAAGGGTTACGAACCCAACAGCTACGGCGAGTGGCAGGACAACCCCGCCCTCAAGGAGCCGCCTCTGGCCGTGAACGGCGACGTGTTCAACTACGACGAGCGCGAGTTGGACGACGACTATTTCACCCAGCCCGGACTGCTGTGGCGCGTGATGTCGCCCGAAGACCGGCAGGTGACCTGCGAGAACACGGCGCGCGCCATGGGCGATGCCGAACTGTTCATCAAGCAGCGCCATGTGCGCCACTGCTACTATGCAGATCCGGCATACGGCAAAGGCGTGGCCGAGGCGCTCGGAATCTCGCTCGAAGAGGCCCTCACGGCCGAAGACCCCGCGCATCCCTCTTGGGACCCCCGCAACAAGAAATAGTAGACAGACAAAAATCCCCGGAACTTAGCCGTTCCGGGGATTTTTCGGTTTATGCCTGCGGAGTCGGTTCTCCGCCCTGCGGCTTGTCGCCGCGGCGACGGTTGCGGCCCCCGCGGTGACGGCGGCGGTCGCGCGGACCGCCGACGATCCCGGCTGTTGCGGCCCGAACGGTCGCTCCGGCCACCTCGCCCGCGGCCTCCGGCCCCGGAACGTCCCCCGCCCCGGCCGCCGCGTCCGAAACGGCCGCGGTTCTCGTCGGGAGCGTATTTCGGTCCCGCACCGACGCTTTCGGGCAGTTCGGCCTTGCGGATGTCGCGCTCGATGAACTTCTCGATCTGGTGGAACTTGCCCTGCTCCTCCTCGCTGACGAACGTCACGGCACTGCCCGTAGCCGCCGCGCGGGCAGTACGGCCGATGCGGTGGATGTAATCCTCGGGGTCATGCGGCACGTCGTAGTTGAGCACCAAGCCGATATCCTCGATGTCGATACCCCGGGCAACGATGTCCGTGGCGACAAGAATGCGAATCTTGTTATTGCGGAAATTGAGCATCACCTCCTCGCGCTCGCTCTGCTCCAGATCGGAGTGCATGGCCGCCACGTCGAGTTTCATCCGCTTGAGCGTGTGGGCCAGCTCCTTGACCTTGAGTTTCGACGACGAGAAGATGATCGTCTTCGAATCGGTCGGCTCGGCGAACAGCTCGCGGATGATGCCCAGTTTTTGATTTTCGTAACAGATATAGGCCGACTGGTCGATGGCCTCGTTGGGCTTCGAAATGGCGATGTTGACCTCCGCGGGGTTGCGCAGGATGGTCTTGGCCAGCTCGCGGATCTTCGGGGGCAGCGTGGCCGAGAACATGATCGTCTGCCGCTCCTTGGGCATATACGACACGATCTTCATGATGTCCTCCGAGAAACCCATGTCCAGCATGCGGTCGGCCTCGTCGAGGATCAGGTATTCGACATGCGAAAGGTCTACGCCGCTGTTCTGCAGGTGGGCGATCATGCGGCCCGGAGTGGCGATCACCACGTCGGAGCCGCTCAGCATGCCGTTCTTCTGGACGTCCCAGCCCTTGCCGTCGCCGCCGCCGTAAACAACGGTGGTGGATATGGGGGCATAGTAGGAGAAACCCTGAAACTGCTGGTCGATCTGCTGCGCCAGCTCGCGCGTCGGCACGATGATGAGCGATTTCACCACGTTGTCGGGATTGCCGTCCAGCAGCAGTTTGTTCAGCAGCGGCAGCGTATAGGCCGCCGTCTTTCCCGTGCCGGTCTGGGCGCAGCCGATGATGTCGCGGCCCTCCAGAATCACCGGGATCGTATGCTCCTGCACGGGAGTCATTTCGTGGAAATTCATATCCTCAAGACCGTCGAGGATTTCATCCTCCAAGTCGAGTTCGTCAAAACGCATAACTTGTCCTATTAAATTTTAACCTAAAATATCTCTTCTCCGAATAATGTCGCGGACGTACAGCCCGTGATGCGCACCTTTACATAGTCGCCGACCTTGTGGTCCCCGCGGTCGAACACCACCACCTTGTTCTGCGAGGTACGGCCCGAAAGCTGGTTCCGGTCGCGCTTCGACTCGCCCTCGACCAGCACCTCGAACTCACGGCCCACGTCGCGCAGGTTGCTCGCATGCCCCAATTCGTTCTGCAGGGCGATGATCTCCTGCAGCCGGCGCGACTTCACCTCGTCCGGCACGTCGTCCGGAAGATGCTTCTCAGCGAAAGTCCCGGGACGCTCCGAATATTTGAACATATAGGCGAATTCATACCCCACCTCACGCATCAGCGACAGGGTTTCGGCATGCTCCTCCTCGGTCTCGCCCGAAAAACCCGCGATCAGGTCGGTGGTGATCGCACAGTCGGGCAGGTAGCGGCGGATGGCGGCGATGCGATCGAGATACCATTCGCGGCTGTATTTACGATTCATGCGTTCGAGCATCGCCGTAGAGCCCGACTGGGCCGGGAGATGGATCGAACGGCAGATGTTGGGCATTGCGGCCATGACCTCCAGCAGGCGGTCGCTCATGTCCTTGGGATGCGACGTGGCGAAACGCACGCGCAGCAGCGGCGAAACCTCCGCCACACGACGGATCAGTTCGGGGAAACCGGTCTCCCCGGCACGGTAGGAGTTGACGTTCTGGCCCAGCAGCGTCACCTCGCGGTAGCCGTTTTCGAAGAGGCTCCGCACCTCGGCCAGAATGGTCTCCGCATCGCGGCTCCGCTCGCGGCCCCGCGTATAGGGGACCACGCAGTAGGAACAGAAATTGTTGCATCCGCGCATGATGGCCACGAAAGCGCTCACGCCGTTGCGGTCGAGGCGCACGGGAGCGATCTCGGCATAGGTCTCCTCGGTCGAGAGCAGGACGTTGACGCCCTTGCCGCCCGCCTCGGCCTCGCGGACCAGACGCGGGAGGTCGCGGTAAGCGTCAGGCCCGGCCACGACATCGACGCCGTGGGGTCCTTCGACCAGCTTCTCGCGCAGCCGTTCGGCCATACAGCCGATGACCCCCACGACGAGCCCCGGACGTTCGCGCCGGTAGCGCTTCATCTCGGCCAGCCGGCCCCAGATGCGCTGCTCGGCATTGTCCCGAATCGAGCAGGTATTGATCAGTATGACATCGGCCTCGCCGATCGTCTCCGTATAGACGTAACCCTCGCGCTGCATGAGCGACACGACGATCTCCGTGTCGCCGACGTTCATCTGGCAGCCGTAGGTCTCAACGAAAAGCCTGCGCCCGGCACCCTCGAGCGGGCGCAGCGTGTTGATGTTGAAATTCATTTATTCCGCGTGTATCTCGTTCTTCTCGGGGAACTGCTTGAAGCCCTCCCCGAAGGTTTCATAGGCGTCCGTCACCACGACGAAAGCCTTGGGATCGATCTCCTTGATCTTATGCTGCACCAAACGCACCTCCTTGCGGCTTACCACCAGAAAGATCATGTCGCGCAGCGAATCGGTGTACATGCCCTTCGACTTGATATAGGTGGCGCTGCGGTCGAGGTCATCGATGATGAAACGCTTCAACTCTTCGTGGTGGTCGCTGATGATGAACAGCAGCTTATCATACGAAGCTCCGTCGAGCAGGTAGGCGATCACCCGCGAGGAGATGTAGATCGTGATGAGCGAATAGAGCGTCAGCATCCAGCCGTTGGCGGCCGCCTCGCCCGTACCCAGTCCGAAGCCGATGACCGCCAATCCCGACAGCACGACGAACCCGTCGGCCAGCAGGATGCCCGTCGAGAACTTGATCCCGGCGAACTTCTGCAACAGCATACCCACGATGTCGGTGCCGCCCGTGGTGGCCTGCTGCCGCACGACAATGCCCTGCCCGACACCGATCACCACGGCGCCGATGACGCACGTCAGCAGCAGGTCGTTCGAAAGGTCGAGCCGTCCGCCCAGCAGCAGCGAAGGGTCCAGCGACTCGACCGCCTCGGAATCGGGGTAGACCAGCCGCGTCAGGATGTTCATGAAGCCCGGCGTATAGAGCGCCGCCAGCACCGTACGCGTCCCGAATCCGCCGCCGAAGACCAGCATGGCCGTCAGCATCAGCGGGATGTCGAACATATAACCGAACGTTCCGACCTGAATCGAGGGGAAGATGTTGTGCAGCACGATACCCATGCCGTAGACCCCGCCCGGGACGAACTTGTAGGGATTGACGAAAAGCACGAACCCCGCGCCCATGATCGAGCAGCCGAGGAAAATCAGAAACCACGAGCGCCACCACGCCCACGAGCCCATCGGTTCGAGCAAAGCCTTTGTGTTCATATACTATGTATTTAAGGTGCAAAGATACGAATAAGCGAGAGCAATGTCAAATTTATTTGAACATTGCCGAGCGGAAGTATCTTCGGCGAAGCCAAAGATACTAAATTCTCCGGAAATGCAGACGCCGGGGCAGGAATTTTCCGGTCCCCGGGCCATATCTGAATTTTTTTATTATATTTGCATTAACAATCAATTTGCGAACGACGATGATTCTGACTATTTATACGGCTACCACCATGATTATCATCGCCTATCTGCTGGGCTCGATTCCGAGCGCCGTGTGGATCGGCAAGAAATACTACGGGATCGACATCCGCGAACACGGTTCGAAGAACGCCGGGACGACCAACATGCTCCGCGTGCTGGGCCGCCGGGCCGCCCTGCCGGTCTTCGCACTCGACTTCCTCAAAGGGTTCGTGGCCGTGACCATCATCGAACTGATGCAGTACGACGACCTGATCGGGCAGAACGACCTCATCAACCTCAAGATCGTAGCCGTCTTCGCCGCCGTACTGGGCCACATCTTCCCGATATTCGCCGGATTCCGCGGCGGCAAGGGCGTGGCGACGCTCGTCGGAGCCGTAACGGGCATCTATCCGCCCGTGGCGCTGCTCTGCTTCGGCGTCTGGTTCGTGATGCTGATGATTTCGCACTATGTGTCGCTCTCGTCGATGGTCGCCGGATGCTGCTTCCCGGCCTTCACGCTCATCTCGCCCAAGGTCAACGGATCGGTCGCTTTCGTGGTCTTCTCGTTCGTGATCGCCATCCTGCTGATCTACACCCACCGCAAGAACATCGAGCGTCTGAAAGCCGGCACCGAATCGAAAATATACATCTGGAAACCCCGGCGCACGATGTCCGGCGAAAAGCCGAAAGAGGAAAATAAGGAACCCGACCAGAAATAGTTCCGCCGCCCTTTCGGGCGAAATTATCGGTAAAAAAGGATAATTTTTACAGCGACATGCGGCAAGAACGTTTTTTTGCGTTATATTTGCGCCGCGATTGGCACTCAATGCAAGTGATATGTTACAGGAGAACCTGCTGAAAATATACGAAACGAGCTTTCGGGAAAACCGTGAAATGCCGGCCCTCACCGACTATTTCAAGGACGAGACCTTTTCGTATTATGAAATGGCCAAGGAGATTGCCAAGCTGCACCTGCTCTTCAAGAAAGCCGGCATCAAGCAGGGCGACAAGATCGCGCTGATCGGCCGCAACAATCCCCGCTGGTGCATCACCTACATAGGAACCATCACCTACGGCGCCGTGATCGTGCCGATCCTGCAGGATTTCACCCCCGCCGACATCATCCACATCATCAACCACTCGGAAAGCCGCCTGCTGTTTCTGGGCGACAATTTCTGGGACGTGATCGAGGAGGACCAGATCAAACGAATCGAAGCCGTCTTTTCGCTCACGGATTTCCATGTGATATACGAGCGCGACGGCAAGTCGCTCTCCAAGTTCCAGCGCGACATCGTGAAGAACTACCGCGCAAAATACCCGCGCGGATTCAGCATCAACGACATCAAATACCCCGAAATTCCCAACGATCAGGTCGTCCTGCTCAACTACACCTCCGGAACGACGGGATACTCCAAGGGCGTGATGCTCACGGTGAACAACCTCACGGGCAACGTGGTGTTCGCCATGACGATGGTCAACACCCAGACCGGGCAGCGCTATTTCCAGAAAGGCGGACGCACGCTGTCGTTCCTGCCGCTGGCACACGCCTACGGCTGCGCCTTCGATTTTCTGGCGCCGCTGGCCGTCGGCGGGCACATCACCCTGCTGGGCAAGATCCCGGCGGCGAAGATCCTGCTCGAAGCCATGGCCGTCGTGAAACCCACGATCATCTGCTGCGTGCCGATGATCCTCGAGAAGGTCTACCGCAAGCAGGTGCTCCCGATGCTGGAGAAGGGCCCGATGTCGATCGCCATGAAGATTCCGCTGCTCAACTCGGCCATCTACTCGGTGATCCGCAAGAAACTGATGGACGCTTTCGGCGGCAACGTCGGAATTTTCATCGTCGGAGGCGCCCCCATGAATCAGGAGACCGAATCGTTCCTGATGAAGATCAAGTTCCCGATCACCATCGGCTACGGCATGACCGAGTGCGCCCCGCTCATCAGCTTCACCCCCGACAACGAATTCAAGGCGGGTTCGTGCGGCCGTTATCTGAAAGGGCTGCTCGAAGTGAAGATCGACTCGGCGGACCCCGAACACGAGGCCGGCGAGATCCTCGTCCGCGGCGAACATGTGATGAAGGGGTATTACAAGAACGACAAGGACACCAAAAAAGTTCTCGACGAGGAGGGATGGCTCCACACGGGCGACATGGCCACGATGGACCCCGACGGCACGCTTTACATCCGCGGCCGTTCGAAGACCATGATCCTCTCGGGCAACGGACAGAATATCTACCCCGAGGAGATCGAGGACAAGTTAAACAACATGTACCTCGTACTCGAATCGCTGATCCTCGAAGGCGACAACGGCCGTCTCAAGGCGCTGGTGGTCCCCGATTACGAGCAGGCCGAAAACGAAGGCGTGGACAAACTGGAACTGCCGCAGATCATGCAGAACAACCTGCAGGAGCTCAACGCGCAACTGGCCGCCTACGAACGGGTCGCGGAGATCACGATCTACCCCACGGAATTCGAAAAGACCCCCAAACGGAGTATCAAACGCTACTTATATGCACCATCGCTATTGAACAAATAAACGACCCAGGCAGGTAACCACTTGGATTCTCTATCCCAAATTCTTCATAGTCACTTGAATCCATTTCTAACAAATGAGGCGTCACTAATTAGTTCGGTTACCTGCTTTTTTTACTCCCCGGTTCAGCAAGAGCCGGGGATTTTTTGTGCCGCAACGCGGTACTTTTATTTGCCGGAAAACTTTGCCTGACCGTATGCAATTCGGTTTTGGAACCGTTCGGCTTTTTTTATTATCTTTGAAGCATGAAAATCCAGAAAAAGCAAGCCATCGGCGAAAACCTGCTCTATGTGATGGTCTGGGCGGCCATCATTCTGGTGCCCGTGCTCAACTCCCAGATGATGTCGGAGATGCACGTCAATCTGGAGAACGTGCTGATCGCTTGGCGGCAGATCGCCCCCTATCTGATCATCTTCCTCATCCACAACGCCATCATCGCGCCGCGCTACATGCTCCGGCGCAAGTACGGAAAATACCTCGTGAGCAACCTCGCACTGATTATCAGCGTCTTCTGGCTGGTGCAGGTCTACGAGGACCACTTATCGGACCACCTCCTCAAGCAGGCCGATCCCGAAGCGCTCGACGCCTACCGCAAGGCATCGTTCTCCAATCTGGAAATGTACTGGAGCGTGGTGCTGGGTTTCTTCATGACCGGCGCCAACACGGGTATCAAACTCATCTACCAGTCGATGCGCGACGAACAGCAGATGGAGGTGCTCAAGCGCCAGAACCTGCAGGCCGAGATGGACTACCTCAAGTACCAGATCAACCCGCACTTCTTCATGAACACGCTCAACAACATCCACGCGCTGATCGACATCGACACCGAATCGGCCAAGAACGCCGTGATCGAGCTCTCGAAGATGATGCGCTATGTGCTCTACGACTCGGGCCGCGAGATCATCTCGCTCAACCGCGACATCCAGTTCCTGAAGAACTACATCGAACTGATGCGCATCCGCTACACCGACGACGTGGACATCCGCGTGGAGTATCCCCGCGACCTGCCCGAGCAGGTGTCGATCCCCCCGCTGCTGCTGATCGTATTCGTCGAGAACGCCTTCAAGCACGGCATCAGCTACAACCGTCCGTCGTTCATCCACCTGCGGATCGACTATGCCGACAAGACGGTCTCCGCCACGCTCGTTAACAGCCGCCACCCGGCGGCCCCCTCCAAGGAGGCCGGCATCGGACTGGACAACGTCCGCAAACGCCTTGCCCTGATCTACGGCGAAAAGAACTACACGCTCGACATCCGCGAGGAGGAGCGAACCTATACCGTAAAACTTGTAATACCGACGCTCAATGCTTAAATGTATCGCCATCGATGACGAGCCGCTGGCTCTGCGTCAACTGACAAGCTACATCTCGAAGATTCCCTATCTGGAACTCGCGGCAACGTTCAACAACGCCCTCGACGCGCAGCAGATGCTGACCGGGCAGCGTGTGGACCTGATCTTCGTGGACATCAACATGCCCGACCTGAGCGGTGTGGATTTCGTCCGCGGGCTGATCGAACGCCCGATGATCATCTTCACGACGGCCTATTCGGAATATGCCGTCGAGGGATTCAAGCTCGATGCCGTGGACTACCTGCTCAAACCCTTCGGATTCGCCGATTTCAGCCGCTCGGCCGCCAAAGCCAACTCGCTCTACGAGCTGCGCCACAACCAGCGCACGCCTCAGGAGGGCGAATCGGAGGCGCTGCCCAAGGACAAGGAGTATATCTCCGTAAAGGCCGACTACAAGGTTTCGCTGGTGAAGATCTGCGACATCGTCTACCTCGAAAGCGAGGGCGAATATGTGCGCATGCACCTCACCGACGGCACGACCATCACCACGCTGTTCCGGCTCAAGAACATGGAGACGGCGCTTCCGTCGGAGCTGTTCATGCGCGTGCACCGGTCGTACATCGTCAACCTGCGCATGATAAAAGCCTACGTCAAGGGGCGCATCTTCCTGAGCGACACGGAGTATGTACCGATCGGCGAGAATTACAAGGAGGTTTTTCAGGCGTATATCGACAAGAATTTCAAGAACCTCTAAGCAGGTTCCGGCTTACGGGCGGGACGACGCTGCGGAGAGGTCCGGGAATCCGTCGAGCTGGATGTACTCCCCGTCGCGGCATTCGCAGCAGTAATGCCTCAGGCCGTTGGTCAGGATGAGATAACGGGCGTTGAGCACCGAATTGTAACGCACGGCCTGTGCGAGCGTCCGGCTGTTGATCGGAATGCCCGGGGCCTTGCATTCGGCCAGCAGCAGCGGCTCGGCACGGTCGCCCACGACCACCACATCGGCCCGCTGGGGCTGCCCGTTGAGCGCCACGGCATACTCCTGAACGACACGCTTGGGCTGAACCCCGCAGTGTCCCGTCAGGTAGGCGATGAGGTGCTGCCGCACCCACTCCTCGGGCGTCAGCACGAGGTAGATGCCCCGCAGGGCGTCCCAGACCTCCACACCGTCGCCCCGGCGGCGGGCACGCAGCCGGATGGCCGGAAAATTGAGTTTAGGCAGTTCGGACATCGCAGTTTTGAAAAATTTCTGTACCTTTACGGAGGACAAATATACGAACTTATGCGGACTATCCTTTCGACCATAGCGCTTTTTTCCCTCTGCGGGCTCTTCGCTCAGGAGTATGTGCCTACGCACGGACGCGAACTGCCGCGCGGCGGACTGCTCGCCTACCCTTCGGCCGAAGCGGCCACGGCGGCCGACGGCGGCGACAACCGTTATTTCACGCGGCTGACGGAGTGGAACCTGCAGGGCAACGTCTTTTCGACCGATTTCACCGTGCCTTTCGCATGGGCCAACCGTCAGGTCCTGTTCCACTTGGGATGGGCCTCGGGCGACTATGAGGTGCGCGTGAACGGCAATCCGGCGGCCTACAACGCCGACGGCAACACTCCGGCGGAGTTCAACCTCACAAAATTAACGAAAGAGGGACAGAACACGCTTGAGATTATCGTTGCACAGCCCTCCCCCACGGCTCCGCTCGAGAGTTGGAAGGAAGCTCCCCGGCCCGCCATCGGAGGGGCTTGGGTGATGAGCCAGCCGACGCTGTACATCCGCGACGTCGTCACCCGGACCCGGCTTGCCGAGGACGGCAGCGCCACGGCCGAAGTGGCCATCGTGCTGAAAAGCAATGCTCTCAATCCGCGCACGTCGCGCATCCATTACGAACTGCTCACCCCGACGGGCGAAAGCGCCGCTGCCGGCCACAAGGATTTCACCCTCGACATGCGGCGCGAAGATACGCTGCGTTTCCTGACCCGCATCCCCACGAACATGCTGTGGAGCGCCGAACTGCCCACGCAGTACACACTGCGGCTCAAGACCCAGCACGAAGGCCGTTATGTCGAATATCTGGAGTTCCGCCCCGGGTTCCGCTCGGTGGAGATAACCGACGGCCGGATGTCGGTGAACGGACAGCCCGTGACGCTGCGCGTGCGCGAAGTGCCCGCCACGATCACCGAGAACGAGATCGCCGCGCTCCGTGAACAAGGGTATAACACGCTCAAACTGCTGCCGGGGCCCGTACCCGAGTCGCTGTTGGATTTCTGCGATATGCAGGGAGTCTATGTAATCGCGCAGGCACCGATCGACACCCGCCGCAGCGGGGATTCACGCCGTCGGGGCGGCAATCCGTCCAATGCCCCGGAATGGCTCGGGGCCTATCTCGAACGCACGGAGAACAGTTACCATACGACCAAACGCCACCCCTCGGTGGTAGCTTTCTCGCTGGCCGTGAAGTCGGCGAACGGCATCAACCTCTACGAAAGCTATTTGAATATGAAGCGTTTCGACGATACGCGCCCCTTCATCTACCCCGATGCGGGCGGCGAGTGGAACAGTGACAAACTGGCGTTGGAATAACCCCCGACGCCGAAAAAACGGAATTTTGATGAAATTTTTCCGAAAAAATCTTTGGAGATAAAAAAAATATAGCTACCTTTGCACTCGCAATCGGATAACGATTGATGCCTCTTTAGCTCAGTTGGTAGAGCACGACACTCTTAATGTTGGGGTCCAGGGTTCGAGCCCCTGAGGGGGTACAAAGCAAAAGACTGATAATCAATGATTATCGGTCTTTTTGTTTTTAGTACGTTGCCTCCGTTATTAGCAATTCGAGGGTGGAAAAGGGACATTTAAGGGGAAATGTTATACACTTTGTTATACACAAAATCGGTTGGTTAAACTTGTTTGCGCAACAATGCAAACAAATGAATATCAGCATTAACACCGTCTTTCGCAAAGACAGACTGAACAGCCAAAACGCCGCGCCCGTCCATCTGCGTTTAACACAAACTCGGAAAAACAAATTCATCAGTACAGGCGTAACACTAAACATTGACGATTGGGACTTTGAAAATCAACGCATTAAGGGAAACAACCCCGAAATGCAAGAATTACAATACCGAATCGACACCAAACTAAACGAGTATCGACGCAAAATCAAACGCCTTGAAGCATTGGAGGTAGAGGTTACGCTCGACAATCTTTTGGAAACCAACGGGCGGAAAATAAACTGCACGGTCGGCGAATATCTGAAACAGACTATCGAACGGTTGGAAATACTCGGCAAATACGGCTCGGCATCCAAACACCGCTCGTTGTTATCCCGCCTTTCGCAATTTCGGTCGCTGAATACCCGATTTGACGAAATAGACCTTGCATATCTTCACGACTTTGAACTGTTCCTGCGCAAAGAGGGCAACACAAACAACAGCATAGCCACCAAATATGCAATCTTTAAGGCCGCACTCGCCGAGGGATTATTCGTGCCAAAAACCACCCCATTCACCAAATACATGGCTACCCTGCGTTACTGCGATATTGTGGACGGCAGGATTTACGACTCCCGCCACAAGACACAGAAATTGCTGTCCTTTCAACTCGTACCGAACGCCATGCGGATTATCGAGAAATACAGCAAGGCAAAACAATCGAGTGCAACCTTGTCGTGCTGAAAGTAAAGCACACGATCACCCGCAGACCGAAGTAGCAAGCACTCGAACGAATAGCCGCCCAGCAACTTCAGACCGGCTTTTTCGTTATATATTGGCTTGTTTAGAACATAAATTTAGATATTTTTACATTGTGACTGGAGGTAGAAACGTGAGATTGGAATGGTTCAAACCGAACGGCAGTACGCCCTCCGAAGCCCCTTTAATGAATAGCGGCGGACACCCGGAGTCCCCTCCCCTGCTGACGGCCGCATCGAAAAACCGTTGGATTTGCCCCCTCCTTCGAAGACATCTAAAAGGTGTTGCAGCGGGTTCTTGTCAACGACACCTGAAGCATCGACCTCTGCTTCGAAAAGGAGCTCGCTAAGAGTAGATGTTACTACGATCAACACGCAGTTCTGCATTACGCCCCTATGCACCTAGAAAAAACCGCATGGCAAAGCTTGTATAGAGGGGTGGGGCACAATCAAACAGCATGAAAAAATTCCCGAACGGCTCCGGAGCCATTCGGGAATGAAAAAAGACTCATAACGAATTATTTCTCCATGTCGAACCGTATCTCGCCGATGTCGATCCGGCCGTATACGACCTCGACTTCAGGCCGGCCGTTGACAAGCGAAACCGTACCGAATCCCGTTGCCGTCGAAAGGAACGTAGTAAAATCGCCTTTGACACGCGGCACAATATAAAGCACCCGATCCACCGCATCGTAACGGACCCCCGTCAATGCCTGCAACAATGAATAACTCGACAATGCCCGGGCATACCAACTTCCACATTCGTATTCATTGAACGGATTACGGACCCTCCCATCGTAGCGATTACGACATACGCGGACAATCTCCAGCCCCTTTTCGACCTCTCCCACAGCAATCAGATGCGCCGCAACCTGATACTCAATGCCGCTCCAGACTTCGTTGCTATAGACGAACGGAAGCTGAGGTTTACCCCCTTTAGGCCAGCTACATAACAACAATCCCCCATCTTTGCCCAGTGCATAAGTTGTCCGCTGCGGATTTATGTGGTTATAGAGATCTCGACGCAGATTGTATTTGTGAACCGCACAGAGATGGCTTCGCACCTTCCCGGGATCGAGTATTCCGTCCAATCCCGCAGCCCAAGCCATCCAGCTTCCGATCACTCCGTCCGACAGACAGCCGTGGCCGTATTGGTATTTGGGTCCTTCGGCATCAAGAATCTCGCGGGCCTCTTCGGAATAGGTGCTATGGAAAGTCATCGCCTGTGTCGGATCGGGAGCGTCGAGCTCCCGCCACATCACCCGCTGAGCAAAATATTCGCCATCGTAAAGCCGATCTTCGAGGTAACGCACGCTCTTCCCGAGCAACGCATCGTAGCGTGAAGTATCGTGACCGAGAGCTTTTCCGATCGTTGAGATTGCATTGAGCGCCTCGGCATAGATGCTCGTACACATACCGTCAGGCCCCCAGAACTCGATGTCATAGGTATTGTGGTGCGGTTCTTCGAGTGCCCCCGTTTCGCGCGGGTCCCATGTACGGATACAGTAGTCGATACTTTGTACGAGAAGCGAATATAACCCGGCAATCCATTTCTCGTCGCCGCTGATCCGCCAGTCGCGGTAGGCTTTCAAAATCCCGCCGAGCTGTCCGTCGGCCGCAGCGTGGAAGTCGTGGCGGGTAGGACGTATGGGAAGGTTATTCCGAAAAACCTGATGTCCCTCACTATTTTGCCCGACCAAAAATTCCGTCTCGCGCAGCGTACGCTCCATCGCAGGAAAAAGGTGCGGCAATGCCTGAGCATAGTTCCAGACATGGGTGCACGAACCGTGACAACTGCCCCATGTATCGCCGCTCCCCTCCCAATTCCACATCCGGCCGTCGTGTTGCCGCCATACGGTGGGCGATTTCAGGATCGTGAGATTCGCCGCTACGGCTTCGATCACTTCGGGAGGCAGGGTCGAACTGTAAAATGCCTCGGTGAAACTTTCAGTTTCGCTCTTCAGACGGCCGTAGTTGTTCAACCAATAATCGCACACTGACCGGATGTCGGGGAAGCGATGCCCGTACCACGGTTCATAGACAGTTGGATAATTTTCATATTGGGCCGGATTGTACTTCACTCCGCGATCGGCGTCGGTCTCGGCATCGGGGCCGTAGTTTATACCGGAATAGGGAACATACCACACCATGTGGAGACGGATCGTATGTGATTCACCGGGACCAAGTGTGAACGGAATATAAAGCGATGCCCCCGGAGCACCCTCTTTGGGAGGATTCTTACATAGCGTTCCCTGTTCAATATCATTCCATGCCATCGTGGCTGGATCCCACCATTGGCCACGGAACCAACTATGGTTCACTACAGTTGTCGTATCGTCGGTAAAGATCGCAAACTGACGATGTTCATAGCGCGGTTGGTTTCCGGGACGCTGTGTTAGAACGAATCCGTTCTCGATCGGTTCGATCGATCCCTGCGCTTGGTGGTTGCGATGGGCGAAATTACTACTGTTGTATGAAAATACAGCCTCCACCTCTTTTGCCGAATTGTTGGTAAAATGGTATTCGAGTGTTCCGGCAGGTAGCCCTGAATCATCTTCATTGGTGGGAATGAAAGGGCTCCATGCTGTGATCTCCGCATCCAAAGGCATATCATCATCCGAGAGTTCGATGTGTGCAAAAGGGAACCGTGCAGTAAAGCGAGTGCGATCAAAGCGCGGAAAGCCCCATGCCGGATTGCTGATGCCGAGTGTAGCTCCCCGTTGACCGTACTTTTTCCACTCAGGAACATTGCCTTCTATTACCTTCGAGCCGTTTTCTTGGCCTTTAACATGCAAAGCTGCGAACATCAACGGTTCATTGAAAAGTTCCGGAACATGGTGAATAGACATGTGGGAGATCGTCCCGTTCCCTTCAATACAGAACATACCCGCACCCATACCGCCGATGGGAAAGGCGATACGCGAGAGATACTCACCCTCATAGGGGGCATCGAAAGCCCGACCGTCGGATTCATCGCCGCATGCCGGTGCCGACAATAGGGCAAAGAGTGGAATAAAGGATCGAATGACTATTTTCGGGAACATGGGGCTTAAGGATAAACGGTTTTATCTCGATCACACGTTAACTTACCATTTTCGTAATTAAGTTCAGCCATTTGCAGGAAGCTGATTTTCTGATAAATTTCATCGCCGGCTTCGTGTGTCCCCGGATTGTAGCCAAGGAACGGCTGCACATGGTAGACGATGAATGCCCGATCATCCTTGATAAGAACACTCGGATGGCGAGCCCGTGTATTGTCGGCGAAACGCTTACCCGGTTCATACATGATAATCCCCTGATATTCCCAGTTCACAGCATCTTTCGAACGATAGACGGCCAAGCCTTTGTGCGGATCGGCAACGATCCAGAACCAGCCCTTCCAGCGGAAGGCGAAAGCTCCTTCCTGATAGGTATGCCCCGTCACATCGACCCGATTGATATCACCCTTAGCTAAGCCGAGCAGCTCCCAGTCGTAAAGGTTCCTGCTGCGGGCGTGATACAATCCGCCCGTCTCTTCCGTAGGACGATCCCGATACCACATTTCGTAGCCGTCACCATTACGGACGACCGTAGCATCGATCGAAATCGGAGTAGTCACTACGGCACCCTGACGTTTCCAGCCCGAGATCATATCAGTTGCCGGAGCCGCATAGTGCACGATATTGCTCGGTCCGCCCCAAACAGGCGTCGAGTCGAGTTTCACCGTCACATACATATGTGCCGTATCACCCTCGATAATGACACCGGGCGCCCAATAGGTAATCTCACTGTCAGGAGCACCACCTACTCCATCGAACGAGCAGTAACCTGCATGTTTCCAGCGGATCATGTCTTTCGACACGGCCACCCCAACCGGCGTCCCAACATACGACGATTGGTCGAGAAAAGGCCTGCGTCCCGTATAAAAGATCATATATTCTTTTGTCACGGGATTCCACACCACCTCGGGATCGGCCGGACCATGGTAATTATTGTCCATGTAGATCGGAGCCGGAACAGAGGATCTACTCTTCGGATTGCCGGCTGATGCCGTAAATATTGCAAGGAACGAGCAGGCAAGTAAAATCATGTATTTTTTCATGTCTGTTACTTTAAGAATTATTCAATACCCTCAAACGTGAACGGCACCCAAAGGGAAGCCAATCACCCAAAGGAACAGGTATAATTTCATCGGTTTCAGAATTGAGGTTTCTGCGACATATCAAGCGATGGTGTACCGTTACCTATCACCGGCCAGCCATCAATCCACTCCACTCGGTCAAGCATCAGTTTGCGTCCGCGCGGATCACGAACATCGACGGCATGGTACAGAATCCAATCGGCGCCCTCCTTGTCGGAGAGAAACTCAGCGTTGTGCCCCGGCCCCTTGAAGCGTCCGTTACCCTGCAAAACGACCTCATGCTGATTTTCAAGCATTCGCCGTCCCTGCTTATCAAGATAGGGACCGAAAAGCGAAGTCGAACGTCCGACCACTAATTTATAGGTGCTCTTGATCCCTTCGCAGCAGGCGTCGACCGAAGCGAACAGATAATAATAACCCCCTTTGCGGTGGATGTAGACCGCCTCGTAAGCATTACCCGCTATCCGGAGCTTCCCGGCGCCACGTTTGACCGAGAGCCCGTCGTGAGCGAGTTCCACCCCGTAGAGGCCATGAAAACTGCCCCAGAAAAGGTATTTGCGCCCCTCGTCCTCCATGTAGAACTGATCTATGGAATTAGCGACACCGATCTCATCGCTGGTGAAAAGCGGTCCAAGGTCCTTGAACGGACCTGACGGAGAATCGGCTACCGCCACTCCGATACCGTTCTTATGAATTTCACCCCACTTCGAAAGCGAATAGTAAAGTACCCAGCGGTTACCGATACGGTTGATGTCAGGCGCCCACATATAGCCCCCGCCGTCGATGAAACACGGGCGGCTCTCCTTAGTGAAGGCATTGCCAACATGTTCCCAAGTAGTGAGGTCGCGTGAACGCATGATCGGTACTAACCCGATATCCTGCGTAGCGTAGAGGTAGAAGAATCCGTCGCCTCCCCGGATGACGCTCGGATCGGGCAGACTGACCATGCTCACGGGATTGGTGAATCCCGTTGCGGACGGTGTTTCGACCAGTTGTGCGCGGAGTGTTCCCGTCAGTGCGACAAGTGAAACAAGCAGGAAATATTTGATGTTCATGTCCTTATTTGATTTGGATTATATAGGGAGGATCCGCCGGCTTCGGGAGTCGGCGGATTCTCCCTACAGATTACTCCTGAGGCAGATATTCCCAGAAAGTCAACTCGGTAAAAGTCAGAAAGCGGCCCTCAGCAACGCTCCAGACATCGTTTACCTTGAAGCGGATGTAACGCACCTCGGGAATATCTTCGGGGAAAAGAAACGTCTCCCCTTCGGCTACCCGGACGCGGTCGTCCTCCGAAAACTGTCCCACGGGTAACCCTGAAGGCTTCACAGACTGACATTCCATCAGCTTGGTCCAGCCCTCCCATGAGCCATCTTGCGACGGAGCATCTTTACAGCCCCAAACTTCCCACTGCTTCATGTATCCGCTCGAAAAAGCGCGGTTATCCAACGTATTACCGTTCAATCGGAAAGCCTGAAGTACGGCAGATTTACCCATATCAAAAGTAAACCATGCTGATCCGCTCTCCCAACCACCCCAACTGTGGGCATAATCGTCATTGTTAATGGTACCATTGAATGCTTTTGCGAGATCTCCTCCCCACGCGGTCATTGCCAGATCATTGTCCAGAATAACTGGCTTGAATCCCGCTTTGGGTACCATGGCGATGCGCTCGTACTTCGGGAAATAGAACGTCTCGGACTCCACCTTGAACAGATCGACCGCCGTTTCGTTTGGCAGATAATAGGTCTCGATTACATAGGCGCCCTCCGACTCCCAGTCCTCAATCGTAACACTCATGTCCGTTACGGCAATGTCTCGCCTCTGTTCAGCGCCTGCTTTGTCTCGATAGATAATGACACTTTTGTAGGAGTCTTGCAGCACACCGGTCAGCGTCACGACGACACTCTCATCATCCTGCTTCGCATTATCGACGCCGCGCGCTCGCAGCGAATTGCGATAGACATCCCCGTAGACCCGTGCGTTGAGAGTCTGTACTAACGAGGGAGTACCTTCGTTATCGAAGGTAGTGACCTCAAAAATGTAATAGCCGTCAGTAAGATCAGTAACGCTGTATTCAAACTTTTCCACAGGTTCCTGCCGCTGAATCGGAACAACGGCCTCACCATCACCCGGCTGCCAGCGAATAACGCACTCCTTGGTATCATAGCCGTACATCAGAAGACCCGTGATGAGCGCCCGCTCATCGCCCGAAAGCGCCTTGAGCGAATCAATTTTCGAAGCGTAGAGATACTCACCCTCGTCGAGATAGCCCTGTACGGTGTGGAACATATCGGTACATGCCCCACACAAAACCACAGAGACTACTGCAGCCAATTTTATGATCTGTTTCATACTCGTACTCAATTAAAGTGTTTTGTCGTCATCGACGGGATTACCCCAGAAGGTAAACTCTTGGAAATGAATGAAGTCATCACCGCCCCAAGTCTCCAACACCTTGAAGCGAAGATATCGCACTTCGGGTGCCGTGGGCGGAAATTCAAAATCTTCGCCCTTTTTCAGATATTCCCAGTCATCACCCGTGGTCTCACCCACGGGAAGTCCCGACGGTTTAAACGACTGGCAATCCAGCAATTTGGTCCAGCCCTCCCACGAACCGTCTTTCGACGGCGTGTCGGTACGTCCCCATATCTCCCAGCGCTTGAGGTTACCACGCTGATAAGCATAGCTCTCGTTGAAGAGGTGATAGAACTTATAACGGCTCAGTTTGGAGGTTTGCCCCATATCGAAAGTAAAACTCATCGGAAAAGTATCACCGCCCGGGCTGTGCACAAAGAGCGCCGGTGTGAAGTCATCGTTCCAAGCATAGGACAAACTTCCGCCCCAAGCATCACACTTGATATCATCATCTAATTTGAGTTCAACGAACTTCGACTTGTCGAGCAGACTTTCCGGAAGAGGAGTGTGTTTCTCGCTACGCATCTGCGAATGATTTCCCCAACGGTCGGTGATATAGATGTCGAACATGCGGGGCTCGGCGTCAAAACCGCGGACGAAAATACGACCGCCCTCCGAACTGGTATAGTGTACAGTGGGCTCGTAAAGATTATTATCCTCATCAAGTGTCCGTACATGAATGGCGATATTACCTTTGTCGGCATTGACAAAGTCGATGTAGATACCTCCGAAAGCCGTGCCGACATTCAGACTGTTGTAGACCGAGATGATCGGAGGCGTAAGCGGCGTTACGGAAGTCGTCACGGCTGGACCTTCGTTCTCCATCTTGTCTACGCAGTAGAGTGTAACTTCACGCGGCTGTGTATCGCCGAAGCCTTGCAGTGTCACCGAATGGTCATAACGAGAGGCGCGGGCCTCCATCAGCATACCTTCGCCCACCGTGTAGAGTGCCTTCACATAGAGCAGGTCCTTGCTTTCAGGCAGGCGGTAGGAAATTACCGCACCGCCGGGAGTCCCCTCGGTCTTGAGTACGTCCACTGCGCCCAGATCTCCCACGAGCGTATCTTCACCCCATGGATGGAGCGTATTGTCTTCCTCACAAGCGGTCGAGACTGCCGCTATGACGCCGATTACGGCCATCAATATATATTTCGTAGTTTTCATGGTTTACCAGCCGGGATTTTGTTCGAGTTTCGGATTAACGATCATATCGTAGTCTTTCAACGGCCAGAGGTTGTCACGGTAGGAATAATTACGGATATAGTAAGTACGGAGTTTGTAGTAGTCCTCCGTCTTGGCCTGCTCCACGTCCCAACTGAGCATCGGCTTGTTGAGACACTCCTCGGCGATATTCCAGCGTCGCAGATCCCAGAAACGCTGTCCTTCGAGCGCCAGTTCAATCATGCGTTCCTGACGCACGATATCGCGGAATCCCTCACAGCTCTCGGGTTTGGTGGGATTGGTCGAGTGGTTGCGCCAATCGTTTTTCACACCATCGGGGAACCCGGCGCGCGCGCGTACCTTGTCCAGATAGTAATAGCAGTCAGGCGGTGGCGTTCCACTGTCAGCAGCCGCCTCGTTCAGGCATTCGGCATAAAGCAGATAGAGATCTGCCAAACGAATGATCGGGAAGGGATACGCCCGGATAACGACAGCCCCCGGAACCATCGCATTACGATAATTGACCAGCTTCTTGGCAAAATACCCCGTCACCGAATAGTTGCGGTTACTTTTCTTACCCGAGGTTTGTTTGGCCTTGGATTGGAGGTACCACATATTGTTATCGTCCAACTTGCCGACGCCGTACCAACTCGAACCGTCGAAACCCAGCGTCGCGTAAAAACGCGGTTCTCGGTCGAAATGAAGTTTAGCCGTAGTATAGTTGGGCTGAATGTGGTATTTCTCGGCCTCGGTAGCTTGGCGCGTCTCGTAACGTGCCGAATAGTCCCAGTCCCTGTCTTCGTCGATGGGCACGCCGTTCTCCGTGTAGAAGGTCTCGGCAACAGCCAGCGTAGGAGCCAGCGTACCGTTTTTGGCATTGCCGTAACGGTCATCGGCCGAATAGTTGGCCTCGAGCCACGGCTGACTGAAGATCTGAAGGTCAACGATGCCGTTTCCGCCCACAGCAAAGAGAAGTTCCTGTGTCCAGCGTTCGGTAATCTTGCAGCGGTTGGTCAGTTCGAGCAGCGTCTCATCGCTCAGATTGTACGACGAGGTATTGTGATACTCATAGAGATCGTGTCCGGCCTCTTTGGCGCATTCGATCGCCTCGAGACACGCTTCAGCAGCCACCTCCCATTTAGTAATATCTTTTGTCTGGGAGAAATAAGGTTCGCCATCCGCATTTAGGAAGGCCGCATAAGCCGTATTGCCGTTATAGAACGGACTGGCGGCATAGGCCAGTATCTTCGCCTTGATAGCCAGTGCTGCCGGACGCGTCAGACGCCCCATATCGGATGTCGGGCTCTCGATACGCAACGGCAATGCCTCGTAGCATTCATCGATCAGTTCAACGCAATAGTCAAAGATATCATCGATCTTGTCCCGCGTGGCAAGCACCTCATCTTCACCGGCCGTCACGGGAATATTCACCTTCATCATCGGGATAGGACCATAGAGCCGCATGAGGTAGAAGTGCAGATAGGCCTTGATAACCTTCGCTTCAGCAGCCCACTGGATCTTCTCCCGTTCAGTCATATCCTTGACTGCCGAGATGTTCTCGAGGAAGATGTTGCAGTTACGCAGTCCCCTGAAAAGCGGCTTGCCATAGTTCCACCCGTTCCAAAAATCGAGCAGCGGACTCCCCGTATTCTGGCGTCCCATCGAAATCCAGAAAGTGGTCTTGTTCGAAAAATCGGTCGAGCTGTCGCTGTAATACCAAATTTCGTCGCCGACATCTATGCCGGGATCCGCCCCGATCTTACCCGCTTCGGGGATATACCAATAGAGCGTGCTCAGGTAGTTGATCGCCGAAGAACGATTGTTGAACGCGATCTCGATCGTGGCTATATTGTCGGGCACCACATCCAGATAGTCGCATGACGATACGGTCGACAGAACGCCCATGCCCAGCAAAATTGCATATATTCTCTTTTTCATGTCCGTTCGTAATTAGAATTTGACCTGTAAACCAATATTGAACCTTTTCTGAATCGGATAGCCGATTCCCATGCCTCCCATCTCAACGTCCCACATTTTGAAATTGCTGAGCGAAAAGAGGTCACTCCCACTAATATAGATACGCAGGTCTTCGATGCGGATTTTGCGTGTAAGGCTGCGCGGTAAGGTATAGCCCAGTTCAATCAACTTCAGGCGCAGGAACGATCCGTTACGCATCCACCAAGTACTTTTCTGATAGTTATTGCTGTTGTCGTAGGCTTCGGTCGCCAGACGCGGCCAGACCGCGTAGGCATTAGGATTGCTCTCCGACCAATGGCTGTCAGCAAACTCCCGGAAAAGGGCCGTTTTGCGCGTGTATCCTCCTACTCCAGCATACTTAATGGGCGGATTGTTGAAGGGAGCCATTTGCTGTGCGTCAATGAAGAAGGTTTTTCGGCCCAGTCCGTTAAAGAAAAACGAAAAGTCGAAGCCTTTGTATCCTATCGTGGCTCCGAAACCATAGTTTATTTCGGCCTCGGTCGGGAACCCAATCGGCACTTGGTCTGATTCGTCGATTTTGCCGTCACGGTTGATATCCTTGTATTTGATGTCACCGGGCATGTAGGGCCCGAAAGTCTGTGTCGGAGAGTTGGCAATGTCAGCTTCGTCGATAAACAGACGCTCGGCGACATAACCCCACTCCTGAGTCAAGCTATAGCCTATCTGCGACCGCCAAGGCAGTCCCGAAGCCGCATAGTCAGGTTCGTCGGCTACAAGGTATTCACTCGTAGCATAGGTAAAATTGGCGTTCGCCGTGATAAAGAAATTCTCCGAAAAAGAATGCTGATAGGACAGTGCCCCTTCGAAACCATGCGATGATGCACGGCCCACGTTGGCTTCGACAGAGGCTTCGAGCCCCATCGAACTGGGCAGATTGCTGCGCTCCATCAAGATATTCGAACGAGTCTCGGAAAAATAGTCCGCCTGCAGTTCGACCTTGTCGAAGAGCCGCAATTCAAGCCCGAGATTGAGTTTTCGGGCAATCTCCCAAGTAATATCACTATTGGGGTAACGGCGCACCGTAATGCCCGGACGCGTCACACTAAAATCGGTACCATACCAGACATTCTTGCTGGTATCGTTCATGTTAACATCTGAAAGATAGAAGAAACGGTCGCTCGAAATGGCGTCGTTGCCGACCAGACCGTAGGTGGCCTTAAGCCTGAGCTTGTCTATTACCGTTTCTACCCCCCCCGCCAAAATGGCTCACTGGAGACATTCCATGTCACACCGGCGGCAGGAAAGAAGCCGTAACGCTCATGACGAGCAAAACGTTCGGATCCGTTGTAACCGAAGTTAAGTTCAACGCCGTAACGCTTGTCAAACGTATAAGTAAAACGCCCCGAAAGGCCCTGATTACGGTAAGGCAGCGACTCCAGCACCGAACCGGGGTTACCGATCACCTGTTGCGTATTCTGGTAGACGAGGAGTCCGGTGACCTCATGCCGGCCGAAAGTGCGGGCATAGTCGAGAGCCGCCTCGAGATAGGTTTTCGAACTGATGTCCTTACCACCGCTGTAATCCAGATACTCGCTGCCGGTTTCGGCATTGAGCGCCGAAAGATTGTAGACGCCGAGTTCGGGATTGTAATAATCGACCTTGTAATAGAAAGGCTTGTAACTACGCGACGAATTGAAGTAGGAATAACGGGTCGTGCTGAGCAGTCCACGCACGCGTAATCCTTCGGTAATAAACTTCAGGTCCTGATTGATGTCCACCTGTGCCAACACCAGTGTGCGACTGTAATCCTGATAACCGCGCGACATAAGGGCATAGGGGTTGATATGGTTCGCACCGTCGATATTACCGTAGAGAGGATGACTCGTACTAAGGTTTCCCCCGTCCGGAGCGAATACCTTCGGATAATCGACAGGCGAGGCGTGTACGGCGTAATCGAAGAGGATGTTACCCGCATCGACCGGACCGCGGTAGTCGTCAAAATTGCCCTGAAACTTGAAGGCTACCTCGGTAGTTTTGGTAACGTTGACATTGAAATTGGTGCGAACATTGTACTTCTTAAGGTTGATATTGGTGTTGAAATTGTTCATCCCCTCATTGCGCATCAATCCGTTGTCCTGATTGAAAGTCGCCGCAAGGTAGTAGCGCGCCACCTTGCCGCCGCCGCTGATGTTGAAATTCACGCGCTGGTCCATGGCCGCAGGTTTGAACATTTCTTCAATCCAGTCCACCGCCGGATAAACATACGGATTACGGTTAGGATCCATCGTAGCGGCAATCTTGGCCTCAGAGTAAGGCAGAATGCCGAGGGGATTACGCGTCGAAACGGCCTCGTTATTGAGCCGCATATAAGTAATCGGATCAGCGATATCAATCATTCGAGTAGGCATCGACCATGTATTCTCAATGCGCACCGAGACCCTCGCCGGACCTTCACGCCCCTCTTTCGTAGTAATCAGAATCACTCCGTTAGCTCCACGCGCACCGTAAAGCGACGTAGCAATGGCGTCCTTCATGATCGAAAAACTCTCGATGTCATCGGTCTGGAGACGAGCCAGATCGTCCGAGCTGATCTCCATACCGTCAACCAGCATCAATGGACTCTTCCGATAGCCGAACGTTGTTACACCGCGAATGAAGAACTCGGAGTTGTCACGTCCGGGCTCACCGCTGGTCCGATAGGCCATCATACCCGGCACACGCCCTACGAAGGCTGCAGTAAGATTACTGCTCGGAACCTTCAGTTCGGAAGGTTTCACCGTCGTAATCGAACCCACAACACTCTCTTTCTTCTGCCGGGCAAAAGCGACGATCGTCACATTCTCGAGCGTCGAGGACTTCTGCTGCATCACGATAGTAAGCTCAAGTCGTGCTCCGACGACTACCGAAGTATTCTCCATACCGAGAAACGTGGCAACCAGCACATCCTTCGGTGCCGCCTGTATCTCAAAGAGTCCGTCGGAACTTGCAATGACGCCGCCAGCCTTACCCTGCACCTGTATGACGGCTCCAACAAGGGGCGTACCCTCTCCGTCAACAACCCGACCCTTAATAGTCGAGACCTTCGCTTGCGCAGATGCCTGCGCAGCACCGTTGCCAGCGGCACGCCCCGAAAGAGGCGCACCGGCAGTTACGGCCAGCAACAGAATCAGCAGTCCTGTTGCCGAAATGGGATTTTTAAACATAAGTTTTCGTTTTAGGCCAGTTCAAAAGATGCACTATTTGCCGCGGATCTGATTCAGCTCCCGCTTACCCACGGCTTCGCCCAACGCATTGAGCATACCGTATCCGAAGCGGTTGTCGGGCAGCAGATAATGGCCTTCGCTCCACTCGTTGAAGCAGGCGATGGTGGCGAAGCGCGGTACGTCGGGGTGGCGGTTCAGGTAGGCGAACGACGACTGTACGAAGGCTTTGAATGCCGCCGGGCTCTCATTCACGAAAATCGTGCATCCGGGCCAAGCCTTGCGGTCACCTTTCGACGGACGTACCGAAGGTTTCACATAACGCGGTGTGGAGTCCCATCCGGCACCGATAGCCGGCACATAGGGAATATCGAAATCACGATGATGTTCGGGCCAGAGTTTATAAGCCACGTCGGCTGCGGCAACGCCGTAGTCGGGCAGTTCGATCTCATTCGGCTGGAAACGCCCGGCGATCCAATCCAGCGGATTATACGACCCCACCGTATTGTAGCCGGTGGCCTTCATATTGTCCGAGCTGAAACCAGTGATATGGAAGTGGATACCCGCATGGCCCTGCTTCCGGGCAAACTCACGCAGCTCGGTGAAGAGTTTCCGAACACCCTCCTGCCCGAGCTTCTGCTCCAGCCGGCGGGCATCCCAGATGCAGATGACCGGTTTGCCGTCGATCTTCCAGTAATTCGACTGGTTGAAATAGCGGGTTACGATATAGGAAAGACTGCGGAAAGCTTCTTCATAGGAGAAATCCGGGGCGTCGAAACTGGGCGGATAGGCATTCTGACCGTTGGTTTGCTTCGTCGGATAAAGGATATACCACGGGTGGTTGGTCCACATACAGGCGAATTTCACGTCGTTCGTATTTTTTGCCTCGAGGAATCCCTCCTCCAACGCTTCGTGCAGGCAGGGCTTGCCGTCATACCAATACCAGTCCCACAGCAGTACGTCGATACCGCTGCTCTTACAAAGCCTGTTGTAAACCTCCCACGTCGAGGGCAGGCTCTCGTCCAGTTCACCCAGCAGGGGTGTCCGGGGCTGCTGATGTCCTTCGAACCAAGGGCGTGCGCTTCGGATGAGGTTGTATTCAGTCCATCCGGGGGCGTAAATTTTGTTATGAAGCGCCGAGGCGTGGTAGTTGGGGAATACATAGGCCGCAATTTCCATTCCTTCAGGCTTTTGGAGCAGTGCCGGGTCCCCCACGAGGGTTTCAAGGTCGTCCGGAAGCCGGTGTACCGGAGCCTGTTTCTGATTCTTTTTGGCTTCAGCCCCTGTAATGCCAACGAACAATGTCAGAAGCAGGAGATAGCCAAGTTTGAGAAGTGTTTTTTTCATAGCGATAGGATTAATAGATTTGGTTATTATCGAGTCAAATGCCCTCCGGCAGTCTAACGACCGTGGCGGTTATGATTGCTCTCTTTACCCAGAGCCTCGGCCAGCGCATCGAGCATACCGTATCCGAAACGGTTGTCAGGCAGCAGGTAATGGCCTTCGCTCCACTCGTTGAAGCAAGCGATAGTAATGATGCGCGGAACATCGGGACGCTGGTTCAAGTAGGCGAACGAAGCCTGTACGAGAGCTTTGAAGGCTGCCGGATTTTCGTTCTCGAGAATGACGCATGAGGGCCATTTACGCCGCTCGGGGCTGGCCGGACGTCCTCCGACAGGTTCTATGTAACGCGGAGTCGAATCCCAGCCGGGCGAAAGCGACGGCAGATAGGGAATTTCGAAACGGTCGTAGTGCTCGGGCCAGAGTTTCACGGCCACATCGGCGGCCACATCTCCGTAATCGGGCAATTCGACCTCCTGCGGCTGGTAGTAATCGGCCACCCATGTAAAGGGGTTGTATGACCCGGCCGTACTATACCCCACCTCCTTCGAATTGGGGGTGTAAAATCCCGACGAATGGTAATGCAATCCCTTGTGCCCCAGCGTGCGGGCATAAGCCTCAAGCTCACGGAAAAGACGCTTGGTTTCGGCCAACCCAAGCCGCTGTTCGAGCCGGTTGGGATCCCAGATGCAGACAACCGGCTTATCGTCGATACGCCAGTAATTCTTCAGATGGCAATAGCGTGAAATGATGTACGACAGGCTGCGGAAAGCCTCGTCATAAGAAAAATCGGGCGAGTCGAAACTGGGCGGATAGGCATTATGGCCGTTGGTCTGTTTCGTCGGATAAAGGATATACCACGGGTGATTGGTCCACATACAGGCAAACTTCACGTCGTCAGTGTTCTCCGCCTCGAGGAATCCCTCCTCAAGCGCTTCGTGCAGACAGGGCTTGCCGTCATACCAGTACCAGTCCCAGATCAGTACATCGACACCGCTCTGTTTGCAGAGTTTGTTGTAGACCTCCCACGTCGAGGGTTTACTCTCGTCCAGTTCGCCCAGCAGCGGTGTACGCGGCTGCTGGTGTCCTTCATACCAAGGACGAGCGCTGCGAATGAGGTCATACTCAGTCCATCCCGGAGCGTAGATCCTGTTATGAAGCGCCGAGGCGTGGTAATTGGGAAAGGTGTAACACGCAACGGTCAGTCCTTCGGGCTTTTGAAGCAGCGCCGGATCACCTGCAATGGCTTCGAGGTCCCGGGGCAGCGACTGCTGACGCTTCTGTGGTTGAGCCGACAAGACCGGCACGGCGTGGAGTGACAAACAGGCGGCACAGAGCAACCCCGCATAGAATTGTTTCAGTGTATTCATTTTTTAAGTTTTAAGGTAAAAGTCATATTATTCCACGACCAAGATCGGAATATTGAATAGGAAAGCCGCTTTCTTCAGTCGTTCAAGCTGATGTCCGACGCCGATGGCACAATGGTGCGAAGGCCCCGCTTTGCTCCAAGCATCCATAAATTTCCGGGCGCCGCAGGCAAACCGGTAGCGGCTGTTGGTATTGCCGATCTGCAAAGTCGGCCCCTCGACCGCTTCGCCTTCGGCTGCCAGCAGATAGATGCTTTCCCCATCCTCACAGACCGAAAGCAACGTCACAGGGCCGCGTTTCACCGACATCTGAATCGAAAGGCCCTTACCGGGCTTGCCGTGATAGACAGGCAGCGGAACAAGTCCGACACGACCTTCGGCAATCTCGAAATGAGCCGGTCCATCGTGTCCCAGCATCACGATGTCGTCGTTGAAATCCATGGCATAGAACTCCGAGAAGGAACCTCCGGCGCCCAGCAACGACAGTATCTTCATCGCCTGAGCATTCTTCACCTCACACTCCCCGGCAACGGGAACAGCTCGCCCCGTGAGCAGCGTATTCCCGGCAATCACCGAGGTGGCGATATCCTCGTAAACCCCTTCGCCCTCGTAATAGTAGGCCATCGCTCCGAGCCGATGATTCTCGACCATCCGGTCCAGCGCGACCGACGTAGCCGCCGCACGCCGCAACTCGGACTCCTCGCATTCGGGACTCACATCGAAGTTCGCACGGAACTCCCGGAGCTTGGCATCCACATCCTCTTCGGTCATTTGGTCCCGGTAACGTTTCAACTCACACATTTCCAACATCTCCATATGCGTTCCGAAGACGGCCGACTGGCGGGTGATGTCGGTGTAGACGTCGAGCATGCCCCCGTAATAGTGGCCCAAAATACCCAACCGGTTCTCCCGCATTCCCCGGAAAACCTTCGCTGCTGCAACCCAATCCCCGATCTGCTCCCAAGCCAAAATGTCTTTCAGGTAGCCGGTGACAATGTCGTAACGCAACCCGGCCCGGTTGAACACGTTGGCAATCTCGGGAACCGAGCAGGCCTGACAGTTTTCCAGCCACATTCCGGTCATCCGCCCCCGATCGCCGAGCGCATTGATCTTCTGATAGTCGATGGCAGCCGTCGGTTGCAGATTCAGCACGATGACCGGGCATCCGATACGCTGGGCCACCGGCAGGATCGTCGACGAGAGGCAATAGGTGGCCACATAGAGAAACACGAGGTCCACCTCTTTTTGCGCCAACAGCGACGCTGCCGCGAACGCCTTCTCGGGTGAATCCACCATTCCGGCATCGACGACCTCGACGTCGCCCGTCCTTCCGATTCCGGCCGCGATCTCCTCCCTGTAAGCGTTCAGATGATCGCGCAAGCCGTCAAACTGGTCCCAATATGTATCGAGCCCTGTAGCAAATAGCCCGACGCGGGCCCGTGTCGTTGTTTTTTCCATAAATACAGGCAATAAATTTTCAGCAAAGCTATGGAATTCACGGCAGGTCTCATTTCTCTCATTGATTTGATGATTTTATTTTCTGACACAAAATATTATCAAAATATAAAGGCCTATATAAATATTTATTTCTATAATTGCACATCCGATTTAAAATTTTGATGTTATCAATTTTTCATAATGGAAGAAAGCCATGTAAAATACCTGATGTCGAACGATCAGGATATGCTCTGGGGAATGGTCGTAACGACAGCCGGGCACCAGAACATCCCGCCGCAGGCCGAATATCCGTCGCGCAACCACCCTACACGTTACCTCTTTTCGACTGAGAAAGGGCGCGTTTTGAACGAATACCAACTGGTCTACATCACCCGGGGCAAGGGACAGTTCGTATCCACCCGGCAAAAAGAGTGTGAAATTCGGGAAGGAGACATGTTCCTGCTCTTTCCGGGCGAATGGCACAACTACCGTCCCGACCCGCAGACCGGGTGGCACGAATCTTGGGTCGGATTCACGGGACCGGACATTGAAAAAAGGGTGGCTTCGCGGTTTTTCATCCGTGAAAAAGCCGTCTTCAGCATCGGCATCCACGAAGAGATCTATCACCTTTATCGTTGGGCTGCGACCGTGGCTCAGCAACAGGGTTCGGGCCATCAGCAGATTCTGGCGGGGATCGTCAATCTGCTGCTCGGATTCGCTTACAGCGAGGACCGCCAAATGGCTTTCCGCGACAAGAACATCGACGGACAGATCGCCAAGGCGAAGATACTGATGCAGGAGAACATCGAGCAAAACCTGCCGGGAGAGGTCATCGCCCGCCAGATCGGGATGGGATACTCTTGGTTCCGGCGCATCTTCAAGGAGTACACGGGATTTGCTCCCAACCAATACATGCAGGAACTGAAAATATCAAAATCCAAGGAGCTGCTCACCAACTCCGAGATGAACTGCCAGCAGATCGCCTATGCCGTCGGGTTTGAAACCCCCTCCTATTTCAACATCGTCTTCAAAAAGAAAACCGGCATGACACCCTCCAAATACCGCGAATTCACTCAGGGCAGCCAACTGCAACCTCAAAACGAACTGACCATACAATCCAAACTGTTATGAAAAAATACCTTTCCTGCGCCTTTGCCTGCCTGCTCTTTTCGGGATACGGCTATGGCGCCGCGGGCAACGTGCTGACCACGGGCAACCACACGATCTCCCTGAAAACACCCGGAAACCCGGCCGTCGACTACCTCCTCACGCCCCGCCCCGGCGACGGCCGCTTCATGCTGGAAGCGGGCCGCACACTCCCCGTTTCCATCGTCGCCACCGAAACCCCGCACGACGCTGGCAGCACGGTCGAGATCTGCATTACCGCTCTGGGCGACATCTGGTTCCAATACAGCCAGACGTTCGACACCGGATTCACCCACGACGGATGCCAGTTCCTGATGCCGGGTTTCTGGTACCGCCAGAACCTCCGGTCGCCGAAGGAGGCGCCGTCGTTCCACTCGGCCGATAGTTGGACCGTCCGCGAAGACCGCCTCAGCGCACCATTGACGGGTATTTTCGACCCTGCCAGCGGAAAATTCCACACGGTACTGCGCGAATGCGGCCCCGGCTGCGACGCACTGACCACCCACAAAAGCGGCGAAGTAATCCTCTCGGGCAATACATCGATCGGATTCACCGGCTTCGAGAACATCGAAGGCCGGGCAGCGCTCCGCTTCGGATTCCCCTATCAGGAAACTCCCTACTGCTATATCAGCAAGCTCACGCTGGCCCCGCCGGTCCGGGCCTACCAACACCTGCCCGAAGGCGGCACGGTCATCCTCCGCTGGGAACTCCGCCACGGGGAGGCCGCAGACTTCTCCGATTTCGTACAGGACACATGGGAATACAGCTACGACCGCCTGCAACCCGCGATCCCCGAACCTGCCTATTCGGACGAACAGATGAAGGAGGCGCTGACCGGCTATTTCACGGCAGCCTATGTGGACAGCTATCCGCTGAAATACATGTCCGGGGAACAGCTCCGCACGGCCGATTGCGAGCCCAACGGCCGCGCCGAGGTCGGTTTCGTAGGACGAGTCCTGCTCAACGCGTTCAACGCCCTCGAATACGGATACGAACACGATCGTGCCGACCTCGTCACCCTGTCGAGAGCAACCTTCGACAGCTATGAAAGCGACGGATTCTCCGCCGGAGGATTCATCCGCGAATTCGTCGACTTCAAGCATGGTACGGAAACCGATATTTTCAGCATCCGCCGCCAGAGCGAAGGCATCTATGCCCTGCTCCACTACCTGCGTTACGAAAAGGAGCACGGCCGCAAACATCCCGGTCTGGAACGGAAAATAACCGCCGTCCTGAACACATTCCTGCAACTGCAGGCCACGGACGGCAGTTTTCCCCGGAAATTCCGTGACGATCGGACGACGGTCGACGCCAGCGGCGGCAGCACGCCTTCGGCCACGCTTCCGCTGGTCATGGCCTACCGCTATTTCGGCGACAAGCGTTACCTCGCCGCCGCCGAAAAAACAGCCCGTTACCTTGAATCGGAGATCATCGGCAAAGCCGACTATTTCTCTTCGACACTCGATGCCAACTGCGAAGACAAGGAGGCTTCGCTCTACGCCGCAACAGCCATGTACTATCTGGCATTGGCCAGCGACAAAGCGTCCCGCGAACACTATACCGCCATGGCCCGCAAAGCCGCCTACTTCGCACTCTCATGGTACTATCTCTGGGACGTGCCTTTCGCCCCGGGGCAAATGCTCGGAGACCTTAGGCTGAAGACCCGGGGTTGGGGCAATGTCTCGGTCGAAAACAACCACATCGACGTTTTTGTCTTTGAATTCTGTTCGGTCCTCGACTGGCTGGGACGGGAATACGGCGAAAAACGCTTCACCGATTTCGCCAAAGTGATCGGAAACTCGATGCGCCAGCTCCTTCCGCTCGAAGAACGGCTGTGCGGAGTCGCCAAACCGGGTTATTACCCCGAAGTCGTACAGCACACCAACTGGGATTACGGCAAGAACGGCAAGGGATTCTACAACGACATCTTCGCACCGGGCTGGACAGTGGCCTCACTATGGGAGATGCTCACCCCCGGCCGCGCGGAGCGGTTCCTGAACAGCAAATAGCAATCGCCCTGAAAAACAGATATCCCGGACCTTGCGGTTCCGGGATATCTGTTTTTCAAGGCGACCTATTTCACAGGCCAATAGATCGTATAGCGTTCGAAATGAATCCGGTAGAAAGGTTCGATCCCGATGCCCCGGAACCCCTCCCCTTCGAATCCGAACGTAAGAGGATCGTCGCCGGTCTTCACCACATGCGAAGCGATGGTTTCCGCCGTCCAAGGCACGAAGGTCCGCTCCGGCATCGGAATCACGTTATTGGCCCCGTTGTCGATCCCCCGCCAGAACGAGGCGGGCAGAGAGTCCGTACCCATGCGTCCGGCCAGTACATAGGGCCCGTAAAGCAATGCCGAATAACGCTCCGAGCCGGGTAGTTTTTCGGCCGTGATGCGCGGGCTGAAGCCGATTTTCAGCGTATCCGTCCCGCTCCACGGCTCCCGGACGACCCAGTAACCGGCCGAATCCGTCTCCGGGGCGATTGTCCGGCCGTTCAGCGTCAGCACAGCCTCCGGTGACCACGAAGGTTTGCGCACCAGCAACCCCAGTTCCCGGTCCCGGCCGGTTTTCAGGATCAGAGTCACCTCCGGCGACTCGGGCATCGAAGCCTGCTGGATGAGGGAGACATGCCGCTCTTTCCACGTCACGGCCGCCGGAACGAACAGGTTGACCATCAGATCGCGCCCCTGCTTGGTAAAGACCATGCGATTGAGTTTGGCAGGAGTTTCCAGACCGGACTGGTTGCAGCACCAAAATGAATGGTCTTCCGAACCGTAAACCCGGTAGTGCGCCGGACGCATCGGCGTAAAATAGACGCACATTCCCTTGCAGGGGTCGTATGCCGAGAGGATGTGATTCAACAGCACCCGTTCGTAATACTCCGCCATCCGGACATCCGGGCGCTGCGCGAAGAGCGCCTCGGTCAGGCGCATCATATTCACCGAGTTGCAGGTTTCGGGTCCGCCCTGTTTCAACACCTTCTCTTCGAAACGGGACTCCGGAAAGAAGTGCTCACCGGTACTGTTGCCGCCGATCACCCAACTGTGGCGCGTCGTGACGATCTCCCAGAAATTACGCGCGGCGCGGTCGAAACGCTCGTCCCCGGTATGGACATAGAACTTTTCGAACCCAGTGAATTTGGGTATCTGCGTATTGGCATGCCAGCCGTTCAGGATATCCCGTCCTTCGGAAAGGGGAACCCACATGCTCCGATCGTTAAGCCGCCCGGCCCACTCCAGATAGCGCGACTCCCCGGTCAGTTCATACACGTCGAGATACGATTCGTTGATCGAGCCGTGTTCGCACACCAGCAACTGCTGCACCTGTTCGTCCGTGAGTTTGTCCAGCACGCCGTATCCGAACCAGTCCGCCAGCGAGGTCATCAGCGTCAGCGCCTGCCGCTGCCCGGCTTCCACATAAGAGGCCCTGAGACCGTGGAGCATCTTGTTGATCAGGTAAAGCGGGGCCCACGCACCGTTGACAGTCGGATTGTCGGTCCTGATCTCCCCGGCCGCCACACGCCGGAACAACTCCCTGCCGCCGGCAATGGCCATGATATATCCGTCGCCGCCTGCCTTCCGGCAGGCTTCGAGCTCCGAAAGGGTGTATTCCAACTGCCGGAGCAGTCGTTCGTCCCCCGTCGCCCGGTACATCAGCGACAGCCCCGACAGATAATACCCCATAAACCCGCCGCGCAAGGGCCCGACGCCCCAGACATCCTCGGATTCCCATCCGGCATAGGGCTGCGCCTTCGGGACCAATCCGGCTTCAACCCGGAAAAAGTGGAGCAACGAATCGGGTTGCAACCAGAGCAGGTAGTCACGACCCTGATTCTGTAAATCCAGAAGCGGCCCCGGCAGTAAGGTCACTTCGTCCGGAGAAAACCATGTTACACGATCGGCAACGCGGGGAGTGACCTTCGGTCCATGAGACGCATCGCATCCGGCGAGTGCGGATAAACAAAGGGCGGCAAGACCCAACCAATAATGTGTCTTCATCGTTCTGCCGTTTTAAATACACGTTTAACCGCTTCCAGATACCCATAACCATTCAGGCTGTCGGGTTCGAGGCAACTGCCCTCGGCCCACTCGTTCCATGCATTGATCGTGATCAGAGGCGGCTGGTCGGGATGAGCATCGACATAGGCTTTCGCGCGCCGCAGGAACGCTTCAAACCGTTCCGGCGTCGATCCTGTCACACAGGGCTGCACACCTTCGGGATAGCGCGGATTCGGGTCCCAGCCGATCGACACATGCGGGAAATAGGGAACATCAAATTCCCGGTCGAATTTTTCATAATAGGCGGAAGCCATATCTCCCCACTCTTGATAGTCCCGGTCCGCGGGAGCCAAATGGCACCATTGGTAGTTGGTCAGGCTCTCGAACCCGAAACGGCGCACCGTGTTCTGCTGGGAGACGGAGGTATCCCCCGCCATGCCCGTCGAAGTTGCAGGCAGCAGGAACCAGAGGACGGGCTGGATATGCACTCCCGGCAGCCCGGCTTCGACACATTTCTGCCGAAATCGGTCGAGAGCGGCAACTGCCTGCTCCTCGCCGCCCATCTCACGAATGAAGGTCGAGGTCTCATAGATGGAAAAGACCGGTTTGCCGTCGATCTTGTAATAGTTCGGCAATTTGAAATAATCCTCGATTAGATGGTCGGTGATCCGGTCGAAAATCTCGGGCGTGACCGGCTCCGGCCAATAAACCTTGCTCTTGTCGGGATTCGCCGCATCGAGGTAGGAGGTCATCACATGGTTGGCCCACATCAGGTAAAACTTCATCTTCCGGTTGTTCTTCGCCCGCAGGAAACCCTTATTCAATACATCTTCCAAGAACGGGCGGTCGTCGTACCAATACCAGTCGAAAATGAAGGTATTGACGCCGTATTCAAGGGCCGTGTTGATCTTTTTCTCCTGCACCCGCGGATCTGCCTCGTCCAGATAGCCCCACAGCGGGACATTGGGCTGGCGGTGTCCTTCAAATTTGGGATGCGCCTTGTAAACGGCCTCCCATTCGCCGACCCCGTCCGGGAAAATCCCGATCTCCGCAAACCGGGGATCGTTGTGGTAGGCCGGCCAGACGAACGCGGCGACATCGTATCTGGCGGCAGGAGGCCCGCTCTCACCGCAGGACGGGAGCGCCAGACAGGACAAAGCCGCCCAGCATGAAACTACAAAAGTGGTCTTTTTCATAAGATTTGGATTATCAGATTCACAAACTTCGTTCAATACCCATTTCGAGGCCGCAGATCTCGGCAAAACCCTTCATGCGACCCACCAGCGGATAGCCCGGATTGGAGGATCGGCCGAAATCGTCGAGCATTCGCAGTCCGTGATCGGGACGGAACGGCATGGCCACATCCTGCCGTCCTTCGGCAATGCGCCGCCGCTGCTCTTCGAGCAAAGCCTTCAGCACGGCGTACATATCCACCGAACCCGTGAGGTGCCCGGATTCGAAGAAACTCTTCGGCCCCAACTGCTGCGTATTGCGCAGATGCACGAAATGGATACGCGGCCCCAGCTCCCGCGCCATGGCCGGCAAGTCGTTATCAGGCCTTGCAGACAGCGAACCGGCACAGAACGTCACACCGTTGACAGGGTCGTCGTATTGACGGAGAATCCAGCGAAAATCCTCGATGGTGCCGGCGATGCGCGGCAGTCCGAGCAGCGGAAAGGGCGGATCGTCGGGATGGATACAGAGGTTGACCCCCGCCTCCTGCGCAACCGGACACACCTCTTTCAGGAATGCGGAGAGGTGCTCTCGCAGACGGTCGGGACCGATGCCGTCGTACCGCGCCAGATAGCGCAGAAATACCTGTTTGTAATCCTCGCTGTCACCGACCGTGCCGTTGATGAAGCCCTGCGTAACCACGATAATATTGTGGGCCAGCTCCTCCTGTTCCGCAGCGCTCATCTCCGCAGCCAGCGCCGCAGCCCGTTCGCACACCTCGGGCGGATAGTCCGCCGACGCGCCGGGACGCCCGAGGATGTGGATGTCGAAAGCGGCAAAACGGTCATAGTCGAAATGCATCGACTCGGCACCGCGCTCGTTCGTATAGTGCAGGTCGGTCCGCGCCCAGTCCAGCACCGGCATAAAATTATAACACACGGTATGTATACCGCAAGCCGCCAGATTGCGCAGCGACTGCCGGTAATTATCGATATGCCGGGCGCACTCCTCCGTGCGGAGCTTGATCGCCTCCGATACCGGAAGGCTTTCCACCACGCTCCAGCGCATACCCTCCGCTGCGATGCGATCCCGTACTTTTTCAATCTCCTCCACAGGCCAGACCTCGCCCGCAGGAATGTGGTGCAGGGCCGTCACGATACCTTCGACGCCGATCTGCCGGATCTCCGCCAGCGTCACCGTATCGCCCTCCCCGAACCATCTCCAAGTCTTTTCCAATGCCATAAAATCAAATATTATAATAAATACCCAAAGTTTGAAAATAAAAGGCCCTGAAACAAGTGATTTTTTTGCATCTTCTGTTGATATATTTGCATAAACCCATCAACTCCGCCGCCATGAAAGACGAGATCAAAATTATGTACGAGCAGTTGGGCCTTACCAGCGGGTCTCCGCTCAAAGTCAAGAAGTGCGACTACGACTACTTCAAATACCCATGGCACTTCCACGACGAGTACGAAATCGTCTACATCATCAAGAGCACGGGAACCCGGTTCGCCGGAAACAGTATCGAACCGTTCTCCGACGGGGACTTGGTATTTTTCGGCAGTCTGCTCCCCCACATGTACCGCAACGAGGACGCTTATTACCACGGCAATCCCTCCCTGCGGGTCCACGCCATCACGATCCAGTTTTCCAAGGACTTTTTCAACCACGCAATCCTCAACTACCCCGAGTTCCTGAAAATCAAGGAATTGCTCGAAATGGCACGCTACGGCATCAGCTTCGACACGACCCCGAACGCCCCGATACGGCGCCATATCGAGATGCTGCCCGGCAAGACGGGGCTCGACCGCCTGCTGGCGTGCATCCATATCCTCTCGATGATGAGCCGCACGACCCACAAGCGAAAGCTCAACGACGACAGCGTCGATCTCCGCCTTCCCGCCTACGGGGAATCCCGTATATATAAGGTATTGGGACGGCTCAACCGGGACTACATCCACGACATTAATCTGGACGACATCGCCCGGACGGCCGGCATGAACACCAGCGCCTTCTGCCGCTATTTCAAAGAGAAGACCGGAAAATCCACACTGCAATATATCAGCGAATTACGCATCGGATACGCCTGCAAGCTACTGCTGACGGGCGAACTGAGCGTCACACAGATCTGCTACGAATGCGGATACAACAACATCTCCAACTTCAACCGCCAGTTCAAAAAGATCACCCGGTTTACCCCCTCGGAATACATCGAGGAGTTCAAACATAACCCCGGGATGGCCGCACTGCCCATATAACTCTTCGGGTCTTGGTGTCACAAATTTTTATATTTGCAAATAAAATATAAACGATCGCAAATTTCATATTTGTATTCGGATCACATTACCTCCATATTTGCAACAGTGATCACCCAACATTTTTTTTAATTCACTCCCTATCGGGAACAACCACCTAAAACCGACCCGTATGAAGAAAATTCTGCGTTTATTCCTAGTTGGGTCCCTTCTCCTCGTGTCCTGTCAGGACGACGAAGAGATGAAGTATGCGTCCGTCTATTTCCCATTGGCCACATGGGCCGACGGGAACGGAATCTTCCAGACTAAATTCGACTTCTCAAGGGACACCACCTACATCGTCGGAGCCTACTGCTCCGGCAGTATCATGCCCGAACACGACATCCGTGTGACAATGGGACTCGCCACGGACTCACTGGCATCCGCCAAACAGGTTTCGGCGGCCATTCAGGCCTACGAACTGCTGCCGGAATCGGCTTACACCGTAGAACCTGCCACCCTCGAGTGCACCATCCGCAGGGGAACCGAAAGGGGCGACCTGCTGGTGACGTTCCACACCTCTCGACTCGATGCGGACAAAAAGTACATTTTGCCGCTGCGCATTCAATCGGTATCGGAATATGGAATCGCACCCCGGTACAATACGCTCTTTTTCGGGATTACAAAACGCTAAAACTACAAACGAATGAGCAACGCTATAATGCCCAAAGCGTTATGGACGCTTTTACTGTGCCTGTGCCTCGGCACCGGCTACTCCGCCGCACAAAACAAGAAGGATGTCGCCGTGCAGGGGCAGGTTACGGACCCGGCCGGAACGCCGCTCGAAGGCGTACTGGTCGAGCACAAGGAATCGCGCATGTTCACGCTGACTGACCGGAACGGCAACTTCACGATAAGGATACCCAACGACAAATCCTCGCTGATCTTCACGCTGGAGGGATACGCCGCCAATCAGGTGTATGTAGGCGATACGCACCGACTGAAAATTACTTTGTTGGAGGGGGGGGGAAATTCCGACCCTGAAATAGCTCTTTTATACGGCCGCCAGAACCGATCGTTGATGACTTCGGCCGTTTCGACAATCGAAGGCTCGAAGCTGACAGACCTCCCGACCAACTACGCCAATACGGCATTGTCGGGCATGATCCCCGGCATAGCCACTTCACAAAACAGCGGAGCCCCCGGCAGCGACTATTCGTGGCTCTATGTGCGCGGCCTCCGGTCGTGGCGCAACAGTACGCCGCTCATCATGCTCGACGGGCATGTCCGCGACTTCTCGATCCTCGACCCCAACGAGATCGATCAGATTTCCGTTTACAAAGACGCCGGAGCGCTGGCTGTGCTCGGACTCCGGGGCTCGAACGGCGCCATCATGGCGACCACCCGCCGCGGCAAGGAAGGCCGCCCCGTGCTGAAATTCAACACGCAGATCACCTTCCAGCAACCCATCAAACTGCCCAAATTCCTCGACTCGCACGATTTCGCCCTGCTGCACAATGAAGCCATGCGCAACGACGGCCGTGCAGGCGAACAACGTTACAACGAGGAAGATCTTGCCCTCTACCGTTCGGGACAGGACCCTTGGGGACACCCCAATGTCGATTGGGTCGGCCAGTCGCTCAAAAACGTGACCGTCGGCCAGAAGTACAACCTCAGCATAGAAGGCGGCAGTTCGGTCGCCAAATATTTCGTCAACCTCTCCTACCGCTCGGAGGAGGGCATCTACAAGACCGACAAGGACATCAACACTTACAAAACGAACGCCAACGCCAAGATCTACTCTCTGCGTTCGAACGTCGACATCGCCCTGACCAAGAGCATGGATCTTTCGATCAATCTCTTCGGATTGCAGCGCCAACTCTCGAACCCGGGAGCCGGCAGCCCGTTCAGCGCAATCTACTCCCTGCCTTCGAACGCCTTCCCCATGTATTACGACAGGAACAAGGTGGCCGGTACCAACGACCTGCGGAATAATCCCTACGGCATTCTCAACCACAGCGGTTATACCCGCTATACCCACAGCACGATGGAAGCGCAGGCCGAATTGGGCCAGAAGCTGGACTTCATCACCAAGGGCCTCCGCGCGCGGGGATCGCTGGCGTTCGACTTCTTCTTCGAGAACAATATCAACCGCAGCAAAAGCTACGTCGTCTACGAATACACAGGCGACGGGGAAGACGGCAAACCGCTCTTCAACACTTGGGGCGAAGAGAAGAAACAGGCGAACTCCAACTCCTACGGGGCCGCCAAGACCCGTATTTTCGATGTAGAGGCCGGTCTGGACTACGACCGCACCTTCGGGAAACACCTCATTGCCGCTACCCTGTTCTTCAATTACAGCCAACGATCCGACGACACGCAAAACCTGCCCAACACGCATCAGGGCCTGCTCGGTCGCGCCACCTATGCTTATGACTCGCGGTATATCGTCGAATTTTCGTTCGGCTATCAGGGGACCGAGCAAATGCCGCCCCAGAAGCGTTACGGGTTCTTCCCCGCAGTTTCGGCCGGATGGGTGCTCTCGGAGGAGTCTTTCATCAAGAACTACATCGGAAACGTACTGAGCTACTTCAAGGTACGCGGCTCGTGGGGCATCACCGGCAACGACGCCGGCATTCCCTACTATTTCTACCTGCCCGCATTCATCCAAGCCAACGGCCGTTACACGTTAGGTGCCGAGCCGCAGAACGTCAACAGTTGGGTAGAGGATGTTCACCACCAATATCTCCCCAACGTCACATGGGAGAAATCCGAGAAAACCAACATCGGCGTCGACATGCGGTTGTTCAAAGACCACCTGAGCATCAGCGCCGACTATTTCCGCGAATTCACCAGCCAGATTCTGACGCCCCGCAACACAGTCTCGACCCTGATCGGTTACGGAACCTCGGGCGGGCCGCTGGGTAACGTCGGCAAGACCTACAACAGCGGATTCGAAGTGGAGGCCGCCTACTCGGGCCGGATCAAGGATTTCCACTGGACACTGGGCGGATACGCCTCCTATGCGCACAATGAAATCCGCTACAACGACGAGCAACCTTTCGCCTACGATTACCGAAGCGCCGTCGGCTACCCCATCAACTCCCAGTACGGATTCCAAGCCAACGGACTCTACACCAGCGAACAGGACCGCTACAACAGCCCCAAAACAACCTTCGGAACATCCTATGCCGGCGACATCAAGTACCGCGACCTGAACGGCGACGGTGTGGTGGACAATCAGGACCAGCATCGGATCGGATACAGCAACCTCGGCGAAATCAACTACGCTTTCTTTGCAAATGCGCAGTACAAGGGTTTCGACTTCCAGATCATTTTCTCGGGAGCGGGCAACCGCGACGCATACCTCTCGGGCGTAGCGATTCAGGCCTTCACGAACATCTCCGGCTCGGGCAGCGAAATGGCCGGCAACGTCCGCCGATACCACTGGGACAACCGCTACGTCCCCGAAGACCCCGCAACGTGGACCAAGGCGAAATACCCCCGTCTGTCGCTGACCGATCGTGACCACAACTACAAGCAGACTTCCAGCTTCTGGGTCGACGACGCCTCGTTCCTGCGCCTGAAAAATCTGGTGATCGGCTACACCCTTCCCCTGCGCATTTCGAAGAAGCTGCGCATGTCCAAACTGCGCATCTACTACAGTGGATACAACCTCTTCACTTGGTCCGACATGCGGACCATCGACCCCGAGGATGCGGGCTCCGGAAACGGTTATCCCATCCAGAAATCGTCGAGCATCGGTATAAACATTCACTTCTAAGACCATGAAAAAACTCATCATAACCGCCATAGTATCGCTTACGACGCTCTGGTCCTGCGATCTGAATTACGTTCCGCTGGAACAGATGTCGGCCGAAGAGGCTTTCAAGGACAGCCTGCGTCTGGAGATGTTCGTCAACGACCTGTACGTCTACCTCAACACCGGCGTCCAGTTCAACCGCGTCGGCGGCGCTCTGCTCGACTGCGCCACGGACCTTGCCGTATACAGCCCGCTCGGGACCAGTTCGGGCATCAACTCCTACACCCGCGCCACGATGAACGCCGCGTCGGGCGGAAACCCCGACTCCCGCTGGGCGGAAACCTACACCGGCATCCGCAAAGCCAACGTCATCCTGCGCAACATCGACCTCACCGTAAACCTGTCCCAAAACAAAAAGAACCAGTATCTGGGCGAAACGCTGCTCAGCAAGGCACTGATGCATTACGAGCTCGTCAAGCGCTACGGCGGCATCCCGATCATGGACGACATTCTCGACCTTTCGGGCGACATCAATATTCCCCGTTCAAAGTTCGGCGACTGTGTGGAATACATCGTCCGCCTGTGCGACGAGGCCGCGCCGCTGCTGCCCACGAAATACCCGGACAACGACTACGGACGTCTCACCCGCGGGGCCGCCTACGGTCTGAAAGCGAAAATACTGCTCATGGCCGCCAGCCCGCTCTTCAACGAAAGCCCGATCGAGGGGTCGAACGAGATACACCGCTACGCCTCACCCGACCAAGAGCGCTGGAAACGGGCCGCCGACGCCGCACGCCAAGTCATCGAATTGAAAAACCCCGACGGCACGAAGGCCCACGAACTCTTCCCGTCGTACCAGCGGCTGTTCTTCACCAATTTCGGGAATACCGAATCGATCATCGTCAAATGCCGCAACCTCACCAACGACGTGGAGGCCGCCAACGGTCCTTCGGGCTACCAGAGCTGCCGGGCCTGCACCAGCGTCACGAAAGAGCTGGTCGACATGTATGAACTCAAAAACGGACGGCTGCCCTCCGAGGACCCGGACTACGACCCCCAGAAGCCCTATGAAAACCGCGACGACCGGTTCTACGCCAGCGTACTCTATTCGGGCGTGCCGCTCTGGGGCCGCGAGGTGGAACTCTACACCGGAGGCAAGGACTACCCCGCAGCCATCGGACAGCGCGGCTGCGAGACCGGTTACAGCCTTTACAAGCACATCGATCCCTTGGCCAGCGTCGTGCCGACCAAATACACCCTGCACAACCACCAGATACTGCGTTACGCCGAGGTGCTGCTGATCTATGCCGAAGCCATGAACGAATATCTGGGAACAGGCGACGACGACCTGTGTACGGACGAGATGATCTACGACTGCGTCAATGAAGTTCGCCAGCGCGCAGGACTGCCGCCGGTAAGCAGTCTGACCAAAGGCCAAATGCGGGAACTGATCCACCGGGAACGCACCGTAGAGCTGGCCTTCGAGGAGGTACGCCTCTACGACCTGAAGCGCTGGCGCGAGGCGGAAACCGTGCTGAACCGCCCGGTTCACGGGATCAAAGTGACCGAGGAGAGCGGAACCATCGTCTACGGTGAGGAGTTCGCCGTCGAAGAGCGTTCCTTCCCCATGCGGATGTACTACTACCCCATTCCCCAGTCCGAGCTGGACAAGAACAGCGCACTGGTGGTCAATCCGGGATGGTAACCCGAAATCATTGTCAAATCTGTAAATCAGCACCGATGAAAAAATATATATTGATATTCATCTTCGCACTAATCCACGGATTCACCGCAGGATTACAAGCCCAAGGAACTGTCGTCTCCGGCAAGGTCAGCGACAAGGACGGGCAGGAGCTGGTTGGAGTGGCGGTCATAGAAACCGGCACCAACCATGCGACGGTAAGTGCCACGGACGGCAGCTACAAACTCACCGTTTCGGGTAAAAACGCCAGATTGGAGTTCCGCATGCTGGGTTATATTCCCCAAGAGATCACGGTAGGCAGCCGGACCGTCATCGACATCACACTCGAAGAAGAAGCCCTTAACATCAACGAGGTGGTCGTGGTGGGATACGGCACCCAGAAGCGCGCCACCGTCGTCGGGTCCATTTCGACGGCGGACGCCTCGGCCATCCAGAAGACGGGAACGACGAACCTCACGCAGGCCATCGGCGGCCGCGTCTCGGGTGTCTTCACCCGCAACCCGGGCGGGCGTCCGGGCGAGGACAACGCCAATGTCTACATCCGCGGTACGGCCAGCTACAACAGCGGAGCCAACAGCCCGCTCGTACTGGTCGACGGCGTGGAACGTGAATACGCCCAGATCGATCCCGAGGACATCGAGAATTTCTCCGTTCTGAAAGACGCCTCGGCTACGGCCGTATACGGCGTGCGCGGAGCCAACGGTGTCATCCTGATCACCACCAAACGCGGTCTCACATCGAAGCCCGAGGTTTCATTCCGCGCATCGTTCACCGCCAGCACCCCGACGCGGCTGCCGGACAAACTCGGTTCGTACGACTACGCACGCCTGCGCAACGAAGCGCTGATGAACGTCGGTCTGGACCCCGAGTATAGCGCCTATGACCTCGAAATGTTCCGCACGAAGGCCAGCCCCTACACGCACCCCGACAACGATTACATCAACGACATGCTCAAGAACGCAGCCTTCAAGCAGCAGTATTCGCTGGTCGTGCGCGGCGGTTCTTCGTTCATGCGTTACTATGTGTCGGCCGGATACGCCAACGACGACGGTATCTACAAGAACTTCAACAACGGCAAATACGACACGAACGTCTATTTCCAGCGTTATGCCCTGCGTGCCAACCTCGATTTCAACGTGACCAAGACCACCACGATCGGCGTCGACCTCGCGGGACGCCTCGAGGAACGCCATAACAACGGCGCCGGAGACGAGCTGTTCCAACATTTGGTACGCACCCCGCCCGATTATTTCAACTATGTGAACCCCGACGGGTCGATCGGAGGCCACCTGAACCTGACCAATCCCTACATGGCCCTTTCGCGCTGCGGTTACTACCACTCCAAGACCAACAAGTTCGAGAGCGTGATCCGCCTCAACCAGCAGTTGGACTTCATCACCAAAGGCCTCTCCGCACGCGGTATGTTCAGCTACATTTCGTCGATGCGCTCCCGCCGGGACCTCTACGAACGACCTGCGACCTACTATTACACCAAGGAGGGCACCTACGAACTGGTGCGCGAAGAGGAGCCCATCTCGATCCGGACGGGCTCCGGAAACGGTCCTTTCCGGCGCGATTTCGTGGTCGAGGCGGCACTGAACTACAACCGCACTTTCGGCGACCACGCCGTCACGGCCCTGCTGGCCTTCAACCGTCAGGAGATCCAGAGCGATGCCACGCTGCCGATCGGTTATATCAACTACGTCGGCCGTGTAACCTACGCCTACAAAAACAAGTATCTGGCCGAGTTCAATGCCGGATACAACGGTTCGATGCAGTTCTCCGAGAGCAAGCGTTACGGTTTCTTCCCGGCAGTATCCGCCGGCTGGGTGGTTTCCGAAGAGGGATTCTGGGGCGAATCGGCCAAGGCCTTCAGTTACATGAAACTCCGCGCATCGTTCGGACAGGTCGGCAACGACCGCATCGGGTCCGACAAGTACTACTATCTGCAAACCTACCCCCAACTGGGATCGAACCGCCCATCGTTCGGCGAAACGAACAACCCCGAGAACCGCATTTATGAAGGCAAGGAGGGCAATACCGAGGTAGGCTGGGAGCGCGCCAACAAATTCAACATCGGCGTGGACCTCAAATTCTTCGACAACAAGCTCTCGTTCACAGGCGACTACTTCCACGAACGCCGCCACGGTATTCTCGACTACGACGGTACCATTTCGTACATCTACGGCATGATGGCTCCGAACGACGGCAGCAAGGGCTTCCCTCCGGCAAACATCGGCGAGGTTGTCAACCGCGGTTTCGAAATCGATCTGGGATACAACGGCCACGTCAACAAATTCCGGTATTATATTCGGGGCAACCTCTCCTTCGCCCGCAACAAGGTCGTCGAATGCGGCGAGAGTCCCGTCACCTACCCGTGGCTCTCGAAGGTGGGACGCCCCATCGGACAGCGCTTCGGTCTGATCGCCGACGGCTTCTACAACTCCGAGGAGGAGATCGACGCCCTGCCGTCGGGATTCACCGACAGACCCAAATTGGGCGACATCAAGTACCGCGACATCAACGGCGACGGCAAGACCGACAATTACGACGTCGTGCCCGTCGGGCGTACCCAAGTTCCCGAGGTCATCTACGGATTCAGCGTGGGCGGCAACTGGCGCAATTTCGACTTCGAGCTTTTCTTCCAAGGAGCGACCAATTCGGACATCTATGTGAACGGCTACGGCTACTGGGAATTCCAAGGCATCAGCGGCGCCATGCACCACCACCTCGGCCGCTGGACGCCCGAGAACAAGGAGCACGCCACCTATCCGAGTCTCTCTCCCTCCACATCGGAGCAGAACCACCGCTTCTCGACGTTCTGGCTGAAAGACGGTTCCTACCTGCGTCTGAAGAATGTCCAGATCGGGTACACGCTGCCCCAGCGCATCTCCAAGAAGGTCGGCATGTCGAACCTGCGCTTCTATGTGACGGCAACCAACCTGTTCACGCTCTCCGAATTCAAGGAATACGACCCTGAATCCAACGACGGCGACGGCAGCGCCTATCCGGTCATGAAATATTTCGGCGGCGGTGTCAGCCTCAAGTTCTAACCTTCAAATTACGAAGCTACATGAAAAAGATCGTTTATATACTGTTGTTATGCCTGCCGATGCTTTCGTGTCAGGACGCCTCGTCGCTGATGGACAAAGAGGATGTGGGCGACCTGTATGAGAAGGACGTCTTCCGAAGCGGCACCTACGCCCGCTATTTCGTCAACGACATCTACTACAACATCATCAGCACCGGATACGGCGTATCGGGCTGGGGAGGCGCATACATGGACTGCGCCACCGACAACGGCGAGGCCCGCCCGCTCAATTCCGCAGCCCACCGTTACAACACCGGCAACTGGAACGCCGCAGACAACCCGCTGGGATTCATCTGGACCAACAGTTACGCCCAGATCCGCGCCTGCAATAAGTTTCTGGAGAATTACCACCTGATCGAAGAGGAGTCCGGCATCACCACCCGGCTGGACATCGAATACCTGCGCGCCCAAGTCATCTTCCTGCGCGCCTACTTCTACTCCGAACTGCTGAGAGCCTTCGGCGGCGTACCGCTCATCACCAAGGTGCTGTCGATGGACGACCCTGAAATCAAATCGGAACGCGACTCGTTCAAAACCATCCTCGATTTCATCGTCGGAGAGTGCGAGAATGCAGCCGAACTGCTCAAATCCCTGCGCGGCGAAGACGCCACCCGCTACGGACTGTTCGGAGGCAACTTCGGCCGTGCCAACGAAGGCATTGCCTTAGCGCTGAAGGCCAAGGTCCTGCTGATGGCCGCCAGCCCGCTGTTCAACCGCCCGGCCGACTTTTCCCAATACGACTCGGCCGATCCCAATGTTTCGCTGTGGCGCTATCCCGACTATGACAGGGAACGTTGGAACACCGCAGCCAAAGCGCTCAAAGACGTTATCGATCTGGGATTCTACGATCTTTACCGGGCCAAAACCGGGACCAAGACGGAATACGAAACGCTGTTCTGTGTCCGGGCCCCGATCGAGGAAGCTATCTTCCCCTACCTGCGCGGTCCCAGCATCGACATCTATTTCAACAACCTGCCGTTCGACTTCATGCTTGTACGCGGCAAGGGAACCCCGGTATGCTACACACTGCCCACCCACGATCTGGTGATGGCCTATGAGATGAAAAACGGCATGCTGCCCGAGCAGGAGGGTTCCGGATACCGTCCGCTCAACCCCTTCGCCGACCGCGATCCGCGTCTGAACGCCACGATCTGGCACGATGAATCGGTCTTCTGCGACATTCGGTTCGACACATGGCACCGGGAGGTCACCTCGGAGAAGAGCGACGGCAAGCATTATATCACCGGGTATTCACGCACGGGTTATTTCCTGCGCAAGTACATGGACCCCGACCTGAACCCCTCGGCCTCGACGGCCCCGACTTTGCCCAACTCCTACCACCTGATCCGCTACGCCGACATTCTGCTGATGTACGCCGAGGCGCTGAACGAGTACTATGCCGATCCCGCATCGGCTCCGGCGGACGGCATCCGCTGGGCCATCGACCAAGTCCGCTCGCGTGCCGGTATGCCGGGCTTGGACGAGACGTTCCGGAACCGGGGTTGGGTGCTCAATCAGGAGAACGTGCGCAAGTTCATCCAAAACGAACGCCGTGTGGAGTTCGCCTTCGAAGAGCATCGTTTCTGGGACATCCGCCGCTGGATGATCGGTACGCAGACCCAGCGGGAGGCACACGAGCTCGACATCACGCTCAAGGACGACGACCTCACCAAGGTTTACAAATCCCGCAAATTCGAAAACCGCATTTACGAAGATCACATGAACCTGATGCCCATTCCGCAGTCGGAGATAAACAAGAATTCCAATCTCGTGCAGAATTGGGGCTGGTCTCCGAAACAAGTCAACTAAAAAACAGTCGTTATGAAATTCATCGTGAAATTACTGGCACTGACTTTTGTGACCATACCGCTCCTGTTCTCCTGCAAGGACGAAGAGATTACCGAACCCGGCGTGCAGGTAACCACCCTCGATTTCGCGTCGGTCGGGACCAACACGGCCGTCGGCAGCGGCTACCTCACCAAAGGCAACGCAGCCGCGCTGACCGAACGGGGCATCTGCTGGAGCACCCTCCCCGACCCCACCGTCGCCGACAGCAAGGCCGTTTCGACGGACGATGCGGCGAAACACAGCTTCTCCGTGCAGATCACCGGCCTCACGGCCAACACCTACTACTACGCCCGGGCCTATGTCTCGGACGGCAGCACGGTGCACTATGGCAACCCGGTTGCCTTCACGACCAAAGACCGGCCCGAGGAGGGTTGGTGCCTGATCGAAAGCGTCACCGGGATCACTCCGTCCTCCGCCACCGTCAAGATGACCATGGCATCCGACGGCGGCAACGACATCGCCCAGATCGGCGTCTGCTTCTCGCAGACGGTCGAGCCGACGGTCGACGACGAGGTGCTGTTCACGGTCGGGGGCCGCGATTTCTCGGCCGAACTCACCGACCTGAAGCAAAACATGCAGTATTACGTCCGCCCCTATATCAAAACGGCAGGCGGACAGATCACCTACGGCGAGCAGGTCGGATTCCGGACCATCAATTTCATCGTCACCAAAGACCCGTATCCCGGATATAAAACGGCCTATCTCTTCGGCGAAACGATGAAGAACGAGTCGGATCCCTCGGTCGAACGCGGATTCTGTTGGAGCGAGCATGAAAACCCGACCATCGAGACTGACCAGTTCAAGATGATCAGCGGCACCGTGGGCACTTTCAACCTGCTGGCCACGGGCTTCGAGAAGGGCAAAACCTACCATGTACGAGCCTATGCCAAGAACTCCAGCGGTACGCATTACGGCGAACAGATGACCTTCACCACCAAAACGGGCAGCATCCTGCCGGGCATCACGCTCGACGACATGGTCCTCGTGGAGAAAGGTTCTTTCCAGATGGGCTATCCCGAATCGGCGACCGTTCCCAACCTGTACAGCGGCAACACGCTGAACACGGAGACCGTACACTCGGTAACGCTGACCAAGAATTTCTACATCTGCCGCTATCAGGTGACCTGCGAACAGATCTGTACCTTCCTGAACAGCCATCCCATCAACCGGTCTACGAGCCTTGTTTACAACACCTATCTCTTCGGCGCCACAAACACGCGACCCTTCTCGTTCAAGGCGCCGATGGACGGCGGGACCTCGGTATTCGAACCCAATACCGGTTGTGCCCTCCGCCCTGCGGCCAGCATCACATGGCTGTGCGCCTATGAGTACTGCCGCTGGCTTTCGGCCGAACTCGGCGTGGAGGTGCGTCTCCCGACCGAGGCGGAGTGGGAATATGCGGCCCGCGGCGGTAACAAGAGCCGGGGCTACCTGTTCAGCGGCAGCGACACGGCCGGAGAAGTCGGAGTCCGCACCAACAGTACCGTCGGTCCTCAGAACGTCGGTTCGCTGAAGGCAAACGAACTGGGCATCTACGACATGAGCGGGAACACGTTCGAATATTGCGAAGATGTGTACGCCGATTTCTTCTACAAGGACGGCGCCGTAGATCCGTGCAACAAGAACACCAACGACCTCACGGGCCAGCCGAGATGTATCCGGGGCGGCAGCTTCCGACACTTCAACGCAAACCAGTCCAAAGACTACCAGCTTCTCGGACGCCGAGGCCGGGCGGGCAACGGCAATACCGACTGCGGCAACCACTCCGGCATGCGCATCGTCATGACGAAGCTCCCTGCAACCCTCGATTAAACCGGTCACGATGAAAAGCAGCTACCTGAAATTCGGAACAGGGATCCTGATGATTCTCCTTTGCGCATGCGAAGGAGGATCATCGGAATCCGATGGAGGCAACAAGGGCCCGGACCCCGGAAGCAAGCCTTTCCTAAGCATTCTTCCCACGACGAAAACCGTAGGTACCGCATCCGGGGAGTTCAATGTCTCGGTCAGCAGCAACACCTCGTGGACCGTCGAACCGCTTGCCGGGTGGATCGATGTCCCCGTGCGGGAGGGCGAGAAAAGCAACTCCGTAAAAATCCGCTACGAGGCCAGTACGGTGACTTCCCGTTCGGGCGAAGTGATGTTCAGCGCAGAGGGCGTCGAGCCGGTGAAACTGCGTGTGACGCAGGGCGACAAAACCTTCACCAATCCGCTCGGCGGAGTTCCCGACCCGTGGATCATCCAGCATGACGGCTGGTACTACTTGTGCAAGGCTCAGGGAAACGGCATCAACTTATCCCGATCGAAAAAGCTCACCGAGTTGACAAGCACGCAACAAATCTTCGCCGCTCCCAAAGATACGGAAGGAAACAAACCATGGAATATCGCCAACTACTGGGCCCCCGAATTGCATTACATCGACGGAGGCTGGTACATCTACTACACTGCAGGCCGACCCACCTCGGAATTTGGCGGACATTACTATTCGCAGCGCAGCGGCGTTCTGCGCGCCAAGAGTTCCGACCCGTTCGGGGAGTGGGAGGACATGGGCATGCTCTACACGGGCGACCACTACACCGAAGGCATCACCCCCACGTTGGAGAACACGGAGTATTTCGCCATCGACCTGAACGTCATGGAGATCAACGGAACGCTCTACGCCGTCTGGTCAGGCAACCCGGTCGGTTCCACCACGCAGAGTCTCTTCATCGCCAAGATGAAAGATCCCTGCACCATCGGTTCCAGCCGGGTGAAGCTCTCCGACCCCGACCAGCCATGGGAACTGCTGACATCTACCATTGAAGAGGGCCCTGCCATGATCAAGCATGGCAACAAGGCCTTCATCGTCTACTCCTGCAACGGCTCATGGACCAAGCAGTATCGGCTGGCCTATCTGGAACTGGATGATATGCAGAAAGACCCGATGAAGCCCGAAAACTGGAAAAAGTCAGCATCCTACGTCTTTTTCCGCAACGACGACATTCAGGCCAAGGACAACACCTACCAAGAGGGCGTCAACGGCGAGCCGGGAGGAGTCCACGGCGTCGGCCATTGCTCGTTCACCAAGTCCCCCGACGAAACCGAAGACTGGATCGTCTACCACACGAAACGGTTCCGCGAGGACGGGTACGAGACCTACCGCTATACGTTCGTACAGCGTTTCGGATGGAACGCCGACGACACGCCGAATTTCGGCACGCCGGTCGGCTGGGAAGAACCCGTGGTCGTTCCTTCGGGCGAAGAATAAATACACGATCCAAATAAACACAACAAAGAAATGAGTGATTTAAAAGGCAAAGTTGCCATTGTAACAGGCGGAGGCGGTGTGCTGGGAGGAAATATCTCCGGCAGTCTGGTCAAGGCCGGAGTGAACGTAGTCATCCTCGACATCCGTCAGGAAAACATCGACAGGAGAGTGGCGGAACTCTCCCCTTACGGGGAGATCGCAGGATTTACCTGTAACGTCCTCGACACCGAAAGCCTCGAAAGCGTGAAAAAGAAGATACTCGAACGCTGGGACCATATCGACATTCTGGTCAACGCCGCCGGAGGCAACCTTCCCGGTGCGACGCTTCGTGAGGACCAGACGGTTTTCGACATGAAGGTCGAAGACCTCAACCGGGTGATCGACCTGAACATGTACGGTTCGGTCTATCCCTGTCTGGTGTTTGGCAAAGCGATGGCCGAGCAGAAATACGGCGTGATGATCAACGTCTCCTCGATGGCGACCTATTCGGCGATCACGCGCGTGCTGGGCTACTCGATGGCCAAAAGCTCGATCAACATCTTCACCCAGTGGATGGCTATGGAGATGGCGCTCAAATTCAGCGACAAGATTCGTGTCAACGCCATCGCTCCGGGCTTTTTCATCGGCGACCAAAACCGGGCAGTACTGATCAATCCGGACGGTTCCTACACCGAACGCAGTAAAAAAGTAATGGCCCATACGCCGATGGGACGCTTCGGCGACATCTCCGAACTGAACGGTATCGTGAAATTCCTCTGTTCGGACGAAGCGAGCTTCATCACCGGCGCCGTTATTCCGGTCGACGGCGGATTCAGTTCGTTCAGCGCAGTATAAACGGAAAAACGGAACCGAGATGAAAAAAACGCTGATCCTGATCACCTGTATGCTCGGGCTACATAGTCCAAGCATGCAGGCTCAGGTGCGGCTGAGCGAAAAGACCTCCGGAAAGGAGGTTTTCCGGCTCTCCGCACCGAACCGGCAGACGATCATCCGATACGATGCCAACGACGCGACGGTCGTCGGCAAAACGGCAGAGCTTTTGGCCGCCGACCTCGCCCTCGTCACGGGACGACAGGGGCTGACGACGACCGGCGACGAGCTTCCCCGCAACGCCGACGTGATCATTGCCGGCACGATCGGCCGGAGCGCGCTGATCGACCGACTGATCGCACAGCGCAAAATCGCTGCCGATACGATCGCCGGGAGCTGGGAGCGCTATCTGATCCAAACGGTAGACAAACCGTTCCCGGGCGTTTCCAAAGCACTGGTCATCGCCGGCAGCGACCGCCGGGGAACCGCCTACGGACTTCTCTCCCTTTCGGAGGCCATCGGCGTAAACCCTTGGTACTGGTGGGCCGACGTTCCCGTCAGGCCGCGCACGTCGCTCTACCTGAACGTTCATCCCGAAGTTTCCAAAACACCGTCGGTCAAATACCGCGGTCTGTTCATCAACGACGAGGATTGGGGACTGCTCCCTTGGGCGCGGCACACGTTCGACCCCGAGCGGGGCAATATCGGCCCCAAGACCTACGCCAAGGTCTGCGAACTGCTCCTTCGCCTGAAAGCCAACTACCTCTGCCCGGCCATGCATGAAGCCTCCACGGCGTTCAACAAGATTCCCGAAAACAAGATGGTCGCCGACTCGTTCGCCATCGTCATGGGGTCGGTGCACTGCGAACCTCTGCTGTTCAACAACGCCAGCGAATGGGACCGCAAGACGATGGGCGAATGGGACTATGTGAAAAACAGGGAGGGCATCAACCGCGTACTGCGCCAGCGCGTCCGCGAGAATGCCTCCTATGAAAACGTCTACACGCTGGCCCTGCGCGGCCTTCACGACCGGGCCATGACCGGCAGCAGCGACATGAAGGAGCGCGTCCGCCAGTTGGAAGGCGCCCTGCACGACCAGCGGCAGTTGCTTGTCGACGAACTGGGCAAACCCGGGGAAGAAATCCCGCAGGCCTTCACCCCGTACAAAGAAGTATTGGAGGTCTACTCGGGCGGCCTCGAACTGCCGGACGATGTGACGATCATCTGGCCGGACGACAACTACGGCTACATGAAACGACTGAGTGGCGAACGCGAGCGGAAACGTTCGGGGCGCTCGGGCGTCTACTACCACGTCTCCTATCTGGGCAAACCCCACGACTACCTCTGGATATCCTCGACCCCGCCGGCGCTGATGTACGAAGAGCTCCGCAAGGCTTACGACGCCACGGCCGACCGCATCTGGCTGCTGAACGCCGGCGACATCAAGGCCTGCGAACCGGCCGTCGACCTCTTTCTGGCCATGGCATACGACATTGACCGGTTCGACTATGCCAACACGGCCGATTACCAAGCCCGGACGCTCAGCCGGATTTTCGGCGACCGCTATTTCGATACCTTCCGCGACATCACCACGACGTTCTATGACCTGTCCTTCCAGCGCAAGCCCGAACTGATGGGCTGGGGCTATCAGTGGGCGACGGACAAACACGGCCGGGAACGCAACACCGACACGGATTTCTCCTGCGCCAACTATGGGGAGGCCGGCCGGCGCGTGGCCGAATACGACCGTATCGGCCAACTGGCCGAGGAGGTGATGAACGGTCTTCCGGAGGTTGAGAAACCTGCTTTCTACCAATTGCTGTACTATCCTGTCCGGGCTACGGAGCAGCTCAACAAGATGATTCTCGGCGGACAGCGGAACCGCTGGTACGCCCTGCAGGGCAGGGCCGCCACCAACCTGCTGCGCGACGAGGTCCGGGCGCATTACGATTCACTCCAAAACCTTACCACGGGTTACAACGAACTGCTCGGCGGCAAGTGGAACCGGATCATGACGACGCGTCAGGGCTTCGCCTGTTCCTATTATGAAATGCCCCGGCTGGACAGCGTGCAACTGCAGGCAGGCCCTTCGCTGGGCGTCTGGGTGGAGTCGGAAGACGTGCTCAGGGGCCAGCGCAGTTTCCACGCTCTGCCGGCTTTCAACGTCTACACCCGCCGCACGGGGCGTATCGACGTGTTCAACAAGGGCGACAAGCCGCTCGGCTGGACCGCTGCGGCATCCGAGGAATGGATTCGCCTCAACCGCACGTCGGGAACGACCGCCACGCAGCAGGAACTGACCGTGGAGATCGACTGGGAGAAGGTTCCCGTCGGGGAGCGCATACTGGGATCGGTCCGCATCGGCGCCGGCAGTGAACAGGAGACTGTGCTCGTTTCGGTATTCAATCCCGCCACGCCCGCGCCGGAAACCGTCAAAGGATTGTATGTGGAGGACAACGGCTGCGTCTCGATCCCTGCCGCAGGCTTCCACCGCAAATTCGAAAGCGACGCAGTGAAGATGACGCTTATCGACAACCTCGGCTACGAGAAGCAGTCCGTCCAGATGGGACACCCCCTGAGCGGCACACAACGCACCGGCGGTCGCAATACACCCCGTCTGGAATACGATTTTTACAGTTTCAGCAGCGGATCGGTCGACGTGTACACCTACATGCTGCCCACCTTCCCGCTGAGCGCCGACCGCCCGTTCGCCCACGAGAGCTCATCGACGGAGACCAAATACGGCGTGGCGATCGACGAAGGTCCGGTGATGAATCCCACGACCTCCTCGTTCGAATACGCACAGGCGTGGTACGAAAACGTGCTGAAGAACTGCGCCGTGAAGAAAACCACGCTGCACATCGACCGTCCCGGCAGGCACACCGTCAAGATCATCTGCGGAGATCCGGGCGTCGTGGTCCAGAAGATCGTGCTCGACTTCGGCGGCATGAAACGCTCCTACGCCGGACCTCCCCCGACCGAAGCCATTCAATAAACGACAGAACAAATAAAACCCGATGAAGAAACTCCTCAAAATACTGCCCCTCTGCGGCCTCTTTCTCCTTTCGCCCAGCGCCCGGGCCCAGAACACCTACACCAATCCGGTCATGGACTTCGACATGCCCGATCCCACGGTGATCTGCGCCGACGACGGTTCTTTTTATCTCTACGCCACGGAAGGCCACGGTTACAGCATCCCCATCGTCCGTTCTTTCGACTTGGTGAACTGGGAGCGCGTCGGCGCGGCCTTCAGCAAGGAGACCCGTCCCACGTTCGAACCCAAGGGCGGGCTCTGGGCACCCGACATCAACCGGCTGAAGAAGAACTACCTGCTTTACTACTCGATGTCCTACTGGGGCGGAAGCAAAACGTGCGGCATCGGCGTGGCGACGGCGGACAACCCGCAGGGACCTTTCAAGGACCACGGCCCCCTGTTCCGCAGCAACACGATCGGCGTGTTCAACTCCATCGACCCGGAATTCGTGCGCGAAAGGGGCCGCAACTACCTTTTCTGGGGCAGTTTCTGGGGCATTTATGCCGTGGAACTCACCAAAGACGGACTGGCCGTGAAAGCGGGCAGCGAGCCGAAGCAGATTGCCGGAGGGGCTTTCGAAGCGACCTACATCCACAAACGGGACGGCTACTACTATCTTTTCGCCTCGATCGGCTCCTGCTGCGAAGGGCTCAACAGCACCTACACCACCGTCGTCGGCCGCTCCCGCAGCCTGATGGGCCCCTATACCGACAAGTCTGGGAAAGGGATGCTCGACAACGGCTACGAGGTGGTCATCCGGCGCAGCGACCGGTTCGCAGGCCCCGGACACAACTCCGACATCATCACCGACAAGGCGGGCGACGACTGGCTGCTCTATCACGCCGTGGATTCCCGCGACCCGCGGGGCCGCAAACTGCTGCTCGACAAGATCGAGTGGGTCGACGGATGGCCGACGGTCCGCAATGGACACCCTTCGGATACTCCGCAACCGACTCCCCTTTTTTAAACCATAAAACCTGAAAACGACATGACAAGAATGTGTGTTAGAACGATGTTTCTGGCAGCGCTGCTCTCCGTATGCGGGGTTGCCGGAGCGATTGCGCAAATTTCCCTTGCAACGGGGAAAACCGCCGGCAGCCAGTTCCTGCTGGCCGGCAAGAACTCCGGGGCGACCCTCTATTACGACGACAGAGACTTCGAGGTAGTGAAACGTGCCGCCGGGTTTCTTTCACAGGACATCGGGCTGGTGACGGGCCGCAACGCCACCGTCCAAGCGCTGCCCGCAGCCAAAGAGACAGCGATCGTAGTGATCGGCACGCTGGGACACAACAGTCTGATCGACAGACTGGTGTCCGAAGGCCGCCTGAACGTGGACAAGATCAGGGGCGGCTGGGAGCAATATGCCGTCGAGGTCGTGGAACGCCCCGCCGCCGGCATCCGCAAAGCATTGGTCATCGCCGGGTCCGACCGCCGGGGCACCGCCTACGGTGTATTCTCCGTATCGGAGGCCATCGGCGTAAGCCCGTGGTACTGGTGGGCCGACGTTCCCGTGGCACAAAAGGACCGCCTCACGCTGGACGTGAAGTCCTACCGTTCGAAAGAACCGTCGGTCAAATACCGCGGTCTGTTCATCAACGACGAAGATTTCGGACTCAAGCCTTGGGCCGCCAAAACTTTCGAACCCGAGTTGGGAGACATCGGCCCCAAGACCTACTCGAAGATCTGCGAACTGCTCCTGCGCATGAAGGGCAACTACCTCTGCCCGGCCATGCACTCCTGTACCAAGGCGTTCAACTACTATCCCGACAACAAACTGGTCGCCGACAGTCTGGCGATCGTCATGGGATCGGTACACTGCGAGCCCCTGCTGTTCAACAACGCCAGCGAATGGGACCGCAAGACGATGGGCGAATGGAACTATGTCACCAACAAGGAGGGCATCAACAAGGTGCTGCGCAAACGGGTCGAAGAGAACGGTGTCTATGAGAACGTCTATACGCTGGCGATGCGCGGCATCCATGACGCCGTGATGGCGGGCAACCTGACCCTCGAAGAGCAGGCCCGCGTACTCGAAAAGGTCTTCGACGACCAGCGGCAGATGCTGAGCGACGTGCTCGGCAAACCCGCCGACCAGATCCCGCAGGCCTTCACCCCCTACAAGGAGGTGCTGCACACCTACGAACACGGCATGAAGCTCCCCGACGACGTGACCATCGTCTGGGGCGACGACGATTTCGGCTATATGAAGCGACTGAGCAATGCCGAAGAGCAGAAACGCAGCGGGCGTTCGGGCGTCTACTACCACCTCTCGTACTGGGGTCCCCCGATGAACTTCCTGTGGATCAACACCAATCCCCCGGTACAGATGTACACCGAACTGAAAAGAGCCTACGACACCACGGCCGACCGCATCTGGCTCGCCAACGTGGGCGACATCAAACCCGCCGAAAACGCCCTTTCACTCTTCCTCGACATGGCATGGGACATCGACGCCTTCACGGTGGAGAACGTCGGGTTCTACTACGCGAATACGCTGTCGAAATACTTCGGCGCACAACATCGTGACGCCCTGCAGCATATCTTCGACGAGTATTTCAGCCTCGCCTTCGCCCGCAAACCCGAACACATGCAGCACCATCTCGAGCAGCATTTCGCCGAGGACAACTACCACGAAGCCGAACGGCGTACGGCCCGTTACGCAGCCATCTCGGCCGAGGCCGACGCGATCTATGCGCAGTTGGACGAAGCCTCCAAACCGGGTTTCTTCCAACTGGTATACTATCCGGTCAAAGGTGCCGCGCTGCTCAACATCGCCATCCTCGAAGCCCAGCGCAACCGTTGGTACGCGGCACAGGGACGTGTCTCGGCCAATCAGGTCCGGGAGCGCGTGAACGCGGCCATCGGTGAACTGCGGAAGATCACGAAGGATTACAACGAGCTCAAGGACGGCAAATGGCGTTACATGATGACGCTGGCCCAAGGCGGCTGGGGCGACATCTACGTCCCGCCTACGAAGAAAGTCGAACCTGCGGCCGCACCGGGACTGGGCATTCACGCCGAGAGCGAAACGCTCCACACCGGGATGAGCAATCTCCACACGCTGCCCGCCTTCAACCCTTTCACCGACAAGTCCTATTACGTCGATGTGTTCAACACGGGCCTCGGTGAACTGAAATGGAACGCACAACCGTCCGAAACGTGGATCAAACTCGACAAGACAGCCGGCAGCACCCCCTACGAACAGCGGGTGAACGTTTCGGTCGACTGGGATAAGGCTCCCAAGGGGCGCAGCCTCAGCGCCCGGATCGTCTTCAAAGGCGCCGGAGCGGAGAAAACGGTATACGTCTCGGCATTCAATCCCGCCGAGATCGTCCGCGACAGCCTGACCGGCCTCTATGTCGAGGATAACGGCGTGGTATCGATCGACGCCGCAGGTTTCCACCGCAAATTCGAACGCCACGGTATCCGATTCGACAAGATCGCCCGCTACGGATTCGAGGATACCGTCGTGCAACTGGGCGATCCCTTCGCCAAGGCCGATTTCTACCCCAGCCTCGAGCTGACCTCGAATTATGTGGCGCCGGCACCGCTGAACCGCTATCCGATGATCGAGTACGATTTCTACTCCTTCACCACGGGTCCCGTCGACGTTTACACCTACATGGTCCCGCTCTTTCCGCTCGACAACGAGCACGGCACACGCTACGGCGTCATGGTAGACAAGAGCCCCGTTTACCTGCCCGAAGCCGGAGCACCCTATTACAGTACGCTCTGGATACAGAGCATCATGCGCAACTGCCGCATCAACAAGACCTCGCACATGATCTCCGAACCGGGCAAGCACACCGTCCGCATCTTCGCCGCCCATCCGGGCATGATGATCCAGAAGATCGTGATCGATTTCGGCGGCATGAAATACTCCTATATGGGTCCCCGGCCGACCAAAGTCGACCCGAAAACCGAATCTGAAAAATAATCGCGAGCACCCATGAAAAAGTCTTTGACCGTGACGAGAATCCTGTTTTTCCTGATGTGCCTGACCGCCGCATCCTTCACCGCCTCCGCCCAGAAAAAAGCCGGCAGAGACCGGCAGGCTCCGGTCTACCGCCTTCCCGACGACCTTGAAACCCTCGTGGGGGACCCGGCACTGCTCCAAAAGCCTGAAGGAATGGAAATTGCGGCCTATGTATTCCCCAACTACCACGCCTCGGCGCTTCATAACAAAATTTACGCCCCCGGATGGACCGAATACAACCTCATCCGAAGCGCACGCCCTTGGTTCGAAGGACATCAGCAGCCCCGGACACCCCTGCTGGGTGAACTGGACGAGAGCCTGCCCTCGACGTGGGAGGTTTACAACAGGCTTTGTAAGAGCAGCGGTATCGACGTACTGCTGTGGGACTGGTATTGGTATGACGGCAAGCCCTGCCTGCACGAAGCGTTGGAGGAGGGATTCCTCGAGGCAAAAAATACGAACGACGTGAAATTCGCCTGTATGTGGACCAACCACCCGTGGTATATCCTTTATCCGACGAAGCAAACCAACGGTCAGAATGCCTATCCGCCCAGTTTCGACGCCCCGGATTTCTCCTATGAAGAAGCTTTCCGCAGTCTTTCCTATATCGTAACCCGCTATTTCAACCAGTCGAATTACTGGAAGATCGACGGCAAACCGGTCATCTGCATCTGGGATGCCCGCCGGCTGGAGCAGAAGCTCGGGCAGGAGGGTGTTCGGAAACTCTTCACCGAGCTGCGCGAGCTGGCCGGAAAACTGGGACACCCCGGCATCCATTTTCACATCACGGGATTCACCTCCGGGCACAACAAAGAGGCCGGATACAATACGTCCGGCTCCTACAATCCGCTGGACTGGATCGCAGGCCGCTACCAGTCCAAAGAGATCGAACTGCCCGACTACGGCGTTGCCGCAGCCGACGTAGCGTTCAAGGTCTGGGACGAGGGTTATGAAACCCATCAGGTTCCCTATGTGCCGGCTATCGGCGCCGGATGGGACTCCACGCCCCGTTACATCGCCCCTGCCAATCGCCCCGCAACCCCCGACCGCACGAAATGGCCCGGATGCACGATATTCGTCAACGAGAGCCCGGCAGCGTTCAAAGCCTTCGTACAGTCGTCGTTCGCCTACCTGAACCGCCACCCCGACGTACCGCGCTTCGTCACCATCGCCTGCTTCAACGAGTGGAGCGAAGGCCATTATCTGCTGCCCGACAATCGCTTCGGATACGGCATGCTCGACGCATTGGGCGAAGCCGTGGGCAAGAAAGACCTGCATAACAGCCACGGCAAATAATCCGGAACAATGAAGAAAACAACACTGTTTATCTGCGCCGCACTGCTGGCCGGAGCCGTCTGTACGGCTCCGGCACAGGAGGCGCCCGACCTGAAAGGGGGCCCTATGGGCGTGGAACGCATCGCCAAACTGGCCAACTATTCGGTTTACAGTTCTGTACCTGCCGACTCCCCGGCCGACACCTGCTGGATGCAGGTCGATCTGGGACGTTCCTATCCCATCGAACAGGTAAAACTCTATCCGGTCATCTGGGACTGGTGGCTGGCCGTATGGCGCCCCCGATTTCCGGTACGCTTCAAGCTCGAAGCGGCCGACAACGAAGCCTTCGCCAACCCGCGCCTGATCTCCGACCAGACGGGACAGGATTATGAAGTCACAATCGTCGACAAGGTGGATTCCTATGCCCCGTCCGAACCGGTTTCAGGCCGCTATGTGCGGCTGACGGTCACCAAACTGCCCGAGTTCCAGAAAAAATATTCGTTCGATCTGTGGCGCTTCGAAGTGATCTCGGGCGGCAGGGATGTTGCCGAGGGACGCACGCTCAGCGACTCCGGCCGGGGTTATCTGGGCAAACACCAATTACTGCGGGCCCCGCGTCCGATGGGTGAATTCGCCGTACTGGACTGCCCGGAAAATGTCACGTCGCCCGATTCGTGGCGCCCCGTCAAGGCGGAACTCCGCGTCCCGCGCAAAGGGGTCAGGGTCGGCGGACTGTTCGGCGAGGTCATGGACCGCAACGCCCATTATCTGCTCACCTCGTTCTCTGTCAACGACATGCTGCGGGACTTCCGCCTCCGCGCCGGCAAGCCCGTCCCTGAAAAGAAAGACCGCGACATCGACATCGAGTGGCTCAAATACCTGCCGGGGTCTGTCGCAGGGCGCTTCCTGATGGGTTCCGGCAACCAGCTTCGCTGGAAAGACGATCCCGAACTGCGCAAACGGATGAACCAACTCGTGGACGGCATCGAGGAGTGTGCCGAACCGAACGGCTATCTGGTCGGGTATCCCGAAAACGAAATTCTGGTCTTCGAATACGGCGGCTATTGCCGCTCATGGGTCTCGCAGGGGCTGCTCGAAGCCGCCATCGCCGGGAACACCAAGGCTTATCCCATGCTGCGCAAATTCTACGACTGGTTCAACACCTGCCCCTACCTGCCCGAACTGGTGCGCCGCGGGGCATTCGGTCGTCAGGGTATCATCCCCAGCACCCGCCTCTACCACACTCCGGTAGGCAAGCCCCTCGACATTCAGGTCGCCCAACGTTACTACCAAGAGAATTTCTGGATGGACCAACTGGCCGACAGGGATGTGGATGCCATCTGGAAAATCCCCTACGACCGTCCCCACTGTTACCTGATCGTCACCCTGAACGCCTACATGGACATGTACATGGCCACCGGCGAGGAGCGTTATCTGGAAGCCGTACTGGGCGGCTGGGACATCTACCACGACTATTTCCAGCACACGGGCGGCAGCATCAGCATCTGCGAAAAACTCGAATACCCGCCCAAATCCTACCTGCTGCGACTGGGAACGGGAGAGCTCTGCGGCAACTCGTTCTGGTCGTTCCTCAACCAGCAGCTTCACGCCGTTTTCCCCGACGAGGAAAAATACGCGAACGAGATCGAGAAATCGATTTACAATGTCGGGATCGCCAATCAGACCCAAGACGGCAGCATCATCTACCACGCCATGCTCGTGGGCCACAAAAACCGGGGTGAGAACCACAACACCTGCTGCGAAGGTCAGGGGACGCGCTGGTTCGGGGCTCTGCCTGAGTTCATTTACTCGATAGCCGATGACGGCGTATACGTCAACCTCTTCAACGATTCCTCGATCGAATGGGCGCAGACCGATGGCGGCAAAATAGCAGTTCGAATGCAGACCGCATTCCCCGAAAATCCGAGTGTGAAGCTAACCGTATCGCCTCAAAACGGAAAAGCGTACAGCAACATACGCATACGCGTCCCGCAGTGGGCCAATGCGCCCATGCAGGTGACCGTCAACGGGAAGCCGGCGGGAACCGGACGGCCGGGCAGCTACCTTGCGCTGAAACGAAACTGGAAAAAGGGTGACGTGATCGCTTTCACGCTGCCCGTCGGCTTCCGCCTGACCAAATACAACGGCACGGCCGAAGGTTTCAAGGGTACTGAGGCTTATGCGCTGGAATACGGCCCGCTGCTGATGGCGGCTATGGGGCCCTCCGAAGAGAAGGGATTTCTCGATATTCCGGTCTCCGCATCGGAACTGCCGTCAAAACTGAAATCGGAGGGCGGCGACCCGCTGCGGTTCAAAGTGGAGTGCGCCGACCCCGGCATCGAATATGTGCCCTACTACCGGATCGCCGATGAAAATTTCACCTGCTATCCATTCCTGAAAAAGACCGAATAGAGAAAACCGGCCGCGAACCGGCCCTGCAAAAGCACGCTTTTCTGCGCATCGAAATTGCGCCGGGAAGCGTGCTTTCCGATATTTTACGATCGTAGTTTAAAGGAAATCCGGACATCTGCCATTTTTTTATTAAATTTACATCCCGACAGACAATCCTGTCATCCGGAACAGAACCATAACGCACACACTATGCACACGAACGAATACCGCCCTGCGCCGATGGACACGTCGGAGATCGTGCTCCCGAAAGCACTGCAGGAACTCACCGAACAGATGGCCCGCAACGTCCACGAAGTCTGGGCCCAGACCCGCATCGCGCAGGGATGGAGCTACGGGCCCGAACGCGACGACGCCACGAAGAAGCATCCCTGCCTGATTCCCTACGAAGAATTGCCCGAGGCCGAGCGCGAATACGACCGAAACACGGCCGTCGAGACCATCCGGCTGATCCTCAAACTCGGATTCAAAATCGAACCCAAATGATCCCTGCCGCCAACAACCTGATCGAGAACCGCCAGATCCGCGTCTTCATCTCCTCGACCTTCCGGGACATGCAGGCCGAGCGGGACTACCTGATGACCCGGGTTTTCCCGCTGCTGCGCAGGAAAGCCGCCCGGCGCGACGTGTCGCTGGTCGAACTCGACCTGCGCTGGGGCATCACCGAGGAGGAATCCAAGAGCGGGCGGGTCGTACAGATATGCCTGAACGAGATCGACAACTCGCGGCCCTTCTTCATCGGACTGCTGGGCGACCGCTACGGCTGGTGCCCCGACCGGCGGGAACTGGGTAAAGACACGCTCCTCGAAGAGCGTTATCCGTGGCTCGGAGAGGAGCTGCAACGGGGCGTCAGCATCACCGAAATCGAGATGCAGTACGGCGTACTGCGCAGTCCGGAACCCGTCAACGCCTATTTCTTCCTGAAAAAAGGCAGCGACGAATCGGACGAACGGCTTCGCCGGCTCAAAGACGCGATCCGGAACCACCCGCGCTATCCCCATGCGGAATACGGGGACCCGGAGCAACTGGGCCGGCAGGTCGAGGCGGCCTTCGACGAGTTGCTCGACCGGCTCTTTCCGCAGGGTGAGCTCTCACCGTTGGAAGCGGAACGTCTGGCGCAGCGGGCTTTCCTCAGAAGCCGCTGCGGAACCTATGTCCGCAACGAAAAAGATTTCGAGGCCCTCGATACATTTCTGCACGACGACCGCCGCCAGCTTTTCGTCACGGGACAGAGCGGCATGGGCAAAAGCGCGTTGATCGCCAACTGGATCGACGGCATCGGCAAGAACCCCGCCCGCAACATCATCTACCATTTCGTCGGGAACTCCGGAGCCGAAGGCGACTACCGGCGCATCCTCGGCCGGCTGAACGCCGAAATCCGCGATCTCTATGCCATCGAAAACGACGGACACGGCGACCGGAACCCCGAAAAGAGCTTTCAGGAGCTGCTGGCGGAGGCCGGAAGCCGCAAACCGCTGTTGCTCGTACTCGACGGCATCGACCAGCTCGCCGACGAGCGAAATGCCAAACTGCTCAACTGGCTGCCCGAGGCTCCCGAAGGAGTCAAAATACTCCTCTCGACGCGGGAAGACGACGCCACGGCCTCGGTGCTCCGCCGCCGGGGATATCCCGACCATTCCGTCCGTCCGCTCGACGAGGCGCAGCGCCGGAAGCTCATCGACGACCATCTCCGGCAGTACGGCAAGTCGCTGACGCCCGGGCAGACCGACCGGATCGTCACGGCGTCCGTAATGCGCAATACGCTGGTACTCCGCACGCTGCTCGACGAGTTGGTGAGCTTCGGTATCCACGAACAGCTCGACCGGCGAATCGACCGTTACCTCGACGCCGCGAACCCCGACGAGTTTTTCCAGCGGGTACTGCTGCGCGCCGAGGAGGATTACGGGGCACAGCTCGTGCGTGACACGCTCGCGCTGATCGCCCTCTCCCGGGCCGGTCTGAGCGAACCCGAGCTGCTCGGGATCAGCGGTATCCGGCAGCTCGAATGGTCGCAGTTCTACTGCGCATTCGCGGGGCATTTCACGGTGAAGAACGGCCTCGTGCAGTTCTCCCACCGCTACCTGCGCAATGCAGTCCGGAGCAAATACCTGTCGCGCGAAGCGGACATACGCGCCTGCCGGGAGCGGATCATCGCCTATATGACCGACGACAATCCGCTCGGGCACAGCGAACAAGGCCGCATCTACGACGAGTTGGCCCACCAATACCACGAAGCCGGGATGACCGACGAGATGTACGCCCTGCTGACGGATTACGACGCCTTCAACTATTACAATGCAAAGGATCAGGAGATGCTGGGCCGTTACTGGCGGACGCTGCTGGAAACGGGACGCTATTCGCCGGAAGCCTACCTGAACACCGCGCTTCCGGAGGAGGACGAACTGCGGGCGCGATTCCTTTTCTCGGTGGACGACCTCATCCGCTCCGAACTGACCGAATACCGGGGCAACTATCCGGAGTTCATCCGCCGGGCAGTCGAAATCGGCCGCAAGGCGGCAACCCGCAACCCGGAATTCGAAGCCGAGCTGGTCGATGCAATGACCGCGCTGGGAGAAGCTCATCGCGCCGCCGGTGAACCGGAATCGTCAAAGGCGACTCTCGGGGAGGCGCTCGGAATCGCACGGCGTCTTGCGGCCGAAGACCCGCAGGCCCACGCACCCAAACTTTACAAGTTGCTTGACAGCATGGGCTGGACACTCGAGGAAAACGAAGAGTTCGAACAGGCGGAGGCGATGTACCGGGAGGCTATCCGCACAGCCCGCGAAATGACGGCAGGCAGCGACAAGGGTCTTCAGGCCGCGAGCGCCACGATGTCGAATCTGGCCGTGCTGTGCATGAAGACCGAGCGCATCGACCTCGCCGAACAGTTGATCCGCGAAGCGTTGGTCACACTTGAGGCGACCGTCAAGCGGGGTCCCCGCTATAAGGGGTTTATCGCGCAATACCTGAGCAATCTGGCAAACCTCCATTGGGAGGAGATGGGCCGCTTCGAAGAGGCCGAGCAGGAGTACAATGAGGCACTGAACATGTGGCGTCAACTGGTGGCGGCCAATCCCGCCGCACGGTACAGCCTGCTGGAAACGCTCGAAAACAGCGGACTGATGTACCGCGAAATGGAGCGTCACGACCTCTCGCAGCGGCGTTACGAGGAGATACTGACGATCGAGCGGGAGCTGGCGAAGATCGCCCCGGACCCCGCGCCGATGGTCGACGCGCTGTTCGAACTGGGACTGACCCATACCATGCGGCAGCAGTTCGACAAGGCGCTCCGGTGCTACGACGAAGCGTTGGCGCTCGTCCGGCAGGAGGACGGCAGCTACCCCGGCGACAACATCGACCTGCTGACGACGATCGCCAAAACCCTGCAGAACCGCGCCTCGCTCTACTACAACCGACGCGATTTCGAAGCCGCCGTCGCCTCCGACGCACAGGCCGTCGATATTCTCCGCGGCCTCCGCAGGGACAAAGCCCCGATCCCCGACCTCGGGGAGGTGCTCGTCATGTCGCTGAACCACTCGATCGGCTACCGCATGGCGCTGGCCGACACCTATTATGAAGCCAGAGAGTACACCTCCGCCGCAAACGGCTATATAGAAGTACTGGAACTCTGCGAGGAGCTCGAAAACGAATACGACGAATACGACGACCAAGCAGACCAGAAACTCGTCGCACTGAACCGCTTAGGAATCATTCTGAGCTATGCGGAGAATTACGGCGAGGCCGAGAACATGTTCCTCGCGGCATTCGATCTGGCGATGGCCCTGTATCAGTCCGACGAAGATGCCTATTACGACCAGCTCAAATCCGTCTGCGACAACCTCATCGTCCTCTATACGCGGACGGGGCGGCCCGAACTCGCGGAGGGATTCCGGATTTAAACAACTACCTCAAACGACAACCTCTATGCAGCACTCACAACGAACAACCCGCATCCGGTTCGCAGCGGTCTGCGGTCTGGCGGTCCTCATCCTGACCGCCGTCTTTCTGCACGCCCCGTGGTGGCTGGCGCTGGCGGCCATTGCGGCCGTGACCTTCGCCGCCGTATGGCTCTGGCAGCGGCGCCCCGCCTACCGCCGCAACTGGATGGAGTATTTCGACCACATCATCTCGGGCGGCATCCGCTACCAACTGGTCAGCTTCGTCACGGTCATCGTGGTCGTGGTCGGAGTCTGCATCCTGCTGGCGATCTGGTCCGACTGCTCGATCCTCACCCACGAGGACGGGTGGGGCAAGGCACGGGGAGTGATCTACCACTTTCTCGACCCGGGCTACCTGAACGACGACGAAACCCCCGCCGTGCAGGGATTCATGCTGCTGATCTCGCTGGCGGGCATGGTTTTGCTCGGAGGATTGCTCATCACCACGCTGTCGAACATCGTCGAACGCCGTGTGGACGGCGTCGAACGGGGACTGGTGAATTACCCCGGCATCCGCGACCACTATGTAATCATCGGCTACGGCGAAATCTCGGTCTGCCTGCTACTCAACATCTTCCGCCACGAGGCGGAGCGGCTCCCGAAAACCGGAAAACGCCCGGCCGACAGGCTGCCCAAGATCGTCATGCTGACCAATCAGGACATCCCCTGCGTGCGGGCCCGCATCCAGTCACAGCTGCCTCCCGAACTGGAGCGGAAGGTGATCCTCTACGCGGGCAACATCGAATCCCGGGAGCACCTCGCCAAACTCAACATCGACACCGCCCGCGAGGTCTACATTCTGGGCGAGCGGGAGGAGTACGGCCGCGATTCGAAGAACCTCGAGTGCGTGCGAATCGTCCGCGAACTGCGCGGGGAGACGAAAACGCCGCTGACGGTCAACGTGCAGTTCGACCGCCCGGCCTCCTACTCCATCATCCAGAAACTCGCCCTGCCCGCGGAATTCATCGCCGGCGGCGACGGCAAGAGCGTCATTTATTTCCGCCCCTTCAATTTTTACGAGAACTGGGCGCGGCTGCTGTGGGGCCATTACAAAAAGGCCGATTACGCGGACCTCGACTTCCGGCCGCTCGACCGCGACGGCCGCCACGTCCACCTCATCATCGTGGGATTCAACCGCATGGGGCGCGCCCTGCTGCTCGAGGCGCTGCGCCTGTGCCACTACCCCAACTACGACGAGCGGACAGGCGCCAACCGGACCCGCATCACCGTGATCGACAAGGCGATGGACGACCTGCTGCCGCAGTTCCGCTCCCAATATCCCTATCTGGAACAGATCGGCGACATCGGGATCGAATACGTCAAGGGCCGTGTCGAGGACACCGCCGTGCGGGAGATGATCGCCGCGGCCGCGACCGACGGCCGGGAGCTGGTGACGATCGCCATATGCCTGCAAGACCCCGACCTGAGCCTCTCGACGGGTCTGAGCCTCCCCGAGGAGGCCTACTACACCATCGGCTGGGAACCGGAGGGCTGTATCGCCGGGAACAACGACAACGTCCGCATCCTGATCCGTCAGGAGTTGCAGCAAGGCATCGGCGAGATACTCGACGCCGATAAACGCAAATTCAGGCATGTAAAGGTCTTCGGCATGCTCACCGACGGCATCGGCCGCCACCTGCTGGACGAGACCGCCGCCATGTGGGTCAACGCCTACTACGACCTCAAATACGCGCCCGGCGCAGGCAGCGCCAAACGCCCCGTTTACGACGCCCATGCGGAATATCTCAAGGCACACGGACTGGCGGGGACCGACATCCTCGACCTCGCGGCAATGCCCGCGCACCGGGCCGAGGCCGAACGCACGGCCCGGCTGTTATGGTACCTGACCAGCGAGGATTTCCGTTTCTCGAACCGCTACCAGACCGAAATGTACGGCATCTACCAGCGCTATGCGGGACATTCCGCGCTCCACGAGATGGAGCACCGCCGCTGGTGCGCCGACCGCAGCATCATCGGTTACCGGAACACCTGCGCCGAGCGGCTGAAGGACATCGACTGCTTCAAACTGCACTGGTCGATCGTCCCGTTCAAGGACCTGCCGGAAAAAGAGAAGGACAAAGACCGGGATGTGATCGTAAACATGAAAAAGATCCTCGACCTCGGTCCGTCGACGCTGGACTGACCGGGCAATGCCCCCTCAAACGAACCCGGCGGCTCTGTGAACGAGCCGCCGGGAATTTTTTGTATCCGGAAGAATCGCTATTCGACCGCCCGGAACGGGGTGTCGGCATCGCCCGTCCATTCGTACAGACGGACGGTCGTACGCTGCTGGCGGGTCTCCTTCGAACGCGCGTTCTCGGAGATGTAGAAATAGCCTCCGCCCAGCGGACACAGCCCCGTCGAACCCCATTTGAAATCCCAGCCGCCAATGCTGTCGACGGAATCCCCCGTCTGCACCAGCGAGAGCACCTCGCCCTCCGTCAGCGTGTCGAAACCCTGCAACGCCTCCTTGCGGGCGGGCTTCCCGCCGTCGATCACAAAAAGCGAATAATTGGGGTATCGGGATTTCTTACCTTTGTAAACCGCCGCATAGAGGTTGCCCGAAGCGGGATCGTAAGCCAGATTCTGAATACCCCAAGAGGTGTTGCCCGTGCGGACGAAATATTTATGATCGGGCGCCGCGGGACCGCTCTTGTGCAGGTTCGCCTGCGAAAGGGGCTGTTCGTAGCGTTTCCACTCCTTCGTGTCGTAAGCCAGCAGCACCTGATAATCGTTGTCCGTGCGCAGCGTATCGCCGTAAATACCGTAAGCCACATAGAGACAATCGCCCTTCTCCCCGCTGCCGAAGCGGGGCGCAAAGGTCACGCCGTCGATGCCCGAACAGCCGAAACGGTGTGCGACCGTCTGCCCGCCGTTCTCCGCCTCCGCAAAATAGTCGTCGACGGCCTCCTTGATATAGACGGCCGTCATCACGCTGTCTCTCTCCGCATCCATGTCGGGCCGCGTGATGCGGTCCGCATCGAATATGGCGATGTAGAATCCCGTCTGGTCCACCCCTTCCGACTCCCCGTCGAGGGTCTTGCGAATGCCTTTGCCGATCACATCGTCCTTGTATTCCAACGAACCGTAGACACGCCCGTCCGCGGGGTTCCTCGTCAGGCATCCCAGATGCCCCGTCAGGCCGTCGACGCTGCCTATGAGATTCCCCGCGAGGTCCATCTTCAGCAACTTGGTCGTAAAGGAGAGGTAGACGTAGCCGCGGTCGAGGTCGACGGCAATGCCCTGCACATGGAACGGGCCCTGTTCGCCCGAAAGGATCGTGCGGGGCAGTTTGCCCAAATCGGGAGCATCCGCACGGTTACCGCCCGCGGGGCAGGCCGTCAACAGCAGCGGAGCGATCAGAAAGGAAAGCAGACGTTTGAGATTCATCGGTAGTTTATTTTACTTTGGCGAAAAAAATAAAAGCAAAAGCAAAAAAAGACGAAAAAAAAAAAAAAAATTTCCCCGCCGGTTTCGGCGGGGAAAATTTTATATTTAGACCTTTTCGACATACGCCCCGAGAGCCCCCAGGGCGACTGCAAGCGGGGCCGAATGCTGCGGGCGGCCGGGCAGCGCCCCGAGCCGTTCGGGAAGCGGCGCCCGGGCGCCCGTCACCGAGGCGATAACCTCCCCGAACTTGGCGGGATGGGCCGTCGAAAGGTAAAAGCCCGGTTTGCCGACCGCCATCGAGGCGGCATAGCCGACGGCGCTGTGCGGGTCGGAGAAATAGCCGTGCCGCTCGTACAACTCGTCGATGGTGCGGCGGATACAGCCATCGTCACAGCGGAATCCTGTCAGTTCGGCTCGCAGGGCCTCGGGATCGCCGCCGCAGAGCCACAGCATGCGTTCGAAATTGCTCGGGGCGCCGACATCCATCGCATTGGCCGGGGTCCGCACCGACGGCCGCGTGCGGTAGACGCCCGTGCGGAGGAACTCGGGAACCACGTCGTTGACGTTCGACGCCGCCACGAAGCCCCCGACGGGCAGCCCCATGCGCCGGGCCAGCATCCCCGCGGCCAGATTGCCGTAGTTGCCGCTCGGCACGACGACGACGGGACGGTCGCCGCCCGCGGCCTGCCGCCACTGGCAATAGCCGTAAAAGTAGTAGAACGCCTGAGGAATCCACCGCAGGAGGTTGATCGAATTGGCCGACGTCACGCGCCGCCGCTTGCGGAACTCCGCATCGGCGAAGAGCTCCTTCACCAACCGCTGGCAGTCGTCGAACGTTCCGGCAACCCGCAGCGGATGGATATTGCCCCCGAGGGCCGTCATCTGACACTCCTGCAGGCGGCTGATCTTCCCCTCGGGATAGAGCACCACGACATCGACGCCCGGCACGTTGTGAAACCCGTGCGCCACAGCGCTGCCCGTGTCGCCCGAGGTGGCCGTGAGGATCACCAGCCGTTCGTCGGCAGCTCCCAGCATCCCGATCGCGCGGCCCATGAACCCGGCGCCGAAATCCTTGAAGGCGCAGGTCGGGCCGTGGAACAGCTCCAGCGTATAGCGTCCGCGCCCCACGGCCCGCAGGGGCACGGGAAAGTCATACAACTCCTCCAACTCCCGCCACAGGAGCTGCGGATCGAAATCGTCGCCGAAGAAAAGTCCGGCCAGATAGCCCGCCATCGCGGCGTAGGACTTCTCCGCCAGCCGTTCGACCTCGGCCATGTCGGCCTGCGGAATGCGTTCGGGAACGAACAGCCCGCCGTCGGGCGCCAGCCCCATCATCGCGGCCTCGCGCAATGAACAGCCGCAGGCCCGTTTCGTATCTCTCGTACTGTAAAATTTCATCGTTCCGTGTTTTTATTGTCCCACGACACGCGCTCCGGCGTTCGACACGCGCCCCGCATAGGTATGGCAGCCGATCTGCCGGTCCTGAAAATGCCGTTTCATCTGCGCCGCAATTCGCTGCGCCACCTCGTAATCCGACGCCAGCGCAAAGACCGACGGTCCCGACCCGGCAATGTTCATCGCCAGCGCACCTTCGGCCAGCACCTGCTCTTTCAGTTCATCGTACCCGGGAATGAACCCCTTGCGGTAGGGTTCCACGACGGCGTCGTGCATCGAACGACCAATCAGCGCCACGTCGCGCAGCGCGAACCCGGCCACCAGTCCGCCGACATTACCCCACTGCGTGATGGCCTTCGACAAGGGAATCTCGCGCGGCAGCACCTCGCGGGCATCCTTCGTGCTGACCACGATGGCGGGATGCGCCACGGCGTAAAAGAAGTTGTCGGGCACGGGCAGCCGGACGATGTCGAACGGCTCGTAACCGCGTACCAGCACCACGCCGCCCAGCACCGCAGGCCCCACGTTGTCGGCATGGGGCGTACCGCCGATCAGCGCCTCGCCCATCATGGCAAACTCCACGAGCTCCTTGCCCGAGAAGGGGCGGTCCAGCAGTTCGTTGAGCCCGTAGACAGCGGCAGCCGACGAAGCCGCACTCGACCCGATGCCGCTCCCGGGAGCGATCTTCTTGAGCATCGTGATCTCGATCCGCACCGGGCGGCCGTATGCCGCCAGCATGGCCCGCAGGGCGGGGGTAATCACATTGTCCTCGACGTTTTCGGGAAGGTTCATCCCGCTCAGGTTGCGGATATCCAATCCTTCGGCACCCTCTTCGGCACCGATCTCCAGCAAATCGCCGACGCCGTCGAGCGTCAGACCCATCACGTCGAAACCGCAACCCAGATTCGCCACCGTTCCCGGCGCGAAAACCCGAATATATTTCATAACTATTTTCTTTGTTGAATTTAACTACCGTGAACTTGATCTTTTTCCGCTCCGGCAGCCTTGGCCGGAAGTGCATACGGAGTATGCGGACGGATTATTGACTATCGAACCCCCACAGGGGTCGTAGTCGTCGTGGTGGTAGTCGTCGTGGTCGTGAAGGTATACGCACAACCGCCGGGATTGCCGATAAATCCGCAACCTCGTCCAGTCATCGTGATATGCCGTTTGGTAACCATCATCGGCAAATATAAAACAAATATTTTAAAAATCCAAATCCGGGTAACAATTCGTAATACCGTCCCGAAAAATCCTAAAGGGCTTTTTATATATATAGGAGTGGCACAAAAAGGCGCAAAACAGTTCTCGCAGATCAAAAATGAAAGTCCCGACGGGCCTTCGGAAGCCCCGTCCGGCAAAAAACGGCCCGAATCTGCATTTCGGGGCCAAAAATCGGGTATCAGATCGTAAGCAAACCACCCGTAACACGAACAGATGCGAACCTGATCCGAAAATCTGCTTTCGGACTGTTATAATATTAAATATTTTTAGAAAATTATTTGTTCAAAAAATTTAATATCCATATATTTGTCCTGTAACGAATACGAAAAAACAGACCATGCTTCATTCGATCATTATCGTCATTACCCTGCACCTCGTCGTCCTTAGAAGATAACGGGAGAAAGGTGGCGTGCATGATCGATGAAAAGATAAAGCCTTTCTCCCGCCGGGGGAAAGGCCTTTTTGTTTCCGGCACAAGCCGGAACGCAGACTGAAACCGTAACGGAAAGATGAAACACACACTCAGAAGCGCCGTCACCACGACGGGCCGCCGGATGGCGGGAGCCCGGAGCCTCTGGCGGGCGAACGGCATGCGCGAAGAACAGTTCGGCCGCCCGATCATCGGCATCGCCAATTCGTTCACCCAGCTCGTGCCGGGCCATGTGCACCTGCACGAAATCGGGCAATACGTCAAACAGCGGATCGAAGCCCTCGGGTGCTTCGCCGCGGAGTTCAACACCATCGCCGTCGACGACGGCATCGCCATGGGCCACGACGGCATGCTCTACTCGCTGCCCTCGCGCGAAATCATCGCCGACAGCGTCGAATACATGGCCTCGGCCCACAAGGTCGACGCGCTGGTCTGCATCTCCAACTGCGACAAGATCACCCCCGGAATGCTGATGGCCGCCATGCGGCTCAACATCCCGACGGTTTTCGTCTCGGGCGGCCCGATGGAGGCCGGGAAGTTCCGGGGCCGCGGCGTCGACCTGATCGACGCCATGGTCATGGGCGCCGACGAAACGTACAGCGACGAGGAGATCGCCCAGATCGAGCGCTGCGCCTGTCCCGGCTGCGGATCGTGTTCGGGAATGTTCACGGCCAACTCGATGAACTGCCTCACCGAGGCGCTGGGCCTCTCGCTCCCGGGCAACGGCACGATCGTCGCCACGCACGCCAACCGCCGCCGGCTGTTCGAGGATGCCGCGGCGCTCATCGTCCGCAACGCCGAACGCTACTATTTCATGGGCGACGATTCGGTCCTGCCGCGCTCGATCGCCACCAAGACCGCCTTCGAAAACGCCATGTCGCTCGACATCGCCATGGGCGGCTCGACCAACACGGTCCTGCACCTGCTGGCCGTGGCGCACGAAGCGGGCGTTGATTTCACGATGCAGGACATCGACCGCCTTTCGCGGCAGGTTCCCGTACTCTGCAAGGTCGCACCCAACTCCCACTACCATATCGAGGATGTCAACCGCGCCGGCGGCATCTTCGCCATCCTCGGCGAACTCGGCCGCGCGGGACTGCTCGACACGTCGGTTCCCCGCGTCGACGGACGCACGCTGGGCGAAGCCGTCGCCGCCTGCGACATCCTCAGCCCCACGGCCGACGACACGGCCCGCCGCCGTGCGCTGAGCGCCCCGGCAGGCCATTACAGCCGCGAACTCGGCGCCCAGCACTCCTATTACGACGAACTCGACACCGACCGCACGGCAGGCTGCATCCGCGACGCGGAGCACGCCTATTTCCGCGACGGGGGACTGGCTGTACTGACGGGCAACATCGCCCGCTCGGGCTGTGTCGTCAAGACCGCCGGAGTCGACGAAAAACTCTTCGTCTTCCGCGGCCCGGCCCGGGTCTACGAATCGCAGGAGCAGGCCATGAACGGCATTCTCGCCGACGAGGTGCAGCCGGGCGAAGCGGTCGTCATCCGCTACGAAGGCCCCAAGGGCGGCCCGGGCATGCAGGAGATGCTCTATCCCACGTCGTACCTCAAATCGAAGAAACTCGACAAAGCCTGCGCACTGATCACCGACGGCCGCTTCTCGGGCGGCACCTCGGGGCTCTCGATCGGCCATGTCTCGCCGGAGGCCGCCTCGGGCGGGGAGACCGCCGTCACCCGCACGGGCGATGAGATCGAGATCGACACCCCCCGCCGCTCGATCCGCCTTGTGGTCGACGACACCGAAATAGCCGCCCGCATGGCCGCGCAGGGACAGTTCCGTCCGGCAAACCGCAACCGCCGGATTCCGACGTCGCTGCGGGCCTATGCGCGGCTCGTAAGTTCGGCAGACAAAGGCGCCGTGCGCATCATCGACGATAACGAAGAATAAAAACCGGACCCGCTATGAATACCTCTCAACCGTCCCGTCCCGAAGACCGACGACCGGCCTCCGACCCCGTGATCACGGGATCGAAGGCCCTGATCGAGTCCTTCCTCCACGAAGGCGTCACCACCCTTTTCGGCTACCCCGGAGGCGCCATCATCCCCGTCTACGACGCCCTTTACGACTACCGCGACCGCCTGCGCCACATCCTCGTCCGCCACGAGCAGGGCGCCGTACACGCCGCACAGGGCTATGCCCGCGTCAGCGGACAGGTCGGTGTCTGCCTCGTGACCTCGGGCCCCGGCGCCACGAACACCGTCACGGGATTGGCCGACGCGCTGATGGACTCCACGCCGCTGGTGCTCGTCACCGGGCAGGTCGGCTCCTCGCTGCTGGGCACCGACGCCTTTCAGGAGACCAATTTCGTCGGTATCACGCAGGCCGTGACCAAGTGGAACTGTCAGGTCAAGCGTACCGAAGACATCCCCGCGGCCATCGCCAAAGCCTTCTACATCGCCCGCACGGGCCGTCCGGGCCCCGTCGTGGTGGACATCACCAAGGACGCCCAGTGCGGCACCGCCCCCTTCCGTTACGAAAAGATCACCTCCATCCGCAGTTACGTTCCCTCGCCCGCACCCGATGCGGAGCGCATCGCCGAGGCGGCCCGGCTGATCGACGCCGCCCGCCGCCCGCTGGTGATGGTGGGCCACGGCGTGACGCTGGGCAACGCCGAAGCCGAGCTGCGGGCCTTCCTCGAAAAGAGCGGCATGCCCGCGGCCTCGACGCTGCTGGGGCTCTCGGCCCTGCCGTCCGACTATCCGCAGTATGTGGGCATGCTGGGCATGCACGGCAACTACGGGCCCAATATCAAGAACCGGGAGTGCGATCTGATCGTGGCTGTCGGCATGCGCTTCGATGACCGCGTGACGGGATGCCCGGCCCACTTCGGCGAGAATGCCAAGGTGATCCATCTGGAGATCGACCCCGCCGAGATCGGCAAGATCATTCCGGCCGACGTACCCGTCGTGGGCGACGCGAAGCAGGCGCTGCCGATGCTCACCGAACGCATCCGCCGGGGCGACCACAGCGCATGGATCGGGGAGTTCCGGGAGTGCGACAGGATCGAATACGAGGCCGTCGTCCGCAAGGCGGTGCATCCCGGCGAGGGACGCATCCGCATGGGCGAGGCGGTCGACGCCGTGGCCCGGGCCTACGACAACGACGCCGTGCTGGTGACCGACGTGGGCCAGCAGCAGATGAACGCCGCGCGTTATTTCGGATTCCGCCGCGGCCGCAGCATGATCACCTCGGGCGGCCTCGGGACGATGGGTTTCGGGCTTCCGGCGGCCATCGGCGCCAAGCTGGGCGCTCCCGACCGCGAGGTGGTGCTCTTCGCCGGCGACGGCGGCCTGCAGATGACCATTCAGGAGCTGGGGACCATCTTCCAGTCGCGCATCGCGGTGAAGATCGTCCTGCTGAACAACTCGTTCCTCGGCATGGTGCGGCAGTGGCAGGAGCTTTTCTACGACCGCCGCTACTCCTTCACCGAGATGACGAACCCCGATTTCGGGCTCATCGCCCGCGGCAACGACATCAGCTACCGCCTCGTCGAACGCCGCGAGGAGCTCGCCGAGGCCGTCGCCGCGATGAAAGCCTCCGAGGGCGCCTTCCTGCTGGAGGTGCGGGTCGAGGGCGAAGAGAACATTTTCCCGATGGTCCCGGCCGGCGCCCCCGTGGCGGAGATCCGGTTCGAGTAAAACGAAACAGCGTATGGAACAAGAGTACATCATCACCGTATTTTCGGAGAACAAGGTGGGCCTGCTGAGCCAGATCACCACGGTCTTCACCTGCCGCGACGTCAACATCGAGAGCCTCACGACCTCCGAGTCGGCACTTCCGGGCATCCACAAGTTCACGATCGTCGTCCGCACCGACCCCAACCAGATCGACAAGCTCGTGCGGCAGGTCGAGAAGAAGATCGACGTGCTGAAGACCTTCGTCTACACCCCCGAGGAGGTAGTGCAGCAGGAGATCGCCCTCTACAAAGTCACTCGCAGCCGGGGCGTCGAACAGCTCGTGCGCAAACACAACGTCCGCATTCTGGAGATCGACGAGGACTACATCGTCGTCGAGAAGACCGGGCACAAGGCCGACACGCAGGCGTTGTTCCGCCTGTTGCAGCCCTACGGCGTCCAGCAGTTCGTGCGCAGCGGCACGGTGGCCATCATCAAGTCGCGGCGCGAGCTGCTGAACGAGTACCTCGAAGAGCTGGACCGCATGAGAAACGCAGAATAATTTTCAGAACATACAACAACTTTAAATCACGAAAAACATGGCACAGATCAATTTCGGCGGCGTCGAAGAGAGCGTCGTAACCCGCGAGGAGTTCCCCCTGAAAAAAGCCCTCGAAGTACTCAAAGACGAGACCATCGCCATCATCGGCTACGGCGTGCAGGGCCCCGGCCAGTCGCTGAACCTCCGCGACAACGGCTTCAACGTCATCGTCGGCCAGCGCGAAGGCTCCAAGAGCTGGGACAAGGCCGTCGCCGACGGCTGGGTGCCGGGCAAGACGCTCTTCGGCATCGAAGAGGCCGCCGAGCGCGCCACGATCATCCAGTACCTGCTGTCCGACGCCGGACAGATCGCCGTATGGCCCACCATCAAAAAGCACCTCACCCCCGGCAAGGCGCTCTATTTCTCCCACGGCTTCGGCATCACCTACAAGGAGCGCACGGGCATCGTGCCCCCGGCCGACGTCGATGTGATCCTGATCGCCCCGAAAGGTTCGGGCACGTCGCTGCGCCGGATGTTCCTCCAAGGCCGCGGCCTCAACTCGAGCTATGCGGTGTTCCAAGACGCTACGGGCCGTGCCTTCGAGCGCGTCGTGGCGCTGGGCATCGGCGTCGGCTCGGGCTACCTCTTCGAGACCGACTTCAAGCGCGAGGTCTACTCCGACCTCACGGGTGAGCGCGGCACGCTGATGGGCGCCATTCAGGGCATCTTCGCCGCCCAGTACGACACGCTGCGCGCCAACGGCCACACCCCTTCGGAGGCCTTCAACGAGACCGTCGAGGAGCTCACGCAATCGCTCATGCCGCTCGTGGCCGAGAACGGCATGGACTGGATGTACGCCAACTGCTCGACCACGGCCCAGCGCGGTGCGCTGGACTGGTGGAAGAAGTTCCGCGACGCCACGAAACCCGTCTTCGAGGAGCTTTACAAGGAGGTGGCCGCCGGCAACGAGGCCCAGCGTTCGATCGATCTGAACAGCAAGCCCGACTACCGCGAGAAGCTCAACGACGAACTGCGCGAACTGCGCGAAAGCGAGATGTGGCAGACCGGCGCCGTCGTGCGCAAGCTCCGCCCCGAGAACAATTAATACAGGAGAACAACCGAAAAGGCCGACGGAATCAACCGCCGGCCTTTTCGTTGCACAAACAGTTGGCATTGCGCTCAACTTTTCCTATATTTGGCTTCGCCTTAGATACTCCCGCTCGGCAATGTTCAAATAAATTTGACATTGCTCTCGCTTATTCGTATCTTTGCCAACCGGAATATCGACAATCCAAACCAAACTACGCTATATGTACAGCCATGACAACCGGGTGGTGATCACCCTCGACGCCGGCGGCACGAACCTCGTGTTCGGAGCCATGCAGGCCAATAGATTCATCGTGGAGCCGATCACGCTCCCGTCGCACGCCGAGGACCTCGACAAGTGCCTCGCGGCGATGGTCGAAGGGTTCCGGGCCGTCATCAGCCGCCTTTCGGAGAAACCCGTGGCCATCTCGTTCGCATTCCCCGGCCCGGCCGACTACCCCAACGGCATCATCGGGGGCTACCTCCCCAACTTCCCGTCGTTCCGCGACGGCGTGGCGCTGGGTCCGTTCCTCGAGGCGACGTTCGGCATCCCGGTCTTCATCAACAACGACGGCGACCTGTTCGCCTACGGCGAAGCGCTGGGCGGGGCTCTGCCGCAGGTCAACGCCCGACTCGAGGCGCTGAACAGCCCCAAACGCTATAAGAACCTCGTGGGTTACACCTTCGGCACGGGCTTCGGCGTGGGCATCGTGGTCGACAACCGCCTCAACCGCGGCGACAACTCGTGCGTCGAGACCTTCTGCCTGCGGCACAAGAAGATGCCGGAGATCATCGTCGAGGAGGGCGTGGCCGTGCGTGCCGTGAAGCGCGTCTACGGCGAGCTGGCCAACGATCCCGACCACGGGCTGGAGCCCAAGGACATTTGCGACATCGCCGACGGCAAGCGCCCGGGCAACGTCGAAGCGGCCCGTCGGGCTTTCGCCGAGATGGGCGAGATCGCCGGCGATGCCATGGCCACGGCCGTGACGCTGGTGGACGGACTGATCGTCATCGGCGGCGGCATCACGGCAGCCCGCAAATGGATCATGCCGAGCCTGCTGAAAGAGCTCCGCTCGAAGATGCACACCCTTTCGGGCGAGGAGCTGAACCGCGTGCAGATGAAGGTCTACGATCTGGACGACGACGCAGAGTTCCAAGAGTTCGCCAAAGGCAGCATGCAGCCGCTGAAGGTTTACGGCACGGACCGCTATGTGGCTTACGACCCGCAGAAACGCATCGGCGTTATGATTTCGAAACTCGGCGCCAGTCAGGCCATCTCGGTCGGAGCCTATGCTTTCGCGCTGAGCCAGTTGGACGCACAAAACGCATAAAACAGCTATGTACAAGTTTCAACCGATTCTCAAATCGATGCTCTGGGGCGGCGACAAGATAGCCCCTTACAAACAGATCGAGACCTCGCAGCAGCAGGTCGGCGAGAGCTGGGAGCTCTCGGGCGTGAAAGGCAACGAATCCGTCGTCGCCGAGGGCCCCGAAGCCGGGACCACGCTGCCCGAACTGATCGCCCGCCACGGGGCGCAACTGCTGGGCGCGAAGAACTTCGAACGCTTCGGCGAGGAGTTCCCGCTGCTCATCAAGTTCATCGACGCCCGGCAGGACCTCTCGATCCAAGTCCATCCCAACGACGAACTGGCTTGGGAGCGCCACCAGTCCAAAGGCAAGACCGAAATGTGGTACGTCGTGGCCGCCGACAAAGGAGCGCACCTCCGTTCGGGATTCTCGAAGCAGGTGACGCCCGCCGAATACGCCGCCAGCGTGGCCGACAACACCATCACCGACATCCTCGCCGACTACGAAATACACCCGGGCGACGTCTTTTTCCTGCCTGCGGGCCGCGTGCACTCGATCGGCGCCGGGTCGTTCATCGCCGAGATCCAGCAGACCTCGGACCTCACCTACCGCATCTACGATTTCAACCGCCGCGACGCCAACGGCAACACCCGCGAACTGCACACCGAACTGGCCAAGGACGCCATCGACTACACCGTGCTGCCCGACTACCGAACACACTACGAAGCCGTGCAGAACAGCCGCGTGGAGCTGGTCTCGTGCCCCTATTTCACCACATCGCTGCTGGACCTGACCGTTCCCGAGACGCTCGACCTCGCCGACCTCGATTCGTTCGTCGTGGCGATCTGCATCGAGGGCCGCGGCACGATCGCCGACGACAGCGGTGAGACGGTTCCCGTGCATCAGGGCGAAACGGTGCTGATCCCCGCTTCGGCCCGGTCGCTCGCGTTCACGCCCGACGGTGCGATGAAGCTGCTGACGAGCTGGATCGGATAATCCGGACCGCACGATCAAATAACACAACCCCGCAAGCCTGCCTTTCTTCGGAAAGCGCAGGCTTTTTCGTGGCTGCGGGTTGCAAGTCTGCGTTCTTTTCAGTAACTTTGGGGTTGCAACCAGAACCTAACATCCAAACTACCTTATGCAGGCAGAATTACAGAAAATCGCGTCCCAGTTCGCGCTGGAAAGCGCTATCACGGCAATCGACTCGCTGGGCGAGGGTTTTATCAACGACACCTTCATCGTCCGCACCGAAGGCGATGCCCCCGACTACATCCTCCAACGGAAGAATAAGAACATCTTCCCCGACGTTCCGGCCATGATGGAGAACATCCGCAAGGTCACGGATCACATCCGCCGCGGCGTCGTGGCCGAGGGAGGCGATCCCCGGCGCGAGGTGATGACGATCGTCCCGACCCACGACGGCAAATACTGGTTCGTGGATTCGCAGGGCGACTACTGGGCCGTATCGGTCTTCATCGGCGACACGATTTCCTATACCAAGGCAGACTCCCCGGAGCTGGCCCGCAAGGGCGGCGAGGGCATCGGCAAGTTCCAAGCTCAACTGGCGGACTTCACCGAACCGCTGGCCGAAACGATCAAGGGCTTCCACAACATCCGCCACCGTTTCGTGCAGTGGGACGAGGCCCTCGGGCGCGACGCCGCGGGGCGCGTGAAGGATTTGAAGGAGGAGATCGGCTGGATCGAGTCGCGCCGCGGCGAGATGCTCGCGTTCTGGTCGAAGGTCGAGGACGGCACCATCCCCACGCGGGTGACGCACAACGACACGAAGATCAGCAACATCCTCTTCGACAAAAAGGGCGGGGTGCTGTGCGCCATCGACCTCGACACGGTGATGAACTCCACGTCGCTGAACGACTTCGGCGACGCCATCCGTTCCTACGCCAATACGAGCGAGGAGGATGAGCGCGACCTCTCGCTCGTGGGCCTGTCGCCCGAGATGTTCCGGGCCTATACCGAGGGCTACCTCTCGCAGCGGGCGAAGCAGTTGACCGCCTCGGAGATCGACAATCTGGCCTTCTCGGCGCGCTACATCACCTTCGAGCAGGTCCTGCGCTTTTTGATGGACTACATCGACGGAGATACCTATTATAGAATCAAATACCCCGAACACAACCTCGTGCGCACGCACGCCCAGTATAAGTTGCTCCGCAGCATGGAGGAGCAGTACGGCACGATGTGTGACATCGTACGGGAGACGGTGGCCAAATACAAATAGCTATGGAAGTTCGCAAAATCGCAGGCATCTCGCCCGACGACCGGGCGGCCGTGGAGCAGGCTTTCGCGGAGATCATCCCCCGCCACATCGCATGCTGCAACTGGCCCGGGGAATTCCCCTATGCGCCGGAGGTGTCGTTCCGCATGTTCCACACGGGCGACTGGCTGCTGCTGCGCTTCGACGTTGCGGAGAACTACACGGCGGCACTGGTCACTGAGGACAACGGTCAGGTGTGGACCGACTCGTGCGTGGAGTTCTTCATCGCCCCCGACGAGGGGTTGTATTACAACTTCGAGACCACCTGCATCGGGCGGATGCTCCTCGCCGGACGCAAGGCGCGGAACGAAGACCTGCAATACGCCCCAGCGGAGGTGCTGGCAGGCGTGAAACGCTTCACGACGTACCCCTTCGGCGAACCGTTCGCCGAGCGCGAGGGCGACAACCGCTGGTCGCTGACGCTGGCCATTCCCCCGCAGGCGCTTTTCCGCCATGCGCTGACCAACTGGAGCGGCTTCGAAGCCCGCATGAACCTCTACAAGTGCGGCGACAAGCTCTCGCACCCCCACTTCCTGTCGTGGAGACCCATACGGACGGAAAATCCCGATTTCCACCGTCCCGAGTTTTTCGAGGCAGTGACGTTTGAAAAATAAAAAGCTAAAAGCGAAACGCTGAAAACTGAGAGACAATTCGGTCGCGTCGCGACAAGCCCCTCCCGAGGGAGGGGTTTGGGGTGGGGTCAGACTTGTAAACGACGCCAACGGCGGCGACAACACCGATCGGCAGCAGGCCGACAGATAGAAAGGCTAACAAATTACATAAACGTATGAACAACAAGTATTCCCTGCCCAAAGACGGCGGACTGATTGCCGAATCGGTTCCCCGCGACATCATCCACCGCTACGAAAAAATCCTCACGCGGGTCTATGAAAACGAATACGAGGGTGTGCAGTACGTCGCCGACAACATCGTCAAGGCGATCCGCACCTACAACGAACTCCACTGCTCGAACGAGGTCTACGAAGAGTCGCAGCCGTTCGTGCTGGGCCTCACGACGGGACGCACCCCGCTGGGTCTCTACCGCGAGCTGGTGAAACGCCACCGGGAGGGGCTGATCAGCTTCCGCAACGTCGCCGTCTACAGCCTCGACGAGTTCTACCCGATCCGATCGACCGAGCAGCAGAGCCGCAACTACCGCATCCACGAGGAGTTCCTCAACCACATCGACATTCTGCCCGAGAACGTGCACATCCCCGACGGCACGATGCCCGAGGACAAGGTTTCGGAGTACTGCGCGTCGTATGACCACTCGGTGCGCCGCATCGACCTGATGATTATCGGCGTGGGCGAGGACGGCCAGATCGGTTTCAACGAACCGGGTTCCTACTCGCGGTCGCGCACACGGCTGGTGCAGCTCACCTACAACACCCGCAAAATCCAGTCGGGGGCTTTCTTCGGGCTGGAGAACACCCCCAAGATGGCGATCACGATGGGTATCGACACGATCATGCGCGCCGACCGCATCATCCTGATGGCGTGGGGCGAGGAGAAGGCCCACATCGTGCAGAAGGTCGTCGAGGGCGAGATCACGGGACAGGTTCCCGCCTCGTACCTGCAGGCGCACCCGAACATCGAGGTGGTGATCGACGAGAACTCCGCGCAGCTTTTGACCCGCGAGCAGACGCCGTGGCTGGTGGGTCCCTGCGACTGGACGCCGAAATTCGTCCGCAAGGCCGTGGTATGGCTCTGCGGCGTGGTCCAGAAGCCGATCCTGAAACTCACCTACAAGGACTACATCGAAAATTCGCTGGGCGAACTGCTCGAGCAGGGCCGTCCCTTCGACCAGATCAACATCGACGTCTTCAACGACCTCCAGCACACCATCTCGGGATGGCCGGGCGGCAAGCCCAATGCCGACGACACGACGCGCCCCGTCCCCTCGTCGCCGTTCCCCAAGCGGATCGTGATTTTCTCGCCCCACCCCGACGACGACGTGATTTCGATGGGTGGCACGTTCATCCGCCTCGTCCAGCAGGGCCACGACGTACACGTCGCCTACGAGACCTCGGGTAACGTGGCCGTGCATGACGACGTCGTGCTGCAAAACATCGACACGGCCCGCGAACTGGGCTACGGCAACCACTACGCCGAGGTCGAGAAGATCATTGCCGGCAAGAAGAAGGGCCAGCCCGAGCCGCGTGCGCTGCTCGACCTGAAAGGCGCCATCCGCCGCGCCGAGGCGCGCGCCGCCGTGCGTTCGTTCGGGCTGAACCCCGACACCAACGCCCACTTCCTCAACCTGCCGTTCTATGAAACAGGAGGCATCAAGAAGGGTCTGCTCACGGAGAAAGACATCGAAATCATCGTCAAGCTGCTGCGCGAAATCAAGCCCCACCAGATCTACGCCGCCGGCGATTTGGCCGACCCCCACGGCACGCACCGCACGGCCATGGAGGCCATCTTGGGAGCTCTCGAGGTCGTGAAGGACGACGAGTGGCTCAAGGAGTGCCACCTGTGGCTCTACCGCGGCGCATGGATGGAGTGGGACCTCGGCATGGTGGACATGGCCGTGCCCCTGTCGCCCGACGAGCTGATCATGAAGCGCCACGCCATCTACCGCCACCTCTCGCAGAAGGATATCATGCCTTTCCCGGGCAGCGACCCCCGCGAATTCTGGCAGCGGGCCGAGGAGCGCACGCAGAACACCGCGCGGCTCTACGACCGCCTCGGCATGGCCGAATATCAGGCCATCGAGGTCTTCGTAAAAATGTTCTAATCCCTAACTGTTTACAACCATGCGTTTAATCATCGAAAATACACCGCAGCAGGTCGCCCAGTGGGCCGCCAACTACATCATCCAGCAGATCAAGGCCAAGGAGCAGGTGACCAAGTCGCCGTTCGTGCTGGGTCTCCCGACGGGTTCGACCCCGCTGGAAACCTACAAGGAGCTGATCCGCCGCCACAAGACCGGCGAGGTGTCGTTCAAAAACGTCATCACGTTCAATATGGATGAGTATGTAGGGCTTCCCGAGGAGCACCCCGAGAGCTACCACTCGTTCATGTGGAACAACTTCTTCAAGCACGTCGACATCAAGCCCGAGAACGTCAACATCCTCGACGGCAATGCCGAGGATCTGGCGAAGGAGTGCGCCGACTACGAGGCCCGCATCGTCGAGGCCGGCGGCATCGACCTCTTCATGGGCGGCGTCGGCGAGGACGGTCACATCGCCTTCAACGAGCCTTTCTCGTCGCTCAACTCGCGCACGCGCATCAAGACCCTGACGCAGGACACGATTCAGGTCAACGCCCGCTTCTTCGGCGGCGACGTGAGCCTCGTTCCGAAGACCGCACTGACGGTCGGCGTGGGCACGGTGCTCTCGGCCAAGAAGGTGCTGATCCTCGCCACGGGGCACAAGAAAGCCCGCGCGGTGCGCCACGGCGTCGAGGGTTCCTACAACCACCAATGGACCATCTCGGCCCTGCAGGTGCATCCCAACGGCATTTTGGTCTGCGACGACCCGGCATCCGAGGAGCTGCGCGTAGCCACCTACCGTTATTTCAAGGACATCGAGCGGGACAACCTGATCTCGAAATAGGGAAAGTCCCGGATACGAAAAATCCCGCACTCTGTGATGAGTGCGGGATTTTTGTTTGCTGACGGGTTTTACAGCGCGACCCGTTGCAGCGTCACGGGACCGATCAACCCCGACTCCTGCAGCGGAGACTCCGGCGTATAGGGATTGTAGGGCGTCCATGTGCGACGCTCCGCCGCGGGCAGGCGGCTGTCGCCGATCAGACGGTTGACCCATGTATTGACGACCTCGATTCCGAGTTCGTTCTCACCCTCGCGGAGCAGGTCCGTAACGTCCACCCGGTACGGGGGCGTCCAAACGCCTCCGGCATAAGCGCCGTTCACGCGAACCTTGGCCATCACTCCGACACGGTTCAAGTCGAGCAGGATGCGGCCGCCGTCAACTGCGGGCTTTTCGAACGTCGTCGAATAGGTAGCCGTACCCGAGAATCCGCGCAGGCGCTCGTCGGTGCTCTGCGACCAGTCGCCGAGCGTATCGGTTTCGAGGGTGAAATCCCCCACTCCGTCGGGCGCCTTGAAATTCACCTGCCAGATGCCGTCCACCGCGGCGACCGTCTCCGGACGCGGAAAATTCGCATCGGCCGTGAACTCCGCGGCCGACTTCGCGGCCGACTTGCGGAAGACCACGAAGCCGCTTTCCAACGGTTCGAGGCGCATCGGAATCTCCGTCGCAGCCCCTTCGGCACGGTAGGCCGGGAGTTCGCGCATCGAGCCCGTCACGGGCTGCCACCACTCGGGACGGCGGTCCGCAACGCGGAACGAGGCGGTGAATTCGACCGGCTCCTCCGACTGGTTCGAGACGAAATAGATCTCGGCGCCGTCCGTCGTCCGGTGTCCGAACAGCAGCGGCAGCGATGCGTCATACCCAAAATCGGGCACGAGACCGATCGCGTCGAAGACCTCCTCCATCGAATAGCCGTCGAAGATCATGCCCTTGCCGTACCGGTTGACATGCTTCCCCTTTTCGGGGCCCCACAGCTCGGCGGCCATCGCCTGCACGCGGCCGTCGGCCTCCGGATAACCCGCAAGGCTCGGGGAGCGCGTCGGGGCGGGTCCCAGCACCACGGCGCCTTCGCGCACGAGCTGCATCACCCGTTCCAACACCTCGGGACGCATCGTCTCCTGCCGCGGCAGCACCAGCACGCGGTATTGCGTACCGTGGGGAAGCGTCAGCAGGCCGTCGCGCACCGTAGCGTCGCGGCACAGCACCTCGGCATTGATGTAGTCGAACTGGTGGCCCGCCGGCAGCGCCGGGTCGCACACGCCGGTCATCTTCGGCACGTCCTCGCCAATGAAATAGGCCGCGTCGGCCACATTCAACCCCTGCTGGAGCATGAAATTACAACGTTTGAGGTAGGTGATGAAGAGGTCCAACTGGCCGAACCATGTATTGTTGCGGTTGAACTCGTTGCCGAAGAAAGCGTTCATACCCGGCTTCGGACCGTCGGCCGCCTGCGAGATGTAGACGTGCAGCAGCGTGTTGTTGATACCCTCCGAGAAGAAGCGGTCGCCGCGCTGTTTCATCCGGTAGGGATGGCGGGCATAGGGCGAAAAAGCCGCCGTGAACGACTCGGCCGAGACCTTGTTCTTGCCGTAGATATGGGCGCAGGAGGATGCGGCGCGGTTCTCGATGTCGCCCAGTTCGCCCTCGCTCCAGTACTCCCCGGCCACCTCGTCCGACTGGCCGCCGTACTGCAGGAATTCGCCCGGGAAGCCCCAGTGTCCGTAATTCTCCAACCATGTGGTGAAGCCGTCGCGGTGGGCCAGTTCACGCAGGGCGCCGATGTGGTCGTACGACAGCCGGTCGGCCATCATCCGCCGCAGGTCCCACAGGAAGCGGTCCGAACGGTCGCGGTCGCCGACCGTCAGGCCGCTGAACACCGGCAGGTAGGGATGCGCGTCGTAGCCGTAACGGGCTTCGAACGCCTCGAAGAAATCGTCGCCGAAGTTCTGGCCGCCCTTCTCGTAACTGTCGGCCACGATGACTTTCCACGACTTGCGGTCGGCGGCGGGAATGCGGCGGCACAGCTCGCCGACAAAGGCGTCGTAATGCTTCGCCAGATGTGCGGGGCTCCATTTGTCGACCTCCAGCCCCATCCCGTCCTCGAGCGACGGGCCATTCATCACTCCGGTCGGCACCATGCCCGTGCGCAGAATCATCCAGCGTCCGGCGGGAGCCTCCCAGCGCACCCGGTCGCCCTCGAGACAGCCGCTGATGTCGACGACCGACTCGGGAGCAATGGCGGCTGCGGTGTCCGTTTCGGCGGGCTGACGGCCCCACATATAGTCGCCCCAATACGGCAGCGGCGTCTGGTGCATCTTGGCCAGCGATTTTTCGGAATAACGCTCCACGAGCGGCAGGGCCGAGAACTCCACCTCAGCCAGACCGCCGTTCGCCGAAGCGCCGCTCACCACCAGCCGGAAAGCGTCGGCCTCGGTCGGCTCGCAGGCGATCGTAACGGGAGCGTAGGGATCGAATCCCACCTCCGGGGAGGGATTCGTGCGGTTGATGTCGAAGCGGCGCAGTACGGTCGTCCGGCCGTCCTTCACGGCCTGCAGCTCCGCGGCAGCGGCAAAAGGCATATGCGCCGGATAGATTCGTACCGACCGGAGCGTGAAGCCTTTATACGGCTTCACCTCAACCACCGCATCACGTCCCGGCACGCACTCCAGCACCGTTGCCGGATTGCCGTCGAGCACCTTTACGGCACCCGCCGAACCGCTCACGCGGGCCGACGAAGCGTCGAGTGTCAGCACGCCTTCGGGCAGCGGCACGGCAATGGTCCGCACGTCGGTGAAATCGGGCGACGGGGCCGGAAGCGTGACCTCGACCACCCTGCCGCCTTCGACTTCGGCGGGGACGGGCGCCAGATAGCGCATCGCCTCTTCGGGGTCGATCCACGGGCCTCCCGCCTGACTCCAGCCCGGGCTGTTGAACACACCGATGTCGATCCCGAGGTCGGTGGCCCTCTTCAGGGCCGTGTGCATGATCTCATACCACTCTTCGGTCAAGAGGTTCACGGGGCCCCGGGGAGTCCCCTCCGCCTCGGGAAGGCCGATGTTGCCAATGAAGGCGCGGTCGATGCCGATGCGCTTCATCGACTCGAGGTCGGCGGCAACACCCTCCTTCGAGACATTGCCCGAAATCCAGTACCAGTAGACCGACGTCTGAACATCGGTCGAGGAGGGATCGCGAAATCCCTCCTCCAAACCTTGCGTCTTGTCACAAGCCGCCAGAAGCATCGAGCACGCCGCAAGGGCGCACAGGCGTATGTTCTTCATAACCACGCCCGGTTAAAAGGCCTTGCGGTAAAGCGCCTCGATCTCGGCCACCGACGTGTCGCGCGGATTGCCGCCCGTGCAGACATCGTTGAAAGCCGCCACGGAGAGCGCCGGAATGTCGGCCTCCTTCACGCCGATCTCGTGCAACTGCTGGGGAATGCCGATGCTCAGCGAGAGGTCGCGCACGGCCTTCACGGCAGCGGCGACACCCTCCTCGACGCTCATTCCGTCGGTATCGACACCCATGGCGCGGGCGATGTCGCGGTATTTCGGGGCGGCGTCCGACGCGGCGTTGTACTCCATCACATAGGGCAGCAGCAGGGCGTTGGCAACGCCGTGGGGCGTATCGTAGAAAGCGCCCAGCGGGTGTGCCATCGAGTGCACGATGCCGAGTCCCACGTTCGAGAAGCCCATGCCGGCGATATACTGCGCCACGGACATGCCTTCGCGCGCCGCGGCGTCCTTGCCGTCGTCGACGGCGGCCTTGAGGTGCCGGGCGATCAGCTCGATGGCTTTCAGCTCGAACATGTCGGACATCGTCCATGCACCTTTGGTAATATAGCCCTCGATGGCGTGGGTCAGGGCGTCCATGCCCGTCGCGGCGGTCAGCCCCTTGGGCATCGAATACATCAGTTCGGGATCGACGATCGCCACCGACGGGATGTCGTTGGGATCGACGCAGACCATCTTCTTGCGGGCCTCCTCGTCGATGATGACATAATTGATCGTCACCTCGGCAGCGGTTCCGGCGGTGGTCGGCAGCGCGAAGGTCGGCACGGCGCGGTGGTGCGTGTCGGCAGGTCCCTCGAGCGACTTCACATCGGCGAATTCGGGATTGTTAGTCACGATGCCGACTCCCTTAGCCGTGTCGATGACCGAGCCGCCGCCCAGCGCCACGATGAAGTCGGCTCCCGAAGCCTTGAAAGCGGCCACGCCGTTCTGCACGTTGGCGATGGTCGGATTGGCCTTCACGTCGCTGAAAATTTCATAGGGAATACCGGCTCCGCGGAACACCTCCTCGATCTTGGAGGCCACACCGAAGCGGACGAGGTCGGCATCCGTCACGAAAAAGGCTTTCTTGTAACCGCGGCGGCGTGCCTCGTCGGCAATCATCGAGCGGCATCCGGCGCCGAAATAGGAGATTTCATTCAATACGATACGTTGCATAGTTGTAACTGATTAAGTTGGTTATTCGTTGTGTTTTACAAGTTCTGTTTTCACACCGCGGGGAGCTTCGACGCGGCTTCTGACGGTGCCGTCGGCGGCCTTCTCGTGACGGATTTTCACCACGCCGTAAGGCGTCGGGAAAGTACCCTCGACCCACTCCAGATCGCCCAGATGGGGATCGATGCGCAGGCGGCGGCAGCCGGGTTCCACGACCCCGACGCCCAGCACATATTCCGTGAGCCACGCCGTCGGTCCCGAAGCCCAGCCGTGGCACAGGCTGTGGCGGAATCCCTTGTAACAATAGGCCCCGCATTCGCGGTGCAGGTCGCGCATCCCGGCCGGAACCGGTTCGTCGATGCGGCCCGCCGGCAGCCATGTCATATCGAAATCCTCCCAGAATGTCGTGGCCCCGAGGTCGAGCATCGCGCCCCAATACTCCCGGATACGCTCCAGCGCTCCTTCATAGTTGCCCGCCGCAGCCATCGCGCGAAGCATATAGTAACCATAGAAGGTCGAAAAACCGTTCGACCCGCCTTTCGAAATGTAGTCGCGGTCGGTCGCCTCCGGATCGGCAAGCCCGGCCAGCACCATCAGCGAACGCCCCTGCTTGGCCTCGCCGCTGTCCCCGACCGGACACGACCTCATCAGCGCGGCCCGGGTCCGGCATTCGGCGGCCAGCGCCGTGTCGCCCAGCGCCTCGCACAGTCCGGCCCCGGCATCGAGCGCAAGGATCGTCAGCGACTGGAGACCCGCCGCCGTACTTGCGGCATCGTCGCTCGAAGGCCAGTCCAGAAAGCGCGTGCCGTCCAGCCGTTCGCGCCCGTCGGGACCTATTTTTTCGAAGACCTGTTTCAAGAGAGCCACCAAGTAGGGCCGCTGTTCGGCGAGGTATTCACGGTCGCCGTGGTAGCGATACCAGTCGCTGTGGATGATGATCCACCACAGCGAATAGGAGCTGATGCCGTTCATCCATCCCGGCAGCGGCGTGGTGTCGCGGGCCAAATCGAGACTGCGCGGCACGACCTCGTTGTAGCCGAAGACCGAATTGACGGTCATGATCTCGGGATGCAGGTCCCCGACCCAGACCAGCCGGTCGCGCTTCACGCCGTCCCACAGGAACTCCTGCATGCAGAGGTGGACGGTATAGGCGCCGGTCGCCCAGATGCGGTCGAGGCGTTCGTCGCTCGAACGGAACGATCCGAGATAAGGTATATCGCGGTACTGGAACACGGCCTCGACCTGCTTGAGGTGGAGTTCGCGGTCGTCGTCCAGCAGGTCGATGCGCGCAAAGCGGAAACCCGAATCGCCGCACTCCACGGTGCCGAGCCACGGCAGCGTGAGCGTGAAATCGCGCACGGCGTGGTCGTTCGAAGCGCCGTTCACACCGTCGATGTCACACATCGCCTCGCTGACCGATTCGCCGAAGCGGATGCGGACCCTCACGGGCCTGTTGTCCGCGGGCATGCCGGTCACGATGCGCAGTCCGCCCTGCAGTTCGCGGCCGAAATCCAGCAGCAGCCCCGGACGGCGGCCGTCACGGCTGCTAAGCACACAGATACGGGCATTCTGCAAATCGGACTGCCCGTTGCCGGGTTCGAGCAGCAGGTCGCCGCCCGAGATCAGGTCCGCCTCGTCCTGCGCGACGATGCGCACGGGAGGCATATATGCATAGGTACGGGAGTCGAAGCGGGCGGGCGCTCCCTCCCACGCCGGGGGCAGTTGGGGCCGGGCGGCCGAAACGGAGAGGGAAAAGCCAACGAAAAAGGTCAGGACAGCAAGCCTTTGCAGCCGGATCATCGGATCAGTCATTGTTTTTTGCCGGTTTTAGGGTCCCTCGGCCGGAGTTCCGTCGGACACACCGCGGATCTTATCCGCATTTCGCTGTTCTGAAACGGAAAAGCAAACATATTTCCGACCTCGGGTATTTATACAAAAATAGCAATTTATCGGGCCCCCTGCTTTCGATTAATGACCTTAAAAGTTTTATTTTTGACACTCGGAAAGCCCCTCAGCCCTCCCCCGCGGGCCGAAGTCGGAAAGAGCCGAAACAGCAAGGCACAAAAATTGATCGGACACACCCGGGACAATGTATCCGAAAGGGAAAAAGAAAGGCATTTTTTTCACTATTTTTTATTTGTTAAATGCAGAATATATTTTATCTTTGTAAGAAATGTCAACACATCTGGTTACACTTATTTAAGTAATATCGTGGGAGTATCGCTCAAAGACATAGCCGGGAAACTGAACCTCTCGAAAACGACCGTTTCGTGGGTGCTGTCCGGACAAGGCAATAAAAAAGGAATCAGCGCGGAGACCCAGAACCGGGTGTTCGCCTGCGCCCGGGAACTCTCCTACGAGCCCAACCTGCTGGCCCGGAGCCTCAACACCGGAATTTCGAAGACCATCGGCCTGATCCTCCCCTCCATATCGGACAGTTTTTACGCCCACATCGCCCACCAGATCGAGTCGGAGGCCGAAAAGGAGGGATATTCGCTGATGATCGCCAGCTCGAACTCCGAGATCGAGCGCGAGAACGCCATGATCCGCCTGTTCCGTTCGAAAAAGGTCGACGGCATGATCATCGCCCCCACCAAAATATCGAAACGCGAGATCAGCCGTCTGGTGGACAGCCACTACCCCGTGCTGCTGTTCGACCGATATTTCCCCGAGATGCGCGTCAACTACGTCATCATCAACAACGAGGAGAGCAGCTACAAACTGGTGCGGCACCTGATCGACAAGGGTTTCCGCAAAATCGCCATCATCACAACCAACCCCCACCTGCTGACGATGGACATGCGCCGCGAGGGATATGCCAACGCCCTCTCCGACGCCCATATCCGCATCAATCCCGACCTCTACGGGGAGGTGACCTACGTCAACTACCAAGATAACATTTACAGTACGCTGGACCGCATTTTCAGCGCCGTGCCCGACGTGGATGCGTTCTTCTTCACCACGCACATCCTCGCCATCGAGGCCCTGCGCTATTTCTACGACCGCGGCATCGACATCAACGACGGCAACTGGGGTCTGGCCAGCATGCACGAGGACTCGCTCTTCCGCGTACTGGCGCCCAAGATGAACATCGCCCATTTCCCGATCGAGGAGATCGGCAGCAACGCCGTGCGGATACTCCTGAACCAGATCCGCCAGTCCAACGACCCCGCAGCGGGGGAATATGTGCCCGAATCGAAGGTGCTCCCCTGCCGGATGGAGTTCAGGGACCAGTGAGCCCCTTTTTTTGCCCGTCCAACTTAAACGATTAAGTAAATCACCGAAATACATGTAACCCAAAAAACAGACAAATGAACAAGGAAATTTCACTGCGCAAGATCCTCCCCGTGATGTTCGGATTCTTCATCATGGGATTCGTGGACATCGTCGGGGTCTCGACGAGCTACGTCAAGAACGACTTTGCGGGCATGAACGACACGATGGTCAACCTCATCTCGCTCTCCTGCTTCCTCTGGTTCTTCCTGCTCTCGATCCCCACGGGCATGCTGATGAACCGCATCGGCCGCAAAAAGACCGTCCTGCTGAGCTTCGCCCTGCATGTGGCCGCGATGATCGTCCCGCTCGTCGCCTACGACTTCACCGCCGTGCTGATCGCCTTCGCCCTGATCGGCATCGGCAACACGCTGCTGCAGGTGTCGCTCAACCCGCTGGTGACCAACGTCATCGCCGGGGACAAACTCACCGGAACGCTGACCCTCGGACAGTTCGTGAAGGCCGTCAGCTCGTTCCTCGGCCCGATCATCGCAGCCGCCGTGACGGGCAGTTTCCTCGGCTGGAAGATGATCTTCCCGATCTATGCCGCCATCTCGCTGCTGGCCCTCGTCTGGCTCTGGATGACCCCGATCGCCGAACAGAAGGTCGAAGGCGCCGCCGTCTCGATCGGACACACCTTCTCGCTGCTCAAGGACAAATACATCGTGGCCTTTTTCATCGGCATCCTCGTACTGGTGGGTGTCGACGTGGGCATGGGCATCACCTTCCCCAAGCTGCTGATGGAGCGCTGCAACCTGCCGCTTACGGACGCCGGCATGGGCAACAGCGTCTACTTCTTCGCACGCACGGTGGGCGCATTCCTCGGCGGCATCCTGCTGATGAAGCTCCCCGAACGCAAATTCTTCACGGCCAGCGTATTCGTCGCACTGGCAGGTCTCGTAGGCATGATCTTCTTCCACGGGCTCTGGGCCGTGCTGGCCTGCGTCGCCGTATTCGGAGTCGGTTACGCCAATCTGTTCTCGATCATCTTCTCGATCTCGATGCAGCGCGTTCCCGAACGGGCGAACGAGGTCTCGGCCCTGCTGATCGTCGGCGTGGCGGGCGGCGCCGTCATTCCGCCGATACTGGGCGTCATCACCGACTCGTTCGGGTCGCAGGGCGCCGCCATCATCGCCCTGAGCATCGTATGGTTTTACATGGTATTCCTCATCGGCGCGATCAACGCCCATTCGAAGAGAGCCTGACCGCCGGAAATCTCCCGGTTACTACCAAGGGGCGCATCCGACGGATGCGCCCCTTCTTTTGCGAGGGACGGCAGCGGCGGCACCAACCTGCTCCCCCGGCGAAATGCGGCGGAAAGCCAATAGACCATAAAAACTCCCGCACCTTTCGGTACGGGAGCACATTCAGACCGCAGGTCAGAATTATTTATTACCCGGAGCTTCGTCCTTTTCCGTATAAGGATCGTCCACCTGCCATTTGTTCGCGGGAGAGCCATCCCCGTTCTTGTTTGCATTGGCCAGCGCATCGGGCATCTCCTTGACGGAAGGAACGGTACCCAGCAGCTCATCCCGGTGGGGATCGATCGTCGAATAGACCTTGATCGTCGCACCGCGGTCTTTCCACGCGTTGTAGATCGGCGTCCAAGCACCCTCCAGCGTATGCTCGATCAGGAAATGCGAGTCGATCAGGATCGTGGCGTTGTCGGCCACATTGAAACCCTGATTGGCATTGTTCCAGACCATCGCCATCTCTCCGACCTTCGTCGGTGTGCCTGCATAGATTCCGGACTGGTTGCGGCGGATATCGAGATACGTCACAGCCGAATTAGGTGCGTCAATTCCGCCTCCGGTCTCATAATTGCTGATCTCCAGCCACCTGAGCCAGTCGCAGTTGTGCACGTCCACATGGGTCAGTTTGGGGCTGTCGTAGCAGCGAATACGGTAGGCATAAGGAGGACCGACAAACTTCTCAAGACTGGCGGCGCGCTCGAAATAGAGCTCGATTCCCTTGGCCTCCCACTTCGAAAGATCGACCTCCTTGATGTTGGGCATCCCCCAGCAGGCTACGCCGCCCGTCAGACTCTTGAAGAGTTCGATACCTTCCAGCGAAACAGCGGCACAATCGGCCAGATCGAGCGCAAAAGAGCCGCCTGCATTAGTCATCGCAGCGGCAGCATTGACATCGAGCAGCCCCAGCGATGAAAATTTCACTTTCGGATTCCGGTCGGCATTGGCCAGCACGCTGCGCAGGGCGACATCGGGAATGTACCCCTCTTCAACGCTCGGAAGCGTGAAGGTGATATCGCCCGAAATCGCGATTTTGTCATAACCCGGGCGGTCGAGATAGACCTTCACCGTCTTGTCGAGATAAGCGGCACCGACGTTCACGCCGAATGAAATACGGGTGGCTTTTATCGTCAGCACATCTTTCGGGACCCGATCATAGACGGTTGTGCCATCCTTGTCGTAAGCGATATAGACATAATCCTGAACATCATCGAATCCCGAGCCCGTGATTACGATCGCATCGGCGATACCGGCTTTTATAACACCCTTTACTTCGTTGGTAATTTCAATGGGGTTGGGGGGGGGTGGCGGAGTTTCCGTGTCTTCTTTATCGTCGCCGCAGGCGGCAAACATCGTCCCGGCCAGCAGGGAAAGGGCGAAAAATTTAAATGCAGATTTCATTTCAGGTAATTGTTTTACAGGTTTTACTATCCGGTTGTTTATCCAAAGCCGGTACGGTGCTTCCCCGAAAGGAAGTCACCGCACCGGTTTGAAAAGAGAAATCACTCGGTCACGTCAGGCGTCCATGCATTGTCCACTCCGCAGGCTCCGAGGGCATCGGCGGCGTCCTTATACATCGGGACCGTACCCAGTTTTTTGGAGTTGTCCTTCGACGAGTAGACCTCGATCGTCGCACCGCGTTTCCATGCATCGTAGATCGTCATGTAGCCATAGGTCTTGCCGTCGTAGCCGCCGTCCGAATTATACGAATACTTGTCGAGCAGGAACTGATAATCGACCAGAATCCGGGCGTTGTCCGCCACTCCGAACCAGCTTTTTCCGACAAAAGGAACCCAAGCGCTTTCCGCGGACGGATTGTCGTCCTTCGAGTTGGGATAGCCTTTCCAGCCCAGATCCGGCGCATTCTCGACGGGACCGCCCATCTCCTTAGCCGAACGGTCCTTGCGGATATCGAGGTAAGTCAGGTTATCGTAGATATAATCCGCTTCCTTATTCGCATACACCTGAGCATTGTACAGCCACTTCGAGCGGGACAGATCGCAGTACTCCAGCTCGGGGGCTCCGGTAAGGTGCAGCGCATAGAGACCGGGACCTCCGATAAACTTCTTCAACTTCGGCAGACCGCCTCCGGCATCGTTCGCAAAGAACGCAAAGTAACCGACCGACGGAGCAGCCTCCCATTTCGAAAGGTCCATCACCTCGATCTCCGGCATCAGCCACGCGGCGATCGTCCCCTGAAGGCTTTTGAAAAGCTCAATGCCCTCCAGCGACTTGGCCTTGCAATTATAGAGGTTCAGGGCGTAGCCGCCTGCGACGCAACCCGTTTTCAACTGCGCGGCAGCAGCCACATCGAGCAGGCCGTAGGAATTGAAAAGTTTCGCAATCTCGGGATTTCCCTCGTCCTTCCCGGGATTGGTAAGCGTCGCACGGAACTCGGGATCGGGAATGTATCCCTCGGCAACGGTCGGCATCGTGAAGGTCAGATCGTTCGTGAGCTCCATTTTTGTCGCTGCCCGGTCGAGATAAACTTTGAAGGTCTCGCCGAGATACCCGGCGGTGATGGGCACTCCGAACGAAATGCGCCCCGACTTGATCGTCAGCACATCGTCCGTGATGCGTACATATTCGGTCTTGCCGTCCTTCTCATAACCGATATAAACCCAGTCCTGAGCCGGATCGAAACCCGTGCCGACGATCTCGATCGCATCGGCAAAGCCGGCTTTCACGGACCCGCTCAATTTGTTCTCGACGGTTACATCAATCCCGGGGGGGGGTGGCTCGACGATGGTCGACCCTTCGTCGTCACCGCCGCAGGCTGTGGACATCGTACCGACCAACAGCGCCATTGCGAAATAATCAAAAATTCGTTTCATCGTTTCTAAAAATTGGAGTGACACCCCTAAATTAAAATGCTATTCGGTCTCTGAAGGAGTCCATCCGTTGGCTCCCGTCAGCGTCAGCGCACCGTTATCGTCCTTATACATCGGAACGGTACCCAGCTTCTTGGTGATATCCTTCGACGAATAGACATCGATCGTCGCACCGCGCGTCCAAGCACTGTAGATGCAGTTGTAGCCCGAACCGTCAACACCCGTTCCGCCCCACTTGTCGAGCAGGAACTGATAGTCTACCAATACATGGCTGTTGTTGGCGATCCGGAACCATGCACCGGCCAGCAGCGGGCACCATTCGGTCTCAGCATGGCAATAGCCTTTCCAGCCTTCTTTACCTTCCCCCTCCTCGGGGCCGCCCTTTTCAGTACCGGTACGCAGTTTACGGATATCGAGATAGTTCACATTCGATTCGCCGTTAGCGGAACTGAACAACTGGAAATTGTACTGCCAACGGGAGAGGTGCATGTCGACTTTGGTCAGTTTCTCGCAGTCATAGCAATCCAGACGACCGATCGAAGGACCTCCGATCACCTCTTCCAGAGCAGTGGCACGCTCCATATTGATAAAGATCGGACCCGAACTCTTCCACTTCGAGAAATCGGCCACTTTCAAGGACGGAACATCGTTTCCGGTCAATCGGGTTGCCCCCGTAAACAGTTCGATGCCTTCGAGCGAAGTAGCCGAGCTGGCATAGATATTTACCGTCTTAACTGTGGCCGCCTTGGCGACATCGAGCAGACCGTATGCGGTGAACATGGCAGCGATCTCCTTATTTCCCTGCTGATCGTGCGTCGACCGCAGCGTAGCCCGGAAATAAGGATCGGGAATGTACCCCTCGGCAACGGTAGGCATCGTGAAAGTCAGGTCGTTCGTAAGCGCCATCTTCGTCGTCTCACGGTCGAGGTACACCTTGAAAGTCTTGTCGAGGAATGCGGCATCGATGCTCACGCCGAACGAGATACGGCTCGACTTGATCGTCAGCACATCGTCCGTGATACGCACATATTCGGTCTTGCCATCCTTCTCATAACCGATGTAAACCCAGTCCTGAGCCGGATCGAAGCCCGAGCCCATGATCTCGATCGCATCGGCGAAACCGGCCTTCACCGATCCGCTCAGCATGTTGTCGACGGTTACACCATCAATTGTCGGTCCGGGACCCGGCTTCGGTTCGTCCCCCTTGTCATCATCACCGCAGGCGGTGAACATTGCGCCGGCCATCAGTGCCATCGCAAGAAGTTTCAGTGTTTTTTTCATAATCATTGCTTTTTTGGTTGAGGTTATTTCAGTTCCTGTCACTTTAGTTCCATCCGTCGTTCTGCCAGTTCTCGCCGGTCAGACTGAGCATCTTGCGCACCTCATCCAGACTGATCGGATACTTGAGGTACTTGGAGGTATAACTCTGACGGTCAAACGAGAAGCGGGAGTAGACCTTTTGGCCGTCCGACAGCTCGATACGCATGCCCGTCACCCGTTTGTCGGTCTTCGAAAGATCGCCGTCGGGCTTCGTCCAGCGGCGCACGTCGAAAAAGCGGTGCTCCTCGAAAGCCAGCTCCACGCGGCGCTCGTTACACAAGCGCAGCCAGAAAGCATCGCCGTTGTCTGTCACACCCGGCATTCCGACGCGGGCGCGCACGGCATTGACCGCATCACGGGCGCTCATTGCCACGCCGTAGGTCACGGTAGAGGTCGTTTCGTTGTCCTCGTCGTCCGTCACGGTCTCCTCCACGTCGGTAGCCGGAGCCTGCTGGTCGGCATTGCCGTAGGCCCGGTAGGCCGCCTCGGCGAAATTGAGGTAGAGTTCCGCCAGACGATACATGCGGATATAACCGTCCTTGTTGCCGCCGCTGGTGCTCGACTGCGCATTGCTGAACTTGCGCAGGTAGTAACCCGTGCAGGTGTTACGCCGGCTGGAAGGCGACAGCGACAGCCCGCAGTTGCCGCCGACATAGGTTTCGACCCCGTATTCGCCGTTTTCGAGTTTCACCTTCACGCCGTCGTAATAGATGGTCGAATAGAAGCGCGGATCGCGGTTCAGGTACATCTTGTCCGAGCAGTCCACATACCCGAAATCCCGGGCTTTCTGCGAAATATTCGGCGTACCGTCGGCATTGTAGGGATTCGCCAGATCGAGCAGCGGAGTCGATTCGGAGCCGTCGGCGTTCAGGACCTCGTAGGCGTCCACCATCTCCTGCGTGGGGCAGGCTCCGGCCGACACCTGACCGTCGTCGATCGGCATGCCCGCATACTGCCACACGAGGCTCTGCTTCTGACTGCCGTAATTGGTAGGCTGGTAGAGCGTTTCCGTGTCCCAGCCGCCGGAACCGGGATACGGGGCGAGAAAATACTTGTCATAGGCGGCCAGACCCGTGCTGGACTCGTCGGGGAATGCCGTAGCGTCGCCGACAAGCGCCAAACCGTGGCCGGTGCTGAGATCGAGCGCCTGCTTGGTGATCTCGGCGGCACGCGCCCAAGTATATTTCTCGGTCCCGGCATAGTCATCGGCCCACAGCGGACTGGCCGCATAAAGCACAGCCTGCGACTTGACAGCCCAGATGGCTGCACGGCTCAACTCGGGATTCGAGTAGCTCAGCAATCGCTGCGACCACTGCAATGCGTCATCAGCGGCAAGCGCCTTGTCGCACGATTCGATGATGAAATCGACGCACTGGGCGAAGCTGGCCCGCTTGTCCTTCGAGTAGTCGTGGTCCCGCTCAAGCGCCTCGCGAATGATCGGAACCCCGCCCCAGCGCTTGATAAGCTGAAGATAACAGTAGGCCCGCAGGGCATAGGCCTGCGCGATCATCTGATTCCGCTGGGTGTCCTCATAGTCGGTTTCGAGCGTGGGGTCTTCCAAGTATTTCAGGGCCTCGTTGCAACTGAAAATGCAGTTGAACAGCCCCGACCAACGCTCCGTGCCCGAATTTTCATTGTTCCACCACAACGGCATGCTCGCAGCGGAAACACTCCCCCGGTACCAGTCATAAACAGCCGACGACTGGGTAACCTCCTGCGCCTCGTCGCAATAGGCGGCCATCATGTAGCCGCTGGCGGTGAATCCCGCCGCAGGACCCGTCTCGACAGGCACATAGAACGACGACTTCAGGTGCTCATAGGCACGCGCCAGCAGTTCGTAAATGCTGCGCATATCTCCGGCACGGTCGTCGAGCTCGCTGTCCATTTCTTTCTGGCAGCCGGCGTTACCCAAGAGCAGGGCCGCCGCAGAGAGAGTCAGTAAAAGGATATATTTCATTCTTTTCATAACGATTCGCTGTTATCGGATTAAAAATCGAGTTTCACGCCCAGATTGATCACGCGCATCGGCGGCAGTTGGGTCATGCTGCCCGTTTCGGGGTCGATCACCTTCGAATCGAGAGCTGACGACGTGAACAGGTTCTGTCCGCTGAGTACGATCTTCAGCCGCTTGATGCCCGCGTTGCGCATCAGACGCGCCGGAAGCGTGTAGGAAAGCGAAGCGTTCTTCAGCCGCCAGAACGAACGGTTGACAATATTGAAATCACTGTTGTTATTACTGATCGACGCGCTGTTGTAGCTCAGGGCCGGATGTTTGATCTCCGCACCGGAAGCATAGCGCTCGGGCGTCCACGCCGCCTTGTGCAGGTCGTTGAAAATACCGTTGGCATCGCGCTCCGTCTGGTAGCTGACCCCGCCGTAATAGCCCGTCACACCCTGAAACATCAGGTCCAGTTCGAGCCCTTTCCAACTGAAACCCGCACGGATGGTCGTGAAATCGGTCGGAAGGCTACCTTTGCCGATGGGCGACAGGTCCTTCTCGTTGACAAGGCCGTCACCGTTCACATCCCGGAAGATGAGGTCGCCCTTACGCGGCGTTCTGATCTCGGAATACATCGCCGTATACTTCGCCAACTCCTCGTCGGTCGAAATGTAGCCGCTGCCGTTGCTGCGGTCGACCAGATAGCCGAACTGCTGGCCCAACGGATAGCCGTCCACCCGGTGGGAATAGGCATAGCCCTTGTAGCCGTTGCCATCGCCGGGATAAGGCATCTCCCCGGTGTAGATGACCTCGTTCTTCGCATGCGAGTAATTCACGCCGGCGTGGATGCCCCATCCCCGGCCGAGCTCCGTCGCATAGGAGACGCCCAGCTCGATGCCGCTGTTCTTCATCCTGCCCTCGTTGACCTTGCGGTAGTTGCTCACATAGATGCCCTGATAAGCGGGAATCCGGCTGCCCTCCTCGATCAGCATGTTGTCGGTACGACGGCTGAAATAGTCGAACGTCAGGTTCAGTTTGTTCCAGAGTCCCAGATCAAGACCGTAGTTCTGGGTCTTATGGATCTCCGGCTTGAGGTCAGGATTACCCAGCAGGCGGACATCGCCGTTCTTCTTGATATAGTCCATGTACATGTAGCGGTAGTAGCCCACCTCGAAGTCATCGAGGGCGACCTCTCCGTAAGAAGCACGAACCTTCAGCAGGCTCAGCCACTTCACATCGCGCAGGAACGACTCGTTCGAAGCGACCCACGCCGCCGAGAAAGCGGGAACAAACGTGTAGCGGTTGCTGCGGGCGAATATATCGGAAGCCGTCAGGCCGAACGTCGCACCGACCACATAACGGTCGTCGTAGTTGTACGAGAGGTTCAGACCCGTATTGTGGTCATCGTGCGGAAGCCCCACGGCGGGAAAATCCGCATTCACATCATCCAACTGCTCATTGGTATAATATGTATAGAGATGAGCCTCCGCATTGTGCCTGCCGAAAGAGCGTTTGTAGTCCAACTGGGCGATATAGCTGATGGCGTACTGGAACACGCCGCTCGCACCGCCTGCCAGATTGGTGTCCAGATTGGAGCCCAACTGCACGAAATCGCCCTGCGTATAGTCGTAGTAATAGCGGCTGAAATCCTGCGTCATGTAGTTGTGACGGTCGTTGCTCGACTGGAAAGCCAATTTGCCCGTCACGCTCAGGCCGCGCGTCACGAAATCCAGATCGACCGTAACGCCTGCGTACGTCGAAGCGTACATGCCCGTATATTTGGTGTAACCCGAGCGGTTCAGGATACCGTAGGTCGGCGTGGAGACCGTCTCCATCGTCGTCACGCGGCCGTCTTCGGTCGTGGGTCCGACCATCGTCGGCGGCAGCGAGAAGATCGTTTCGTAAATTCCGCTGTTGGTATAATTGTTCCCCGCAAGCCGGTCGTTGCGCACGTTACCCGCCACACCGGCGAAAGCGCGGACGTGTTTGGAGATGTCCACGTCGATCTTCGCGCGGAAGTTCACCCAGAAGCGGCGGGGTGCGGCCACATATTCGTCGGTCTCCTGTTTCAGGAGCGAAGTCTGGTTCATGAAGTTGATGTTCGACCAGACGCGCGTCCGCTCGCTGCCGCCGCTGAGACTGATACCTACCCGTTCCATCGTACCGAAATTGCGCACGAAGTCGTCGTAATAGTTATTGTCGGGATAGAGCGGATCGTTGCCCGACCTGATCCGGGCGACCTGATCGTCGGAGAAGGGAGCTGCTCCCAGCGAGCCGTCGTTCGCCCACGCCTGATTGCGCAGCGTCGCATATTCGTAGGAAGAGGTCGTCTCGGGCTTGCGGGCGATCTGCTGCAGGGAGAAATCGGCCGTGACCCGCACGTCGAACGCTCCGGGAAGTCCCGACTTGGTATTGATGACGACCACGCCGTTGGCGCCCTTCAGTCCATAGATGGCCGTGGCGGCAGCATCTTTCAGCACCACGATGTTCTCGATCTCGGCAGCCGTCAGGAATTCGTAGTTGTAATCCTGCATAACGATGCCGTCCACGACGAACAGCGGCTGCGTCCCCTGATTCGAAGAGATGCCCCGGACATATTTATACACGCCGGCATTTCCCGGGTCGGAAGAGTATTCGAGCGTTCCCAACCCCAGTATCTGACCTTCGAGCATCTGGCTGAGGCTCGCATTGGGTACGTCCTCGAGCTGCCGGCCCTGAATGGCCGAAATTGCCTCGCTGAGCGTTCCGCGGCGGCGGATCACGCCGTAGCCGTAATCCAGCAGGTCATCCTTGTGTGATTCGTCCGTGCGCATCGTCACCTTCATATCGGGCGACGCGGGAGCCGAAACGGTGCCGTAACCCACCGTGCGGAAACAAAGGTTCGGAACATCCGTCTTCAGTTCGAAACGGCCGTACAAATCCGTCGTACCGAGCATTTTCCCGGCGGCATCGGTAATTACGGCCTGATAGACCGGCTCTCCGGCAGCATCCGTGACGATGCCCTTGACAACCTGCTGCGACAAGGCCCCGGCATCCTGCGCCTTCAGGAAGCCGCACGGAAAGGCGACGAGGAGTGCGAGCAATATAGCTGTATATTTGATTTTCATTCTCATAATCGTTTCCTGTTAAAGATTACCACCCGGAATTCTGCCAGCGTGTATTCGTCAGCGAATAGAGGTTATTCGCCTCGTTCTCGGGAATCGGAAGCAGAACGTCGCGCGCCTGCGTACTGGCGTTTTTCAGGTCACCCACCCGGCGCTCATAAGTGTAAGTATCGTCAGGATTTTTCGTGATCCACATGGCAGTAAGGCTCTCGCACGGTATCTTGAAGTATTTCTGATACAGTTGCGAACCATTGAAAGCTTCGGCCCAGCGGCGGACGTCGAAATAGCGGCACTCCTCGTAACAGAGTTCCACCATGCGCTCATGCCTTACGCGCAGAATCATCTCCGCCTGCGTCAGGTTGTCCGGCAGAGCCGGCATGCCCACACGGTTGCGGATGGCATCCACCTGCGCCTTGGCAACATCCAACTCCCCGGCCTCGGCAGCGGCTTCGGCCAGATTGAGCTTGATCTCCGCCAGCCGGAAGAATTTCCAAGGAGCCGCATCGGCCTTGTTATCGGTCGCATCGACATCCGGAGCAATGTATTTCCGGTAATAGTACCCGGTACGCGTGAAGCGGTTTTCGCTGGTATCGTCGCTGATGCCGTTTTCACCGCCTACGAAAGTCTCCACGGTACGGAGCACCCCGCCCCACAGAATCTGGTCTCCGTTGCGGATGATGCAGGCCTCCATACGCGGATCACGGGGAGCCGCATAGGGATCGTCCGCCTTATACCCCAAATCCAGCGCCTTCTGGTTGTAGTTGGGCGCTTTGGCGGATGTATAGGGATCGGAAAGATCGAGCAGCGGCTCGGCCACGGTTCCGTCGGCGCTGAGCACCTCATAGGCATCGACCATCTCCTGTGTCGGCACGACACCGGCACGGGTCGTATTATTGGGCCAGTTCAGGGCGCCGATATAGTTGTGGTCGACATAATTCTGCCGACTGACGCCCTGATAGATCGTCTCCCGGTCATCGGCCGAGGTCAGCGAGATCGAAGTGAACAGCTCCTTGTAGGCGGCAGCCTTCCCCGTATAAAGTCGAGGGTTGGAAACCGAAGTTTTCAGGGCGTATCCGTTCGACTCGAGCGCCGTCACGGCCTGTTGGTTCACTTCGAAAGCGGTCTTCCAGTGCGACAACTTCTGGTCGGCGGAATAATCCTCGCTGTGTACCGGGCTGGCTGCGAACAGATAAGCCTTCGACTTGATGCACCAAGCCAACGCCTTGGTCATACGCTTGCCGTCGGACGGATTGTCGATCCGCCACGGCAGTTCGTTCGTATTGATGGCGGCCGTACACTCGGCGTCGATCAGTTCGGCCAGCTCCCAGACGGAACGCTTTTTCAGCGTCGAATAGTCGTAACCGTCGGGATAACCGTTAGGCTCGTATGCGAAAGCCCCGAACCATTTGAGCATCTCCAGCATGTAGTAGGCGCGCAGCGTATGCGCTTCGGCCCGCCAGCGGGCGCGCTCGCTTTCGGAATTGACACCCGCCTTATCGATATACTGCAAAAAGGTCGTGCAATACCGAAGCTGCATCATGTAGATGCTATAATAATTCTCCGTAGGGCCATTATAATCGCGTATCGGGTGCGAGGAGGCCGTACCGCCGCTCGTGTACATCTTGGCGGGAATGGCGTCGTTGATCGTTCCCGAAACCAGATACCCTTCGTCCGACAGCGCCGTCGGGGCGTTGCAAACCCAATAATAAGAGGTACCCTTCGTCGGAAGGTAGATGTAGCAGGTGTTCAGGTAAGCGGCCGTTTTGTCGTGGTCGGCAAAAATCTGGTCGAGCGTTTCGCGGCCGTCCGGCGTAGTGTCGAGGAGCGAACAACTCTGACCTGCAAAAGCCGCCAGCAGTACAGCACCGACATATCGTATGATTTTCATAATTGCTGAAATTTTTGAGGTTTTAGAGTTTGAGCTGTACGGAGAAACTGATATTGCGCGTCAGCGGATACTGGTTCTCGTTGTCCTGCTCGGGGTCTATGCTCTGCGCCTTCATGTTGTTGGTGCTCCAAAGATTCTGTCCCGAGATGGCAAGGCGGATTCCGCCGATGCCCATCCGCTTCATCCACTTCTGCGGAAGCGAATAGCCGATCTCCAGATTCTTCAGGCGGACGTAGGACATATCGCTGACCACATAGTCGTTGCGGTCGTTCACACCGTTGCCGGCCAGCGTATAGCCGGACCGGAGCGCCTGATAGGTAATTTTCTCGCCGCGCTCGAAACGCTCCTTGGTCCATGCGTGGGTTTCCCACTCGCCGGTCAGGTGACCGTTGCCGAACATACCCAGAACATATACGCCCTGCTTATGCCCCACACCCTGCCACTGCATGCTGAAATCGAGGTTCTTCCACGACAGCGACATCGATGCGCCATAGGTAATTTCGGGAGTTCCGGAGGGATATCCGTAAGGGATCTGGTCCTTGTTGTCGATCTGTCCGTCCCCGTTCTGGTCGACGAATTTCCACTGACCGAGGAAAGCGTTGACAAAACCGCCCTGCTTGTACATAGCCTCGTATTTCGCCATGTCCTCATCGGTATTGATATAGCCGTTGCCGGCCCCGTCCTCGTAGTCGACCTGCAGCACCCAAGTCTGCCCGATCGGGAAACCGGTCTGACGATAAGGGTAGAGATAACCGCCGCGGCCCGTCTGCAAACGCACCTCATCGGCTTCGAGGACCTTATTGCGGGCGAAGTTGTAGTTACCCGACACGGTAATGAACCAATCCTTGCCGAGGGCCTTCTGCCACCCGAGCACCATCTCATAGCCGTGATTCTCGACCTTGCCCATGTTCACGCGGGGCAGCACGGAGGAGGGAAGGCCCTGAACCTGAGGCACCGTCTCCCGGGCGACGAGAATGTCGTCACGCATCTCCCTGAAATAGTCGAAGTTGAACGAGAACCCATTCAGGAAGTTGATATCGAGACCGTAGTTCTGCTGCCGCGCCTTCTCCCATTTCAGGTTGAGATTACCCAGCATCGAGGTGGCGACGTAGTTGCCGCGGCCCAGCGATGAAATAACGGTACCGTTGTTCACATAATTCTGATTGTAAGCCACACGCACGTCGTCCAGATAGAGGAAGCGGCTCTCACCCAGACGGTCGTTACCCACGATACCGTATGACGCGCGAATCTTGAGGAAATCGATCCACTTGCGGTCGATATTGTCCTTGAAGAACTTCTCTTCGCTCAGCGTCCAGCCCACGGAGACTGCGGGGAAAACACCCCACCGGTTCTCCTTGGCGAACTGTTCCGAACCATTGATACCTACGTTGACCTCGGCCGTATAGCGATTGTCATAGGTATAGGTCGCACGGGCCGACATGTAGAGCATGTTATAGGGCAGGTAAAGCGAAGCCGGCGAGTTGCTGACCGAGTTGTCCAACTGACCGAGCAGCATGAAATGCACATCGTGCTTTTCATTGAACAACTGATCGTAATTGAGCGAAAGCTGTGTGTTGAATTTGTAGTAGGAGCTCTGTCCGCGGCCACCATCCAAGAAATTCAACCCCTCGGTATCGGCATGAATGCCGTCGAACGCAACGTCGGTATGGTCCCACGTCCAATAGGACGGATCGTCGGCACTCTTGCCCTGATAGAAGCCATAGCGGTTATACGCCTGCGTCGCCTTGGTAAAGCCCGAGGCATAGAGGTCGTAGGAGAACATCGCGCGGAACTTCAGACCCTTCACCAGTTTCTTCATATCCCAGTCGAGCGAGGCGCTGGTATTGACCGTGGTCTTCATCTGTCGGATGTAACCGCCCTTGTTCATACGCGGATAGAGCTGATAGCCCGAGCCGTCCTGCACCCAGCCGCCCTCGGGCAGCGGATCGCCGTTCTTGTCGACGGCGCCTGCGGGAAGCGACGGACCGGGAGCCGTCGGCGGCACACGGTTCAGACCGCCCAGAATATAGGTGGTACCGGCGGCATCGAAATTAAGATCGTTCGAGGTATCGAGACCGTCGCCCCAGACGATTCGGTTGACCTTGTTGAGATAAGAAGCGATATTGAGGCTGAATTTCAGGTCGTCCGTGATCTTGTAATCCACGTTCGCACGCACGCTCACGCGCTTGAGCCAGAAACTCGGGTCATAACCGCGCGTCGACTCGGGCAGGAACTTGAAAACACTGCCCTGATCGATATAGGAGGCATTCATGAAGTACTGAAGACGGTCCGTACCGCCCGAAACGTTGGCGTTGATCTTCCACTGCGAACCCATCTGCGTATATTCGTCATAGGGGTCGCGGTTGGGGAAGAACGTGGGATCAGCCCCGCTCTTGAACTGCTGGATCTGCCACTCGTTGTACACGGGAGACTTGCCGTCGTTGGCGGCTCGCTCGTTCAGCAGGGCGGCATAATCCCACGAATCCATTTTCATGGCGCCGCGCCAGAGAATCTGCTGGAAACCGTAGTCGGCCGTAATGGTTACGGCGGCCTTACCGACGCTGCCCCGGCGCGTAGTGACGTAGATCACACCGTTGGCGCCGCGTACACCGAACACGCCCGTAGCGGCCGCATCCTTGAGGATGGTCACGTTCTCGACCTCGTTGGCATCGAGCGAACTGAGGTCGTCACGGGGCACGCCGTCGATCAGGATCAGCGGCGAAGAGTCGCCGGTGGTGCTGACGCCGCGCAGTTTCATATTGACCTTCTCGGCTCCGGGCTGTCCCGACGTCTGCGTCACGGTCAGACCCGGCAGGCGGCCGGCCAGCGCCGTGGAAAAGTTGGAAACGGGAGCGCGTTTCAGATCGGTATTGCCGACCGAAGCGACCGAACCGGTCACGGAGACCTTTTTCTGGGTACCGTAGGCGACCACGACCACTTCGTCGATCACCTTGCGGTCGGGTTCGAGTTTTACGGTGAAATTAGTGCGGGAACCTAAGTCGAGCTTGACGGTTTTGTACCCCAAATACATGACGGACACCGTTTTGTGGAGGGGGGGGGGAAACGGTGAGCTTGAATGAGCCGTCCAACCCGGAGTTGGTTCCGATAGTGGTGCCGTCGACGATGACGTTGGCTCCCACGACAGGCATGTCGTTTTCGTCGAGCACCTTGCCGGTAATCTCATGCGATTGGGCAAACAGACTGCCCGGCACACACAGCGCGATCATCCACGCGCCGACCGCGAGCCACCTGACCACTCCGGCACAGAATTGCTGACACGGTAGTTTAAAATGATTCATAGGCGTTAATTTGTAGTTTCTTGTATCAGTTTATTCAGGACCGCCCGGAGGCGGTTCCGTTTGGGTATTTCCGAATCTTACGCCCGCATCGGGCTTCCTGCGCTCGTTTTCCAGTCCCGGAGCATTATGCAATCTTCAATTTACTTAAACGATTAAGTAAACAGGGCTTAAAAAAGATGAACCGGCAAATTTACGGTCTGCCATGGGGATTCATCTCCAGCCGAACATCCGAAACACTGCGTCGAAACTGGTTCAGCTCTTGTGCTTCAATAAAACAACACACAATATAACAGCCAATTACAAACTCTGAAACTGTTACCCCCGTCTGCACCATACCGCGTTCGTTTCACTCCGACACATCTCACTCACGCCTCACGCGGCAACGGTTTTCAACTTAATTGATCAAGCAATCGACAGTCAAAAAACCGTTTCTCCAACACAAATATAAGTAAAAATTCGAAACACCTACCGATTTTGCAAGAAAAAAACAGAAAAAAATCGACTTTTAATTATACCTATATATATTATCAGCATTAATAAACTAACCGGTTAATTAATAAAATATTTTCAAATATTCCCGACACTAAAGAGCCACAACCACCGTAAGATAGGCCATTGGCCATGAACCGGAGAGCTGCGAAAAAAAATGTGCGGATTTTCTATAAAAACAGAGTAATAAATTTTGATATTCAAAAAAAAGAGGTAATTTTACATTCGAATTTTAACGGTTAAGTAGATGTTTAGGTTGTTGTAACGGCATTTATACGGCCACGAAAAGACCCCGGGAGGGACCTTTTCGTGGTCCGGGGCCGTCCTGAAAGCGGAAAAACGGCTTTCAGCGCACAATAACAAACCTTAATCGAGTAAAGAAAATACTAACCAAGAAAAGGACAATCCGATATGAACACGACATTTACCAAACTGACCGCCGCCCTTGCGCTGCTTTTCGCCGCAGGAAGTCTGACGGCCGGCGAGAAAAGTTCGCTCGACGGCAAATGGAGACTCGACTACTGGCCTCAGGGAGACACCCCGATCGTATCGCCTGCCGATGCCCGGCAGGTCGAGATGAAAACCATCGACGCCACCGTTCCGGGAAACGTGGAGCTGGACCTGCTGGCCGCGGGGCTGATCGAACAGCCCGAGATCGGCAGCAACGTCTACGACCTGCGCCCGTGGGAGGGTTACCAGTGGCGTTACAGCCGCACGTTCACCACGCCCGAACATGCCGACGGCGACCATATCCAACTCAATTTCAACGGCATCGACTGTTATGCCGACGTCTGGGTCAACGGCCGGCAGGTCGGATCGGCCGACAACATGCTCATCGAGCATCGTTTCGACATTACCAAGGCGCTGAAACCCGTCGGCGAAGAGAACACGCTGGAGGTTTACATCCGTTCGTCGGTAATCGAAGGCCGCAAGTACATCCCACCCACGATCAGCTTCAATTTCGCACAGGTCGAGTCGGTCTACTCGCGCCGTGCACCCCACACCTACGGCTGGGACATCATGCCGCGGCTGGTGAGCGCCGGATTGTGGCGCGGCGTGGAACTGGAGGTGCTGAAACCCGTACATCTGCGTGACGTACATTGGTTTACGACCTCCGTAGACGTTCCCAACAAGCAGGCCATGGTCTTTTTAGACTATACGATCACACTGCCCACGGCCCTGCAGGACGGTAAGATCACGACGGAATTTTCGCTGAGCCGCAACGGCAAGCAGGTGGCCATGTACCGCGCCAAGGTGACGTCGCATGCGGCACGCCACCTGCTCGGGCTGCAGGACGTCGATTTCTGGTGGCCCCGCGGTTACGGTGAACCGGCGCTCTACGATGCCGAGGTGAAACTGATGGACGAGGCGGGCAACACGCTCGACATCGACCGCCGCCGCATCGGTATCCGCACCGTGAAACTCGACCTCACGCCTACCCACACGCCCGAAAATCCGGGTCGCTTCTGCTTCATCGTCAACGGCGAGAAGATTTTCGCCCGCGGCAGCAACTGGACTCCGATGGATGCCCTCCACAGCCGCGACACGCAATGGCTGGAACGCACGTTCGATTTGGTTACCGACCTGAACTGCAACATGATCCGCTGCTGGGGCGGCAACGTCTACGAGGACAGCCGGTTCTACGAACTCTGCGACGAGAACGGCGTGATGGTATGGCAGGATTTCGGCATGGGATGCACCTTCTACTCGCAGCGCGAGGAGTTCTCGCGCGCCATCGAACGCGAAGTCACCTCCGTGGTGATGAAACTGCGTTCGCACCCCTCGATCGCTCTCTGGTCGGGCAACAACGAGAACGACCAGACCCTCGCATTCGGCCTGCTGGCCCCGTTCCGCATGGACCCCAACCGCGACGTCATCTCACGTCAGGTGATCCCGATGGTGCTCTACGAACTCGATCCCACGCGCAGCTACCTCCCCTCGTCGCCTTACCTGAGCGAAGAGGTTTACCGGAACGGATATGCCGTACAGCAGCTTCCGGAGGATCACCTGTGGGGACCCCGCGGTTACTACAAAGACCCGTTCTACACCACTGCCAACTGCCTTTTCGTCAGTGAGATCGGCTACCACGGAATGCCCAACCGGTCGAGCCTCGAAAAGATGTTCCCGGCAGAAACGGTCTACCCGTGGACCGACAAGAAGGAGTTCCGCTGGAACGAGGACTGGCTCACCAAGGCCGTTCGCATCTTCAAGGAGTGGGGCTACACGCCCGAGCGCAACAATCTGATGATTAACCAAGTCCGCCTGCTCTTCGGAGAGGTGCCGACCAAACTCGACGATTTCATCTTCGCATCGCAGTCGGTGCAGGCCGAGGCCATGAAATTCTTCGTCGAGATCTACCGCGGCAACAAGTTCGCCCCGAAGACCGGCATCCTGTGGTGGAACATCCGCGACGGATGGCCCCTGATCTCGGACGCCGTGGTCGACTACTACTTCTCGCCCAAGATGGCCTACTGGTTCCTGCGCAACGTGCAGCGCAACGTCTGCGTGCTGGTCAACGACGCCGCGGACGGCAGCCACCCGCTCGTCGCCACCAACGACACGCGCAGCGCCGCCAACGGCACGATCCGCGTCAGCGACGTGGCCACGGGACGCGAGATTTTCCGCGGCAGCTACACCGTTGGGGAGAATGCCCGGGCGGAGATCGCCCGCCTGCCCGAAATGAAGGGTCAGGGCATCCTGCTGATCGAGTACACGACGCCCGAAGGGTCGTTCAAAAACCATTACCTCTACGGCAATGCGCCGTTCAAGCTGGACGAATACCGCAAACTGCTTCGCAAAACGAACATATACGATCTCTGAATAAATACCTCTTTACCTCTCAAAATGGCTACAACGAACATGAAAGAGAATATCATCGGCGTCGACATCGGAGGCACCAAATGCGCCGTCACCTACGGACAGCAGGAGGGCAACCGGGTAACGATACTCGACAAGGAGTGTTTCCGCACCTCCGACGTCACCCGGACCATAGAACAGCTCAAAACCTGCGTCCGCAACGTGATGGGGCGCCACGGCCTCGAAGCCGGCAACACCCGGGCCATCGGCATCAGTTGCGGAGGCCCGCTGGACAGCCGCACGGGCGTGGTGATGTCGCCGCCCAACCTGCCGGGCTGGGACAACATCCCCATCGTCGAAATCTTCGAAAAGGAGTTCGGCATCCGCACCGCCATCCACAACGACGCCAACGCCTGCGCATTGGCCGAGTGGCAGTTCGGCGCCGGAGCAGGCACCCGGAACATGATCTTCCTGACCTTCGGCACGGGACTCGGCGCCGGGCTGATCCTCGACGGACGCATCTACACCGGGACCAACGACAACGCCGGGGAGCTGGGACACATCCGCCTGAGCGACTTCGGGCCCGTGGGCTACGGCAAATGCGGCTCGTTCGAAGGGTTTTGCAGCGGCGGCGGCATTCGCCAACTGGCGCAGTTCGCCGTGAAGGAGCGCCTGCAGATGGGTGAAAAGGTCGCGTGGTGCCCCGAGGGCGATCCCGACAAGATCGACGCCCGGCTGGTGGCTCAGGCCGCTGCGGAAGGCGACGCCCTAGCGTTGGAAATCTACCGCACCTCGGCGCGTTATCTGGGCAAAGGGCTGTCGATCGTCATCGACCTGATCAACCCCGAAATGATCGTCATCGGCAGCATCTACGCCCGCAACGAAAGCCTGATAAAACCCTACATGGAGGAGGTCATCGCCCGCGAGGCGCTCTCCCACGCCCATGGAGGAGGTCATCGCCCGCGAGGCGCTCTCCCACGCCCGGCGCGTCTGCCGCGTGGTGCCCGCGGCGCTGGGCGAGGCGATCGGCGACTACGCCGCGCTGTCGGTGGCCGCCAACGCATAAAAATACGCATGAAGATGAAACGGCAGATTATTGAACACAGCCTCCGTGAGGCGAACGACGCGCTGGCGGATTTCCTCGCCTCGCCCCGGACCCTTCCGACGATGGAGGCGATCGTGGACACGATGGCCGAAGCGCTCCGCAACGGCTGCAAGATCATGAGCTGCGGCAACGGCGGCTCGCTGTGCGACGCCACCCATTTCGCCGAGGAGCTCACCGGACGTTTCCGCGAGAACCGCCGCCCGCTGGCGGCCATGGCCATCAACGACCCGGCCTACATGACCTGCGTGGGCAACGACTTCTCGTTCGGGGATATCTTCGTCCGCTGGGTCGAGGCGTTCGGCAAACCCGGCGACGTACTGCTGGCCATCTCGACCAGCGGCAACTCGCAGAACATCGTCGCCGCGGCCGAAACGGCCCGCCGTCTGGACATGAAGGTCGTGGCGCTGACCGCCGAGGGTCCCACCCGGCTGGCAGAAATGGCCGACGTAGTGCTTCAGGCGCCCCGCACGCCCCATTCGGACCGCATTCAGGAGATACACATCAAAGTTATCCACATCGTGATCGAGGCCCTCGAAAAGGAGCTCGGATTTTGATTCGACAAGACTCTCACCTTAAATTCCAACCTATTATGAAAAAAATCTTTTCCGCCATTGCCGTCCTGACGGCATTTGCAATGGTCGCCGTCTCGTGTAGCGACGACGACACGAAAGATGACGAGCAAGTTCCCGTCACCGAAGTCAAAGTCACCCCGGCGACCGGCAGCGTCGTCGCAGGAACCACCCTCACCCTGAAAGCCGAAATCCTGCCCGAAAATGCCTCGGACAAGACCGTAAAATGGAAATCCCGCGACGAGAATGTCGCCACGGTCGATGAAGCGACGGGCGTCGTAACCGGTGTTACCGAAGGCGAAGCTGTAATTATGGCACTCTGCGGCGGCAAGAACGGCCAAGCGGTCATTACCGTCACCCCGGCTCCGATCCGTGTCGAGAAGATCGAACTTTCGAAAACCGAGATGCCGCTCTTCGTGGGCAAGACCGAGAAACTGACCTACACGATCACCCCCGAAAACGCCACCAATCAGGAAGCCGTGTGGGATTCGAGCAACAAGGCAGTCGCCACCATCGCCGACGACGGTACCGTAACGGCCGTTGCCGAGGGTACGGCCGACATCACCGTGACCGTCGACGAGAAAGTCGCCACCTGCAAGGTGACCGTGTCGAGTCCCGCCATAGAAGGCATCACAGTACCCTACCTGAGTGCAATTCAGGGCAACACCGTCACGATGACCGCCGCAGGATTCAAAGCCGGCGACAAAGTGAAGATCGAAGCCCTTGCCGGAGAGGAGTACAGCGCCGAAGCCGACGTAGCCAATATCACCGCCCAGAACGCCACGTTCGAACTCCCTGCCGCCGCATCGCGCGACCGCTCCTACAAGCTGACCGTCCTGCGCGGCGGAGCGAAGCAGGCCGAGGCCTATCTGCACCCCGACGATCAGTTCGTGGCCATTCCCTATCATCTGGGCTACTACCTGACCGGAGAGGATGAGGTCGTACCCACCGACGCCTCCATGCGTGCCAACGAGGAGGGCATCACCCGCCGCGGTTACATGCCGGGCAAGATCGTCGATTACAACGAGGAAACCAAAGAGTTCCGGGTTTGGAAAAAGGATGCCGCCCTCGCCGGCTTTACCGCAACGACGCTGGACCTCACCTATGCGACGGGCGTTACGTCGATCAAACCGCTGACCGACCTCTATGGCCCCCTGACGAGCGTAGACCGTGTCTATGTCGCCAATTCATCGATCGAGTCGCTCGACATGACCCTGTTCCCCAACGCCACGCTGCTGCATGCTTGGGGCGATGCAGGATCGGGGCTCAACAAGATCGCAAGCATCAATTTCGGCACCTATACCGATGACGAACACGCCTGCAAAGTGAAGCAGATGTTCCTTTCATCGCAGTCGCTCACCGGAACCATCGACCTGCGCAACTGCATCGCCCTGCACGAACTGAAACTCGACGGCAACCAGCTCGAAGGCATCAACCTCGGCACGGCCAACGGCGACAGTTCGGACAAAGACCGCATGCTCGTCGTTTATTCGATCAGCGCCAAGAACAACAAACTCAAGGAGATCGACATCTCGAACTGCGGCCGCCTGCGTCAGCTCTGGCTCGACGGCAACAAGATCGAACGGGCACGCCTGCTGAACAACGCTCTGGGCGAAGGTTATAACAGCCAGCGTCCCGACTCGTGGTTCCCCTACATGTACATCCTCAAAAACAAGGAGGACTTCACGATCACATGGGCGACGGCAGCCGAAGCCGAAGGCCGCAAACGCCATATTGACGTCGAGCACTACTGGTACAGAAACCTGTCAGATGCTAACAACAACGAAAACAAGAAAACAGTAGATGGCCAGCAGGTGCAGAAAGAGAGTTATAACAAGTGGGTGAACAACAACCCCGTGATTCAGGCACTGAAGGACGGCTTTACCGTAAGCGACTGGAGCTATGCGGAGGAGGGTTATGACGGCGGCGGTGTCAAAATCAAGCACACGCATACTACGATCGACGACCTCTGTGCCGCAGAGCAGGATTATGAATAACAACCCGAATTACAAACCCTGAAAACAGACGATGAAACCCGTAATCAATTACCGACGTACCATCATCGCCTTGGCAAGTGCCCTGTTGCTGGCGCTGGGAGCAATCCCGGCGTCAGCGCAGGTGCGTTTGCAGATGCAAGGCGACCAAACAGACATCGCCCGCTGGATCGACCAACGCTTCGCCAAAGGCCAGTTGCCGCCGTTCTCGTTCATTCTGGACGAGAAGCCGTCGGAGGAGTTCCTCCGCTCGTGGCGCTGGAGCCGCACGGCGCCCGCATCCGCAGGCAAGGATGTCGTCCTGCGCACGTTCACCTACACCGACCCCCGCAGCGGACTCGAAGTGGTCTGCGACGTCAAAGGATACCCCGAGTTCCGGGCCGTGGAATGGGTGCTGCATTTCCGCAATACGTCGGCTGAGAATTCCGGGCAGCTCACACGCGTGAAGGTCGCGGATTTCGACATGGTCTACCCCGCCGCCGGAGCGCTGAAAATCCACTACGCCGAAGGCAACAAGATTTCGAAGGCCGACTATGCGCCCCGCACCGCGGAGTTCCGCACGGAGCAGCCGTTGCACATCGAACCCCACGGAGGACGTTCGTCGGAGGAGGCTTTCCCCTTCTTCAACCTCGAATCCGAAGCTTCGCGGCAGGGCGTGATGGTCGCCGTCGGCTGGACCGGAACGTGGTTCGCCGACCTCGAAAAGCGTGACCCGAACCGCCTGACGCTGGCCGCGGGCATGCTGAACACCGATCTTTACCTCTATCCGGGCGAGCAGATCCGCACGCCCTCGGTCGCCCTGATGTTCTGGAGCGGCGACCGCATGAACGGCCACAACTGTTTCCGCCGCCTCATCCTCGCGCACCACTCGCGCAAGGTCGACGGCAAGCCTTTCTACCCGCTTTGCAGCGCCTTCAACTACCGCGACCCGCAGCCCTGCGGCGAATACTCGTGCCTGACGGCCGACTGGGCCATCGCCATGGTCCGCCGCTTCTCGATGTTCGAACTGACGCCCGACGTCTTCTGGCTCGACGCCGGATGGCACACCGGAGCCGGGGATTTCCGGCACGGCAAGAGCTGGGCCAACACCACGGGCAACTGGACGGTCGACCGGGAGCGTTTCCCCGAGGGACTGAAACCCGTATCGGACGCCGTGCATGAAACCGGCGCCAAATTCATGGTCTGGTTCGAACCCGAGCGCGTCGTGAAAGGCACGCAGTGGGCCACGGAACACAAGGAGTGGATGCTCGACACCCAGTGGCCCGAAGGCTCGGAGCAGTCGACGTGGTACCTGTTCGATCTGGGCAACGACGCGGCGTGCGACTGGCTCTGCAAATACTACGGCGACCTGATCGAAGAGAACGGGATCGACTACTACCGTCAGGATTTCAACATGCTCCCGGCCGGTTACTGGCGCGATGCCGACCAGCCCGGACGCAGCGGCATCAAGGAGATCCGCCACATCGAAAACCTCTACAAATTCTGGGATTACCTGCTGGACCGCTTCCCCGGCCTGCTGATCGACAACTGCGCCTCGGGCGGCAAGCGCCTCGACTGGGAATCCATCGGCCGCAGCGCACCCCTCTGGCGCAGCGACTACTACCACTACGACGACCCCGACGGCTACCAGTGCCATACCTACGGGTTGAACTTCTTCCTGCCGATACACGGCACGGGCATCCTGCTGCCGGACCAGTATTCGTTCCGCTCGAGCCTTTCGTCGGCGCTCCAGTGCAACTGGAAAGTCACCGAGCCGGGCGTTTCGGTCCTCGACATGCAGCAGCGCATCAAGGAATACCGCGACATCCGCGAATATTATTACGAAGACTATTATCCGCTCTCGGGAACGGGCGACCTCACGGGTTCCGACGTGTGGCTGGCCTACCAGATGCACCGTCCGTCGGACGGCTCGGGCATCGTGGTCGCCTTCCGCCGTCAGGACGCTCCCGACGCGGAATACATAGTGCGTCTGGGCGGACTCGCGCCCGACGCCTCCTATACCCTCGTGGACTGCGACACGCAGGCCGAAACCGTTCGCAGCGGCCGGGAACTGACCGAGGGGCTGACGCTCCGCCTCGACAACCCGCGAAGCTCGCTGCTGATAAAATACCGCAAAAACTGACGCCTTAAGCCATGAAATACCTATTCAGACTGCTGCTTGCAACACTCCTGCTGACCGCCGTACAGACCTCCGCCCAGTCGCGTCTGCGCATCCCCGCCAAGGGCGCCGAATGTGAAAAATGGGTCGCCGGGGCTTTCGCCAAAGGCAAGGTGCCGCCCTTCTCGTTCGTCTACGGGGGCATACCCTCGGGCAAGACGATCGCCAAATGGAAATACGCCGCCGAGACGCTTCCCGCAACGGAGCGGAACGTCACCGAGCGCGTATACACCTATACCGACCCCGCGACGGGGCTCGCCGTCGAGTGCCGCGTGAAGACCTTCGCGGACTTCAACGCCATGGAGTGGGTGCTCCGCTTCCGCAACACCTCCGGCGGGAACACCCCGAAGATCGAGCAGGTGAAGGTCGTGGACATCACCCCCGAATCGACGGCCAAGGGGACCTATCTGCTCCACTACGCAGACGGAAGCCACGTCTCGAAAGCCGACTTCCACGCCCGTTCGCGCGAACTGGCCGTGGGCGACGTGCACTCGATGCACCCGCAGGGCGGACGCTCGTCGTCGCACGCCTTTCCTTTCTTCAACGTCCAACTGCCCACGGGAGGCATGGTCGTAGCCATCGGATGGACCGGTAACTGGAAAGCCGACATCGCACGCCCGGCGGAGAACGCCGTCAGCGTGGCGACCGGCATGAAGAACCTGTCCGCTTACCTGCTTCCGGGCGAGGAGATCCGCACTCCTTCGACGGCCATGCTCCTGTGGCAGGGCGACGACCGCATGGACGGCCAGAACCTCCTGCGCCGCTTCCTGCTGGCCCACCACCACCCCACGGCCGACGGCAAGCCGGCCGTATTCCCGATCTGTTCGAGCTTCAACTACGGCGATCCCGCCCCCTGCAACGAATACACCTGCATGACGGCCGATTACGCCACGGCGCTCGTGAAACGTTACAAGCAGTTCGGCCTGCTGCCTCAGGTCTTCTGGCTCGACGCCGGATGGTACAGCAAGGCCGCCGACTGGAAGAACGGCTACAACTGGGCCAACACCGTGGGCAACTGGTCGGTGGACAGCGTGCGCTTCCCGCAGGGCCTCGGTCCCGTGGGCGACGAGGTGCACCGCGCCGGCTGCAAGTTCATGGTATGGTTCGAGCCCGAGCGCGTGATGAAGGATTCCGACTGGGCCATGCAGCACCCCGAGTTCATGCTCGACGCCAGCGGCAAAGCCGCCCAGCCGGGCTGGGTGAAGCGCGGAAGCGTCGATTCGTTCCTTTTCAACTTGGGCGACCCCGTGGCCCGCACATGGTTCTGCGAGCAGATCGCCCGGCTCATCCGCGACAACAACATCGACTACTACCGGCAGGATTTCAACATCGACCCCGAGGGTTTCTGGTACGCCAACGACCAGCCCGACCGTGTGGGCATCTGCGAAATCCGCTACATCGAGGGGCTCTACGCCTTCTGGGACTACCTGCGGGCCGAGTTTCCGGGGCTCCTGATCGACAACTGCGCCTCGGGAGGCCGCCGCATCGACCTCGAATCGACCTCGCGGTCGGCACCGCTCTGGCGCACCGACTACAACTACGGCGAGCCGATCGGCTACCAGTGCCACACCTACGGGCTGAACATGTGGCTGCCCGTGCACGGGACCGGCACGCAGAAATCCGACGCCTTCACCTTCCGCTCGAGCCTCAGCGCCACGATCATCTACAACTGGAAGATATCGAACGCCGATGCGTCGATCCCCGAGATGCAGCGCCGCATGGCCGAGTTCGCCGCCGTGCGCCCCTACTTCTACGAGGATTTCTACCCGCTGACGGGTTACGGCGACATGACGGGCGACGACATCTGGCTGGCCTATCAGCTCCTGCGCCCCTCGGACCAGACGGGTTATGTGGTGGCTTTCCGCCGCGACCTCTCGACAGAGGAACAGAAAGTCGTGCGCTTCCGCGGGCTGGAGCCCGAAGCGACCTATGTGCTGGAGAACGCCGACAACGACGACCGCGTGGAGGCCACGGGCCGGCAGTTGATGGACGGTTTCACCATGAGCATCGGACAGCCGCGCTCGTCGCTGCTGATTAAATACGGTAAAAAGTAAAACCATGCTGCGCAAACTGCTCCTTTCGCTGTTCTTCGCCGCAGGCTGTTTTCAGTCGTGGGCCGCGCGCCCGGGCTTCACGCTCTGGCAGTTGCCTCCGCAGGGGCCCTCGCAGATGAACTCCTATGTGATCCGCACCGATGCAGGGCGCGTCGTGGTGATCGACGGCGGCACGGCGGCCGACGCCCCCTACCTGCGGGGCTTCCTCGCGGCGCTGGGCAACCGCGTGGAGTGGTGGTTTGTGACGCATCCCCATGTCGACCACATGGGCGCCCTCACCGAGATTCTGCGCGCCCCCGGCGGCATCGAAATCGGGACCGTCTGGCAGTCGCCGATGAGCGACGCGCAACTGGACACCGACCTCAACCGCCGGAAGCTGGCCGACGCCTACCTCGAAGCACTCGCGGCCTCGGGCCTGCACGTCGAAAACCTCACAAAGCCGGGCCGGGAAATGCGTCTCGACGGATTGCATCTCAAAGTCCTGCAGGTCAACGACCCCGCGACGCTGGTCAACGCCTACAACAACGCCAGCATCGTGCTGCGGCTCTGGGACAAGCGCAAATCGCTGCTGATGCTCGCCGACACGGGCGAGGAGAGCGGCGACCGCCTGCTGCGCAGCGTTCCGCAAAAGGAACTCGACTGCGACTACATCCAGATGGCCCACCACGGGCAGATGGGGGTCCGCGAAGAGTTCTACCGCACGGTCCGCTTCCGCGCCTGCCTCTGGCCCACGCCCCTGTGGGTCTGGAACAACGACGTGGGCGAAGGCTACGACACGGCGTGGATGAAGACCCCCGAGACCCGCCGCTGGATGGACGAAAAAGGGATCACCGAGCACCACTGCGCCTGGCAGGGACTCGTGAAGATCGAATAACCGAACAAAAAAGAACCTAACACCATAAACCATGAAAAGCAACATTCTGCGTTACGCGATGCTGGTCTGCCTGAGTGCATTGGCAGTCACCGTATCGTGTTCGGAAAGCAAATCGGGCCAAACGCCCGCCGATCCCGACAAACTGACGGCAATCACCATCGCGCCGTCGCCCCTCACGCTGACGGCCGGACAGAGCGCCAAGCTGACCGCCGCGGCCACGCCCGAGACGGCCTCGATCGAAGGTCTCCGCTGGTCGAGCGAAGATTCGAAGACCGCCCGGATCGACGACGACGGAACGGTAACGGGCGTCGCCGCCGGTACAACGACCGTCAGGGCCAAATGCGGCGACGTGACCGCTTCATGCGAGGTCACCGTAGTCGCCGCACCCATCGCGCTCGAAAAGATCGAAATTTCGATCCCGATCGCCGCCATCGCCAAAGGCAAGACGCTGGACCTCACGGCGAAACTCGTTCCCGAGAATGCGACCGTCGAGGGTCCCGTCGTCTGGTCGAGCGACAAGACCGCAGTGGCTTCCGTCGACCAGAACGGCCGCATCACGGGCGTCGCCGAGGGGCGCGCCGTCATCTCGGCAACGCTCGGATCGGTCAGCGCCAACTGCGACATCGAAGTCTATTCGCCCGCCGCTGTCCGCGAATTCACGTTCCTGCAGCTCAATCTCTGGGAGGGCATTGCCAATGTCAACAACGGGCAGGAGGCGCTTATCAAGCAGCTTGCCGAACTGAAACCCGACGCCGCATCGTTCTGCGAATTCACCTCGGAGGATAACGCACGCACGATCCTGAGCGCCGTAGCCGCCGAACTGTACAAGCGCACCGGCATCCGCTACACCTATACCTGCAAGGGAGGCAGCGGCACCCGCGGCCTGCTGACGCGCCATCAGGTGCTCTCAACCGACGCCGTGAACAACAGCCCGTGGTTCTACCGCACGGTGATCGACTTCTACGGACAGCAGATGGCCATCTATGCCTCGCACGCCTACCACATGTATTACGCCTGCTACCTGCCGCGCGGTTACGGCGACGGCTCCTCGCCCTACGGCTGGGACAAACTCACCGACGGACCGATCACCGACGTCGATTTCATCCTCGAACGTGAGGAACTGTCGGGCCGCACGCAGATTGCCAAGGACCTCACGGCCGACACCAAGACCCAGCAAGCGCAGGGACGCCTCTGCATCTTCGGCGGCGACCTCAACCAGCCCTCGCACCTCGACTGGACCGAAGCCATGAAAGACAAGTACGAGCACAACGGCTGCGTGGTGGCATGGCCCATCTCGACAGTCTGCTACGCCGACGGCATGCAGGATGCCTACCGGACGGTCTATCCCGACCCGGCGACCCATCCGGCCGTGACGTGGCCCGTACACAACAGGGACGCCCGGAAAGAGACCCAGTGGGCCGCGGAAGCCGACGAGCGCGACCGCATCGACTTCGTTTACTACCGTCCCGATGCTAAGTTCGCCCCCAAGAAGGCCCAGATCATGGGTCCCTCGGCGATGATCTCCAAGAGCGCCATCATCGAAGACCAGTTCGTCAATAAGGCCGAGGAGCTGATCGAACCCGTGGGCGGCGTATGGCCCAGCGACCACCGGGGACTGCTGATCACGTTCGAAGTGCAGTTTCCGCAATAGAACCTTAAAAAACGACTGACAAAATGATGAGAAAAACCATCCCGTTCCTCCTGCTCGCCCTGTTCGCCTGCTCGAAATCCGGCTCCGACCCCGGTCCCGATCCGGGACCGACACCGGGCGAGGTGGTTACATACGGGAACGAATCGCTGGTAGCGATCGACCCCGCAGGCAAAGAGATCGCTTTCGATTACCGCCATAAGACGCTGCGTGACAAGAAAGTCGGCATCTTCTACTTCATCTGGCTGGGCGCCCACGGCTACGACGTCGGCGACTATTTCGGCGGCGACATCATCCCGCCGAAAGCCACGGACACCCGGTCGCCCTACGACATCAGCGAACTGGAAAAGGGGCACAGCAACCCGGCCGACATCCCCTTCGGTCCCGGAGGCGCCATGCACCATTGGGGCAAGCCCTATCTGGACTACTACGTTTCCAACGACACATGGATAATCCGCCGCCACGCCCAGATGCTTTCCGAAGCAGGCGTCGACGTGATCTTCATCGACGTGACGAACGGCTACGCCTACCTTCCGGTGGTCAAAACGCTCTGCGACGTCTATGTCCAGATGATGCGCGAAGGCAATCCCCGGCCGCAGATATCGTTCATCCTCAACACGAACCCCGCCCCGGTGGTCAAAGAATTGCTGACGCTCTACAGCAACAGCGACTACGACCGCCTGTGGTATGAACTCGACGGCAAACCGCTGCTTCTCGCACCTCCCGGGGATTACGGGAACGGAGTTGCCAGCCGCCTCACGTTCCGCTACGCGTGGTTCGACACCCAGTACAATTACGGCGGCAACTGGTACGGCGACGGGACGAACCGCTGGGCATGGGGCGAATTTTCGCCGCAGCGCAACGTGAAGGAGGAGATGCCCGTCATGGTGGCCAGCCACCCGGTCTGGAACATCGGCCGCAGCTACACGGGCAATTCGCCCAACGGCTACGGCGGCCACCAGCCCGCGAACCCCACGGCCGAACAGCGCGCCGCGGGAACCTATTTCAAACAGCAGTTCGAACGGGCCCTCGAATGCGACCCCGACCTGATCTTCCTCACGGGATGGAACGAGTGGGTGGCCCAGCGTCAGGGAAACACGGGCGCCACGTTCATCGACTGCTACAACCACGAGTTCAGCCGCGACATCGAGCCCTGCGCCGACGATTTCACCGACGTCTACTATTACTATATGGCCGACTATGTGCGCCGCTACAAGGGCGTCACGCCGGTCGAGCCGGTAAAGGAGATTCACGAGATCGCCGTCGACGGCAAGTTCGACGACTGGACGGACCTCGGAACCCGCTACAAGGATTACAAGGGCGACACCCGGCCGCGCAACCACTGGGGCTTCGGCTACAAGAACATCAGCCTCACGAACAACACCGGGCGCAACGACATCTGCTATGCCAAGGTCGCCACGGACTGCAAGTCGCTCTTCTTCCATGTGGAGACCGCCGAACCCATCACGCCCCGCACCGACCGCAACTGGATGCGGCTCTTCATCTCGGTGAAGGGCAGTACGGCTCCCGCGTGGGAAGGATTCCAATGGGTGGTCAACAACCGGGTCGTCGGCGAGAACCGGACCACGCTCCAGCGTTCGAAGGGCGGCTGGGACTGGGAGGAGGCCGCGACGGTCGACTACGCCGTCTCGGGCAACCAGATGGAGATCGCCATCCCGCTCTCGGAGCTCGGCATCACCGATGTGAGGGACTTCACGGTCGATTTCAAGTGGATCGACAACGCCGTCGCCGACGGCGACATCCGCGAATGCATGCGCGACGGCGATTCGGCCCCGGGCGACCGCTTCCGCTACCGTTACATCTTCAAGTATTAATCCCAATACCTCAATTCAACCATGAAACATCTCCTTATGACCGCCCTGATCGCCGGATCGCTCGCAGCCCTTGCCGGCTGCAAGGACGACGACGGCGGCAAATCGAACGACTACCCCACGCAAATCCCCGCCTCGGAGAAGATTCCCGTAGTGGCATGGCACGGCGTGCGTTCGTCGTTCGCCAGCGTCGAGCGCTTCCAAGAGGCCGAGCAGATGGGCATCACGCTCAACTATTCGCGCATGGGCAACGTCGAGACAGCCCTCAAGTGCCTCGACTACGCCGCCAAAACCAATATCAAGCTTATCGTCGAGTGCGATGAACTCTATACGGAAAGCAAGCGTCTCGATGCCGTAAACCGGCTGAAGAGCCATCCTGCGCTGGCCGGATACTTCGTCATGGACGAACCCCACCCGACGCAGTTCGCAAACATGTCCAAAATGATGTCCGACATCCAGCATGTGGACAGAAACCACATCTGCTATGCCAACATCTTCCCCACGGGCGGCCCCGAGCACTATGCGGCCCTCGGCGTGAAGGACTACAACGAGTACATCGACCGTTACATGGCCGAGGTTCCCGAAATCACGTTCCTCTCGTTCGACAAATACCCGATCATCAAGGACCCGAACGTCGCGGACAGTCCGCGGCAAATCCTCGGCGAATGGTATCAGTGTCTGGAGATCGTCCGCGACCGGGCGCTCCGCTCGGGAATGGAGTTCTGGAGCTTCATGCTCACCGTACCCCACACCAGCTACCCGCAGCCGACCCTCGACGACCTGCGCCTTCAGGCTTACAGCAACCTCGCCTACGGCACACAGGCCCTTCAGTGCTTCACCTACTGGACTCCGACGGTGGCCGACCCCGAAATCTGGAAATACCGCAACGGCCCGATCGCCGAGGACGGCACCCGCACCGAGACCTACGACCTCGTGAAGTCGCTGCTCGACGAGGTACAGCGGCTGGCATGGGTATTCAAGGGCAACAAGGTGACGGGCGTTTACCACATGGGCACCCCGCTGCCGCTGGACACCCATGCGCTGGGCGCACTGCCCGCCGAGATCACCGAACTGTCGGTAGGCCGCGACACCAACACGGCGTGCGTTTCGTTCTTCGAGAACCACGACTACCACTTCATGATGGTGGTCAACACCAGCATCAACGAAAAATGCTACCTCAACATCGGCACGCAGCCGCATGTACGCCGCATCCGCAAGGACGGCTCCGTACAGCTCGCCTCGAACGACCAGCGCACGCTGACGCTCGACCCGGGCGACATGGTGCTCTACATGTGGTAGGCTCCGCCTCCACGACCGGAATCCGTAAAAAGCCGCACAACGATGCGGCTTTTTACGGATTTTCCCGTATCTTTGCCCCCGCAAGGTTTCGGATCGGGCGCAGCACGCGCCCCGGCCGATGAAAAGGGAATCCGGTGAGAATCCGGAACAGTACCTGCTGCTGTAAGTCCCCTCCCCTCTGCGGGAGACGACGGTTGCCGCATTCGCTGCCACTGGCTCAAAAGCCGGGAAGGCGCGGCAACAGGGACGAGTCAGAAGACCTGCCTTGACATGGATTCGCACCCGCGGGTTTCGGGCAGAGATCGAATGGCAGCCTCGTCGTACAGCGTTCCCGTTCAGTCTATATCGTCCCGGACCCCAGCGCATACGACTGTAAAAATGGCAAACCATATGATCCGGAATCTCTGTTTTTCAACGGCGGCGCTCTTTCTGGCACTGCTCGCATCCTGCAACAAGGACGGCGTAATCACCGACGGCGGGGCCAAACCCGTCATCACGCTGGACAATCCCGAAGGCGTCTACCCGGTAAAAGTGGGCAAATCGGTGACGATCGCCCCGACGGTCGGGAACGCCGAAGGCGCCGTCTACACATGGCTCCTCGACGACGAACCGGCCGGCTCCGGCCCGACCTTCACGTTCGAGGCCCGGGAAGCGGGCGTCTACTACCTCACGTTCCGCGTCGAGAACCCGAACGGATCGGCCTCGGAGGAGCTGCGCATCGAGGTCAACCGGCTGCAACCCCCGGTGATCTCGTTCCCCGTCGGCGACGACAAGGTGATGGAGGTGGAGATCGGCCGTGAAACCACGATCGCCCCCACGATCGCCAACGGCGACGGAGCGACCTTCGTGTGGACGCTCGACGGCGAAACGGTGGGGACCGACGCCACCTACACGTTCACGCCGGAAGAATTGGCCAATTTTCAACTGACGCTCAATGCGGAAAACGAGGACGGCAAATCCGAACCGGAGAGCATCACGATCCGGGTCGTGGAGCGTTTCACGGTAACAGCCGTTTTCCCGGCGCCCTCCCTCCGGTTCGGCAAGGAAGGTGCCCGGAACGTATCGCAGGACCGCACGCTCTATCTGCGTCCCGTCCTCGAACATTTCCACAATCCGACGTTCGAATGGACCGTAAAAGACCGGCCCGAAAAAGGGGACAAAGAGGTCTTTGCCTTCACCCCTGCGGCCGAGGGAGAATATACGGTCACGGTGAAGGTTACCGACGACGACGGAGAGACCGCGACGGCCACCGCCGTGGTGACCTGCTGCGGCGACGAAATGTCGCACAAGCGTTCCGGCGGAACCAGTCGGTTTTCGGACAAGGTCTACGAATACACCCCGGCGCCGGGACAGTTCATCAACGAAAGCGTTTTCAAAGACATCACTTCGGCGGACGCCGCCGCATCCAAAGCTCAGGAACTGCTCCGGCAAAACGCCGGGGAGAAAAAGAACTACTATGTGTCGCTGGGGGCATGGGGCGGCTATATCGTCGTGGGCTTCGACCACAGCATCGAAAACAAGGGCGGTAACGACTTCTCGATCGCGGGCAACCAGTTCGCCCAGTCGTCCGAACCGGGCATCGTATGGGTCATGCAGGACACCAACGGCAACGGGCTTCCCGACGACGAATGGTACGAGCTCAAAGGTTCGGAATACGGCAAGCCGGAGACGCTCACGTCCTACGCCATGACCTACTACCGCCCGAAGAGCGACAATACGGGCATCCAATGGAAGGACAACCGCGGCAACGCGGGCACGGTCGAGCGGAACAGCAGCCACGAGCAGGGCTACTACCCGGGGTGGATCGACATGGAGAGCTACACGCTCTACGGCACGCGGCTGGCCGCCAACACGACGCGCCATCCGATCACGGGCGACTACTACAACAACCCCTACGACTGGGGTTATGCCGACAATGCAGGCAGCGATCAGGCTGCGGGAAATGTCTCCGACGGCGACCAGCGCAAAAACTATTTCAAGATCGCCAACGCGGTGAATGCGGACGGCAGCGCCGCCAACCTCAAATACATCGACTTCATCAAGGTCCAGACCGGCATCAGCCAGAACTCCGGACCGCTGGGCGAGGTCTCGACCGAGGTGTTCGCTTTCGAGGACGAAAACCTCTGACAAGGCCCCCGAAACAAAAAAGAACGGCAGACTTTCCGAAGTCTGCCGCTCTTTTTCAGCCGGGTGTATCAGAACCTGAATTCATGAACACCGCCGGCCACCGTGGCGACGGTCTCACCGTCGATCCGGATGTCGGCCGTCGTGTTGGCCGGTACGGTGACCTTCAGCGTCACGCGGCCGCCGCTGCGCCGCCACTCCGAGCGGATTTCGCCGCGCACCGAGTCGTAGGATGCCGCGGCCCAGTCGAGCGCCCCGACGAAATGGGGAGCGATGACGATGCGTTCGAACCCGGGAGCCGCCGGATCGAAGTTGATGCCCGCCAGATCGTTGACATACCACGCGGCGACGTCGCCCAGAAAGACGTGATTGATCGAGGCGTCGCGCCACTCGGGCGAAAGCGTCCACGTCTCGGCTAGCGTCGTGAAACCTTGGCTGACCCACCAGCCCCACGAAGGCGCCTCGGTCTGGGAGGCCATCCTGTAAGCCGTTTCGACATGACCGTAGCGGGTGAGCATGCGCAGCACGGTCTTGCTGCCGATGGTCCCGAAATCGAGGAAATAGTTGTTCTCGGCGATCATGCGGTCGAGGTTGTCGGCCACACGCTGCGCATCGCCCTCGGGAACGATATTCATGTAGAGCGCCACGCCCTGCGCGGCCTGCGAACCGTTGGCATAGAGGCCCTTTTCGGCATCGTAGTACTTCGTGTTGATCAGTTCGCGCAACTGTTCGGCCTTGCGGGCGTAACGTTCGCCGTCGCGGCCCAGCAACTCGGCGAACCGGGCCATCAGCACGTTGTCGTAATAGTAATAGCAGGTCGAGGTGTAGTCGGTCGGAGTCTGCGTATGGTAGAATACCCAGTCGCCGATGCCGTAGGTCACGCCGCCGTCGGCCTCTTCGCGCGTGGCGAGGTAGTCGAGGTACCGTGCGCAGACGGGCCACATCTTCTCGATGGGGCGCAGGTCGCCGTAATAATTATAGAGCGTATAGGGAATCATGAAGGCCGAAGCGTCCCACACCGGGCCGATCCAGTCGTCGTAACCCCATCCGGCCGTGGGAATGATGCCCGCAATGCGTCCCGCCTCGTTCTGGTTGTCGACGAAATCGTCGAGCCACTTCTCGTAGAAAGCGATCCCGTCATAGTTGAGCAGCGCCAGCTCCATGGCCAGATTGCCGTCGGCCGTCCAGCCGTTCTTCTCGCGCTGGGGACAGTCGGTGGGGATCGACGTGAGGTTGTTGAGATAGGTCTGGCGGGTCATCTCCCAGATGCGGTTGAACAGCCCGTTCGAGCAGGAGAATTTCCCGACCGCAGGCACGTCGGTGTGCATGAAACGCGCCGTGAGGCTCGTCTTGTCGAGTTTCACCGGAGCGCTCGACCGCAGTTCCACATACTGGAACCCGTGGTAGGTGAAATCGGGCGTCCACGTCTCGCGGCCATCGCCTTTCAGGATATAGGTATCGGTCTGAAAATCGTAGCCGGGCAGAGGCTTGTAGTAGATATCGAGGTTGCGCATCTCGATGCGACCCGAGGGTTTCAGGAACTCGCCGTGGGTCATCGTGATCTGCGTGCCGCGCTCACCCTCGACCTGCAGGCGGCAGAGGCCCGTAAGGTTGACGCCGAAATTGAACACCCAGACCGTATCGCCGAACGAACGGACCTCGACGGGCTCCATTTCGCGCGTGGCGAGGACGGCGGGCATCGACTGGGCTTTCAGCAGCGGCGAGGGAGCCGCGACCTCGACGGCCTGCGCCCACTTCGAATCGTCGAATCCGGGGCGGTCCCAGCCGGAAATCTCCCGGCGGGCGTCGTAGACGTCGCCGCTGTAAATGTTGTTCGAAAGGTAGGGGCCGTCGGCCGTCGTGCGCCACGAACCGTCGGAGCAGACGACCTCGTGCGTGCCGTCGGCATAGTCGATGTGCAGTTCGCAGATCATCCGCGCACGTCCGCGCCAGCGGGCCACCTCGAAACTCCATGTGGCGACGGGCTGGATGGCGTTGTAGAATCCGTTGCCCAACACCGCCGAGAGGACATTCTCGCCCTCGCGGAGCCGGTCGGTAACGTCGTGCACGGCATAGAGGTTACGCTTGTCGTAATGGGTGTAGCCCGGGTCGAGGAGGTTCCCCGAGACGGGTTCGCCGTTCAGGGCCGTCTTCGCATAGGCCGCGGCGCTCACATAGAGCCGGGCGCGCTCGACACCGGACCGCACGTCGAATGCCCGCCGCAGCATCGGCGCAGGAACGAAATCCTTGTCGTTGGCGTCGGAAATCCAGCGGGCCTGCCATTCGGAGGTGTTCATCAGGGCCGTTTCGAACTCCGCGACGGGCGAGACGATCCGCCGTCCGTCGGCGTCCCACGCCTCGACCTGCCAGTAGTAAGGGGTCCGCGAGGCGAGCAGCCCGCCGTCGGGCATCACGGCAAAGGGACGGCTGCCGGCGACCTCCCCGGAGTTCCAGACATCGGGAACGACCAGCTTTTCGGGAGCCGTGGCTACGCACAGCCGGAAGCCGGCCTGCGCGAAAGCGTCGGCATCTTCATAAGTCCATGTAAAGCGGGGCGACTGGGTGTCGACCGAGATCGGCGAGGCGAGGTATTCGCAGCGCATGTCGGCGATCGAGGAACGCTTCCCGCAGGAGCCCGCCAGCAGCGGCAGGCAGCACAGCACGAACCAGCGGACGGCGTTTCTAAAATTCACAACATTCATCGGGTCAGAAAATTTATTGGGGTTTTACAGATTCTTCAGGCTTCATGCTCACCTCCGGCCGCACTGAAACCGTCGCTGCCGACACCGAAGCGTCGGCGGTATTCGATGGGGGTCATCCGCAGGTGGCGGCGGAACATGTTGGAGAAATAGGAAGCGTCGCCGTAGTTGAGCCGGAAGGCGATCTCCTTGATGCTCATGGCCGTTCCCGACAGCAGGCGGCAGGCCTCCTGCAGGCGCAGCTCCTGCATGTAGCGCGCCGGGGAGATGTTCGTGTAGTCGCGGAACATCTTGCGGAACCACGAATAGCTCATGTTCACCCGCCGGGCCACCTCGTCGGGCGAGATGTTGGCGTAGAGCTCCTCGCGCATGATGCGCCGCGCACGGTCGATCTGCCCCACCACGTCGAGCGACACGAACTGGTGGTTCGAATGGTAATACATCGCCATGCCCAGCAGCAGGTTGGCGATGCCGGCAAGGTATTGCTGGTAGGAGGAGCGCTCGTTCTCGGCCACCTCGATGGCCTTGTCGTAGAGGGCCGTGATCTCCTCGCGGACCCCCACGCGGAACACCTCGCGGCTGTCGTCGAAGAAGTCGTTGCGGAAGCGTGCGTCGACGTTCGGACCGCGGAAGCCGATCCAGTACTCGTGCCACCCCGTTTCACGGTCGGGCATGTAGCTGTGCCAGCGGTTGGGACGCAGCAGCACCATGTCCCCGGCCCCGATGTCGGTGCGCTTGCGGCCGGGGCCGTAGAACGAGCCGCGGCCCGAGGTGATGTAGAGCAGTTGGTAGCTCTCCAGCACACGCCCTTTTCCAACGTCAAAATAGAAACCCGAGGGGTGTCCGACCCGCGGGGGATAGGTCTCGTAGCCGGCGGCGACGGACTCGCTGCCCACGGTGTCGACCGTGATGCCCCAAGTCTGGTCTTTTTCGCTGCTCACCAGATACTTATGATTGTTTACAGGTTTCATACGTCAGGTTACTGAAACGGGAAAGTGGTTTGGTTATACAAATATATATAAAAATCCGCGACCGACGTCACCCCCTCCGGAGGCAAACCGGCAGAAAAATCAAAAAACAAAAGTCATCCATCATATTACAACGTCGAAACGGCAAAAAAATGAGTTTTTTTGTACAACCCAAAAATCACAAACCGAAACATGCAACCCAAACACTTCGTCGCCTTCGACTTGGGGGCCACCAGCGGACGCACCATCCTCGGCTCGCTCCGGGACGGAGAGCTCGTCCTCAAGGAACTGACACGCTTCCCGAATACCATCCTGCCGTTGGGCGATCATTATTACTGGAACATCTTCTCGCTCTACGAACATCTGTGCGAGGGCCTGCGCGCCGCCGCCCGCGAAGGGGTCGAGATCACCTCGGTCGGCATCGACACATGGGGCGTCGACTTCGCCTTCGTCGGCAAGGACGGCTCGCTGCTCGGACTCCCCTACGCCTACCGCGACCCGCACACCGCCGGCGCTCCCGAGGAGTACTTCTCGAAAGTGCTTCCCAAAGAGGAGGTTTACGGCGACACGGGCATCCAGATCATGAACTTCAATTCGCTCTACCAGCTCTACGCCATGCAGCGCGACCATTCGTCGCAACTGGCCGCCGCCGAGCGGCTGCTCTTCATGCCCGACACCCTGTCATACCTGCTCACCGGGGAGATGGTCACCGAATACACCATCGCCTCGACCTCGCAGTTGCTGAATCCCCGCACGAAGCGCATCGAAGCACGCCTGCTGGAGAAGATGGGCCTTTCGGCCGAACTCTTCCCCCCGATCGTGATGCCGGGCCACCGGATCGGAACGCTCCGCGCCGAACTGGCCGCCGCCTGCGGCGTGCCGCAGCTACCCGTAGTCGCCGTGGCGGGCCACGACACCGCTTCGGCCGTAGCCGCCGTACCGGCCGCTAACGAGCGCTTCGCCTACCTCTCGTCGGGCACATGGTCGCTCATGGGCATCGAGGTCCGCGAACCCTTCATCAACGAGCAGACCGAGCGCTACAACTTCACCAACGAAGGCGGCGTGGAGGGTACGACCCGCCTGCTGAAGAACATCACGGGCATGTGGATTCTGGAGCAGTGCCTCAGGAAATGGAAGGACGAGGGACGCGACTACACCTACCCCGAGATCGTGAAGATGGCCACCGCGGCCGCGCCGTTCCGGACGATGATCGACCCCGACGACGCCTCGTTCGCCGCTCCGGGCGACATGCCCGCCGCGATCCGCACCTACTGCGAGCGCACGGGACAGCCCGTGCCCGACGGCGACAGCGCAACAATCCGCGCCATTTTCGAAAGCCTCGCACTCAAATACCGCTTCGTCCTCGACCGCTTCCGCTCGCTGGCCCCGTTCGAGATCGAACGTCTCCACGTCATCGGCGGCGGTTCGAAAAACGCCCTGCTGAACCAGTTCACGGCCGATTCGCTCGGGATTCCCGTGACGGCAGGCCCTTCGGAGGCCACCGCCGTGGGCAACATCATGCTTCAGGCCCGGGCCGCAGGGTGCGTCGACACGCTCCAGCAGATGCGTTCGCTGATCGCCCGCTGCATCCCCGCCGAGAGCTTCACCCCGGGCGACACCGCTGCGTGGGACGCCGCATACACACGCTTCAAAACGATTGTAAAATAACTTAAAACACCAAAGAAATGAAAACCGAACAGATTCAGCAGGCCTACGAGGTCGCAAAAGCACGCTATGCCGATCTGGGCATCGACACCGAAGCAGCGCTCGCCGCTTTACAGAAAGTATCCCTCTCGCTCCACTGCTGGCAGGCGGACGACGTGACGGGCTTCGAAAACCAAGGCGGCGACCTCACGGGCGGCATTCAGGCCACGGGCAACTACCCCGGCAAGGCCCGCAACATCGAGGAGCTGCGCGCCGACATCCTCAAGGCCAAGTCGTTCATTCCCGGCCGGCACCGCCTGAACCTCCACGAGATCTACGGCGAGTTCGGCGGCGAGTTCGTCGACCGCGACAAGGTGGAGCCCAAGCACTTTCAGGGCTGGATCGACTGGGCGAAGAAGAACGACCTGAAACTCGACTTCAACTCCACGTCGTTCTCGCATCCCAAGAGCGGCAGCCTCTCGCTGTCGAACCCCGACCCCGAAATCCGCAACTTCTGGATCGAGCACACCAAGCGCTGCCGCGCCATCGCCGAGGAGATGGGCAAGGCGCAGGGCGACCCCTGCATCATGAACGTCTGGGTGCACGACGGCTCGAAGGACCTCACGGTCAACCGCATGAAATACCGTGAGCTGCTTTGCGACTCGCTCGACAAGATCTTCGAGCAGAAATACGACAACATGAAGGACTGCATCGAGTCGAAGGTCTTCGGCATCGGTCTGGAGAGCTACACCGTGGGTTCGAACGACTTCTACATCGGCTACGGCACCTCGCGCGGCAAGATCGTGACCCTCGACACGGGCCACTTCCACCCCACGGAGATCGTCGCCGACAAGCTCTCGTCGCTGCTGCTCTTCACCCCCGAGATCATGCTCCACGTTTCGCGCCCCGTCCGCTGGGACTCGGACCATGTGACGATCATGAACGACGAGACGCTGGAGCTCTGCAAGGAGATCGTGCGCTGCGACGCCCTCGACCGCGTACACATCGGTCTGGACTACTTCGACGCTTCGATCAACCGCATCGGCGCCTACGTCATCGGTTCGCGCGCCACGCAGAAGTGCATGATGCAGGCCCTCTTGGAGCCCCTGAAGACGCTACGCGAGTATGAGGCCAACGGACAGGGCTTCGAGCGTCTGGCCCTGCTCGAGGAGTCGAAGTCGCTGCCGTGGAACGCCGTGTGGGATATGTTCTGCCTGCGCAACAACGTACCCGTCGGCGAGGATTTCATCGCCGAAATCCAGAAATACGAACGCGAGGTCACCTCGAAACGGGCGTAAACCATGGAAATACTCATCGGATTGCTGATCATAGCCATCGGCAGCTTCGGACAGTCGAGTTCCTATGTCCCGATCAAGAAGGTCAGGGAATGGAGTTGGGAAAGTTTCTGGCTCGTGCAGGGAATTTTCGCATGGCTGGTCTTTCCGCTGCTGGGAGCCCTGATCGCCGTGCCCGAGGGCGGCTCGCTCTTCACCCTGCTGGGTGAAGGCGGCGCCCTCAAGGCCGTTATATACGGGGCCCTGTGGGGCGTCGGCGGCCTTACGTTCGGACTCTCGATGCGCTACCTCGGGGTGGCGCTCGGGCAGTCGATCTCGCTGGGCACCTGCTCGGCCTTCGGAACGCTCCTTCCGGCGCTGTTCGCCGGCACGGACCTCCTGCACGGGCAGGGGCTCATCCTGCTGCTGGGCGTCTGCGTGACCCTCGCCGGCATCGCCGTGATCGGCTACGCCGGGTCGCTGCGCGCCGCCAACATGACCGAAGAGGAGAAACGCGCCGCCATCAAGGACTTCGCACTGACCAAGGGTCTCGCCGTGGCGCTGCTGGCCGGCGTGATGAGCGCCTGCTTCGCGCTGGGTCTCGACGCCGGGGCCCCGATCAAAGCCGCGGCCATGGCGCAGGGCGTCGATCCGCTCTACGCGGGACTTCCGGTCATCCTGCTCGTCACGACGGGCGGTTTCGTGACCAACGCCGCCTACTGCATCTGGCAGAACGTCCGCAACCGCACCGCCGGGGAGTACTTCGGCGTGCGAGGTTCGGTGCTGGTCAACAACCTGCTGTTCTGCGCTCTGGCCGGCGTGCTGTGGTACTCGCAGTTCTTCGGACTGGAGATGGGCAAGAGCTTCCTCACCGGATCGCCCGTCATTCTGGCCTTCTCGTGGAGCATCCTGATGTCGCTCAACGTCATCTTCTCAAACGTCTGGGGCATCCTGCTCAAGGAGTGGAAAGGCTGCAACGGCCGCACACTGACGACGCTCACCGCAGGTCTCGCTATCCTGCTCTTCTCGATCTTCTTCCCCTCGTTATTCCAATAAATGATCGATCAGCCGCCCAAAATGCCAATTTTGCCGCATCGCGGCACCAAGCCCCTGCCTGAGGCGGGGGTTTGGGGGTGGGTCCGATTTGCAAACGCTGCCAAAGGCAGCGAAAACAGCCGACCGACATGCAAAGCGGCCTGATTATACAACTTAACTCTTAATATTATGAAATCGATACTCGAAAATCGTCCCGAACTGGCCCGCCGGGTGGCCGAAGTCGCCGAAGTCGCCAGCTATCTCTGGCAGAAAGGCTGGGCCGAGCGCAACGGCGGCAACATCACGGTCAACGTCACGGCCTATGCCGACGACGCCGTCCGCTCGATGGCCCCGATCAGCGCCCCGGTCGCATTCGGCATGACGCTGCCCCACCTCAAAGGGTGCTATTTCTTCTGCAAGGGCACCAACCGCCGCATGCGCGACCTCGCACGGCGGCCGATGGAGAACGGTTCGGTGATCCGCATCCTCGACGACTGCGCGTCGTACGAGATCATCGCCGACAACCCCGTGAAGCCGACTTCCGAGCTGGCTTCGCATCTGGCGATGCACGACCAGATGATCGCCACGGGCAACGGCTACACCGCCGCCGTCCACACCCACCCGATCGACCTCATCGCCATGACCCACAACCCGGCGTTTCTGGCCAAGGACGTGCTCACGAACCTGCTGTGGTCGATGATCCCCGAGACGCGGGCCTTCTGCCCCAAAGGGCTGGGCATCGTGCCCTACAAGATGCCCAGCTCCACCGAGCTGGCCGAAGCCACGATCGAACAGTTGAAGGAATACGACGTGGTGATGTGGGAGAAACACGGCGTCTGCGCCGTGGGCCCCGACATCATGGAGGCGTTCGACCAAGTAGACGTGCTTTCGAAATCGGCGCAGATCTACCTGACGGCCAAGTCGATGGGTTTCGAACCGACGGGCACCACGCAGGAGCAGATGGACGAACTCAAACGCGCCTTCAACCTCTGATACGGATATGAGACAGACGAAACCCGTCCGGATGTTCCTGCTGGCCCTGCTGGCGCTCGCCGGATGTTCGGCATCTTCGGCAGAGCCCAAAGGTGACGAACGCCTGCCTGAATCCACCCGCACGCCGGGTTATGAGCGCAACGCAAGTCTCGAAGTGAGCGTCGGCCGTTCGACGGGCGTCACGCTCGTCGGGCTGGGCGTGGAGCTCGACCCGCATTTCCTGTCGCAGAACGTCACCCGCCGCGACGGGGCGAAAGCTTCGGACTGGGATGAGATCGTCGTGCCGCGCATCCGCAAAATGGGCATCCAGCGCTTCCGCGTGATGCTGCTGCCCCATTGGTGGGAGCCCGTCAACGACAACGGCGATCCCGACGTCGCGGCCCTCGACCGTTTCACATTCGAATCGGCCGAGATGCAGTCGCTCTACAAGGTGCTGGACGTCGCACAGGAGATGGGCGCCGACGTGACGCTCGTGCTGTGGGGATGCCCCACCTACTGCGACCTGCTCGATCCGGCCTATGCCGGCGTGAAGCGCCACTTCCTCTGCTCGTCCGAAGGGACGAACTGGGTCGTGGAACCCGCCAGCAACGAGGAGTTCGCCGAGAGTTTCTCGACCGTGGCCAAACACCTGATCGAGCGGCGGGGCTACACCTGCATCAAGGAGCTGACGCCCTTCAACGAACCCGACGGCAACATCATTCCGCTCGAACGCTACATTCCGCTGGCCAAGGTCCTCGACCGGCGCCTGCGCACGGACGGAATCCGCGACAAGGTACATCTGAACCTCTCGGACAACACCGACACGCGGCGTTTCTTCCTCGAGGGATGCGCCCGGGATTTGGCGCAGGAGGCCGACCTGTTCAACAGCCACACCTACATCTTCGGTTACGACACCCCCAACCGCACGATCCTCGCGTGGGAGGAGGCCAATGTGGCCGCGGCCGCCAAAGCGGGGAAAAACCACTTCGTCGGGGAGTTCGGATCGAACCAGTGCGTCGGCGCCACGCGCCAGACGGACATCGACCTTTACGAGCGGGGTGTGCTGATGGCGCGGCTCGTGGTGAATTTCCTCAACGCAGGAGCCGTCGGCACGAGTTACTGGAGCCTCATCGACCAGTATTACGGCCGCAACGAGCCTTATGCCGCGATGCAGCAGTTGGGAATGTGGCGTTACATGCGCATCGCCTATCGTCAGGACCCCGACCCGAACGTCTACGACCGGCTGACGAGCGACTACCAACCGCGGCCGCAGTACTATGCCTATTCGCTGCTGACGCGCTTCGTGCGCAAAGGCTCGGAGGTCTATCCGCTCAACCTCGGCAGCGAATTCGCGGCCGGAACGGCCATCCGCACGGCCGACGGCCGCTGGACCTATGTGATCGCCAACGCCACGGGGCAGGACCTGAGTTTCGACCTGAAAAATACGCTCCGCGGCGGCATGTCGGACTGCAAGGTCTATACCTATGAGGAGAGGCGGCTGCCCGACGGCGACGAACAGATCGCCCCGTCACTGCAACTCGAGAACCTCGACGGCACGTTCTGCGTCGGCGTCAGGGCCCACAGCGTCATCGTGCTCACGCAGCTCTGACCCCCGGCACCCCAGAAAACAAAACCCCCGCAAGGCTCTCCTTGCGGGGGTTTTGATAACAAACCGTTTTCGCGGCCTACTTCTCGTAAGCCAAGTTGTCGATGGCAAAATAAGTCGGACACATATAGTCGGTCGTCGATACTGTAAAGGTCAGCGAAGTAACCGTTCCGAGCGACGACAGATCGACCGTCTCCCAGCCCGACTTCACCGTTCCCGAAGCCTTGTCAGCCAGCATTACGGTAACCTCTCCGGTTTTAATGCCGCTGTTGTAACCCGTAATGACAGCTTTCACATCGACGAGCGTTGCCGGCGCCGAACCTTTGAAATAGAGATAAAGATAGGTCATGTTGGCCACAGCCACCGATACGGGCTTTACGCCGCCCAGAAAATTGACGGTCGGAATACCCTTGCCGTTCGGTGTATACTCCGAATAATAAATAGCAGCGAACTGGGCCGAACCGTCGGCGCCTCCGTCGCCGTAGACGCTCTTGTCGTTGGTATAGTCTTCGGTCTTCTTGTCCTTGTGATTCGAAACGACCATGCCGCCCCAGCTATCCACCGAATGCCCGTTATCCGAATAATAGGTATAAATCTGCGCCTCTTTCTCCGTATAGATCGGGCCGTAATAAATATCCGATCTGATCGGCTGGCCCTGCCAGTCGGTGTCGTCCTGCTCCGTAGCCTGACCTTTGCCCCAGATAAAGCCGTCGGTGCCGAGGTTGGCGCCTTCGAAGTCGATCACCCGAGCTTCATCGGGAAGCTCGTAATAGATGTATTCGTTATCGTCGCAGCCCACGAAAGCCGCCGCTGCCAATACGAAAAGAAAGGGAGTAACAAGAAATTTTTTCATGTCTTTGTTTTTTTGGGTTTTGATATGTTCGTAAAATAAAAAATCCGGTCCCGGAACCTCCCGGAATCGAATCTCTTTTTCGGCTCTGGCCGCCCTTGGGCCGCCGTTCCGTGGCCCGGCCACAAAACCCCACGATGCTCCGTTCTCCGCAGATGCGCTCGAAAAAAAGATTCTCCTCCTGAGGGAGATTGCAAGGCAGGTCTTCTGGCTCGTCCCTGCCGCAACGCCTTCCCGGTCCTGCGACCAGTGGCTTCAGCGTGTTGCGGCAATTCGCGGAACTTACAGCAGCGGGAACTGCTGCCGATTTTCACGGCATTCCCTTTTCATCACACGGGGCCTTGCCCGGCCCTTTGTGAACCATTGCGGCACAAAAATAGAAAATAAATTCGTATCTTTGCCCCCGCAAACGTAAAAAACGCGAAAAATTATGAAGCACGCATATGTATTTCCGGGTCAGGGAGCTCAGGCCGTCGGCATGGGCAAGGACCTCTACGACAATGTTCCGGCTGCGAAGGAACTCTTCGAGAAGGCCAACGAGATCCTCGGGTTCCGCATCACCGACATCATGTTCGCCGGCACGGACGAGGAGCTGAAGCAGACCAAAGTCACCCAGCCCGCCGTATTCCTCCACTCGGTCATCATGGCCAAGGCACTGGGTGTGAAGCCCGATGCCGCCGCCGGGCACTCCTTAGGCGAATTCTCGGCCCTCGTGGTCGCCGGAGCCCTCTCGTTCGAGGACGGACTGAAACTCGTTTCGAAGCGTGCCATGGCCATGCAGGCCGCCTGCGAGGCACAGCCCGGCACGATGGCCGCCATCCTCGGCCTCGAGGACAGCGTGGTCGAGGAGATCTGCGCATCGACCGACGGCGTAGTCGTCGCCGCCAACTACAACTGCCCGGGCCAGTTGGTCATCTCGGGAGCCGTGGAGGCCGTGGAAGCCGCCTGTGAAAAAGCCAAGGCCGCCGGCGCCCGCCGCGCCCTGCGCCTGCCCGTGGGCGGTGCGTTCCACTCGCCGCTGATGGAGCCCGCCAAGCAGGAGCTCGAAAAAGCCATCGCCGAGGCGCCGTTCCAGACGCCCGTATGCCCGATCTACCAGAACGTGGACGCCAAGCCCTACACCGATCCCGCCGCCATCAAGGCCAACCTGATCGCCCAACTGACGGCTCCCGTGCGCTGGACCTACATCGTCAAGAACATGCTGGCCGACGGCGTGACGGAGTTCACCGAGCTCGGTCCCGGCACCGTCCTGCAAGGCCTCATCCGCAAGGTGGACGCCAACGCAGCCGTGGAGTCGAAAGCGACGCTGTAAAAAAGGGAACGCATATCTAAAAATTAACGCGCTGGTTATCAGCGCGTTAATTTTTTATATCCCATTCCGAAACAAAATTTATTAAATTTTATTAAAAATTGGTTGCATTTATTAAATAAACTCGTTATATTTGCAGAGTTAGTTAAAAATGAGACTGCACGGATGACATCACTGACCGAATTTTTCAACAAACACGAAGACGATGCCCTGAAGGGCATTTCCCACAAAAACAGCATCATCAAGCGCAACATCATCGCGCATATGGCCGTCAACGGCGAATGCACGCTTTCGGAACTGACCAAAGAGCTGCATATCAGCGTTCCGACAATCACCAAGCTGGTGCAGGAACTCGTCGACGAGAACATCGTAACGGATCTGGGCAAAGTGGAAACCCCGGGCGGACGGCGCCCCAACATCTTCGGACTGGCCAATTCGGCGATCTACTTCGCCGGCGTGAATGTCGGCCGCGACAACATGCGCTTTCTGATCACCGACCTGCAGAACAACATCATCAAGGAGGAGAACGACTTCACGTTCGAACTGTTGGACCGTCCGCAGTGCATCGAGCGCATCTGCACGAACATCGAGAATTTCATCGCTTCGTGCGGCATCGACCGCGGAAAGATACTCGGACTGGGCGTCTGCATGACGGGCCGCGTGAATCCCGACACGGGCCGCAGCTACAAATATTTCACCACGAGCGAACAGTCGCTGCGTGAGGTGCTCGAGGAGCGCGTCGGCCTCCGCGTGCTGCTGGAGAACGACACCCGCGCCCGGTGCTACGCCGAGTACACCTGCGGCAAGTCGAAGGACGAGAGCAACGTGCTGTACCTCCACATGGGCCGCGGCGTGGCCATCGGCATCGTGGTCGACGGGCAGTTATATTACGGCAAGAGCGGTTTCGCGGGCGAGTTCGGGCACATTCCGTTCTTCGACAACGAGATCATCTGCTCGTGCGGCAAGAAGGGCTGCCTCGAGACCGAGGTTTCGGGTATCGCCATCGAGGACAAGATGTGCCACCTGATCCAGAACGGCGTGAACACCATCCTGCGCGAGAAATACGACCAGCAGAAGACCATCCATATCGACGACATCATCGCCGCGGCGAAGAACGACGACAACCTCTCGATCGAGCTGATCGAGGAGGCCGGCGAGAAGGTCGGCAAGGCCGTGGCTTTCCTGATCAATACCTTCAACCCCGAGACGGTCATCGTCGGCGGCAACCTCGCGGCAGCGGGCGACTACATCATGCTGCCGCTGAAGTCGGCGACGAACAAATATTCGCTCAATCTGGTCTACAAGGACACCAAGTTCCGCGTCTCGAAAATGACCGAGAACGCCAACGCTTGGGGCGTGGCGATGCTCATACGAAACAAGATAATAGGGCTATAGGCGCGTTCCGGGACTTTCTGATCCGTCACGCTCCGAATCGCTGTATAATCGGCGCCGATGGCGCCGTTTATAAATCTGACCCACCCCCATACCCCCGCCTCGGCGGGGGCTTGAGTGCCGCTCCGCGGCAAGATCAGTGCTAACATTCGTCGAATCGAAAATTCAACAGGAATGAATATCGAAGGGAAAACCATCCGCCTGCGGGCCGTGGAGCCGGAGGATGCCGACCTGATGTATATGTGGGAGAACGACTGCGACATCTGGGCGGTCAGCGGCACGACAGAGCCGTTTTCGCGCCACCAGATGCAGCGTTTCGTCGAACGGCATCAGGACGTCATCGGAGTGCTCTGCGACGGGCAACTGCGGCTGATCGTCGAAACCCTGCTGAGCGCGCGGCCGGTCGGGGCCATCGACCTGTTCGAATACGACCCGATCCAGCGCCGGGCGGGCGTCGGCATCCTCATCTACGAGCAGAGCGACCGGGGGCGCGGCTACGCCTCCGACGCCGTGGAGACCCTCTGCCGCTACGCACACGATACGCTGCGCGCACACCAGTTGTGGTGCAACGTCGGAGCCGACAACGAGGCCAGTCTGAGGCTGTTCCGCAACGCGGGATTCACCGAGATCGGCGTCAAACGCGACTGGATATGGCGGCCCGACGGCTATCACGATGAAGTGATGCTGCAAAAAATCCTGAATTTTTGATTATCGCGGAGCAGATTCCAACCTAACGCAGTCCGGCCCGGACGGGACATACCGAAGTATTTCCCGTTCGGGCCGAACAAGGCAGGGCGGAAGATGCCCGTGAGAATCGAAAATTACAAGCGGCGCGAACCGTCGGAGATCACCACTTCGTAAACCTTGGGTTCGTGGCCGTATTTGGCGTTGAACTTCTCCTTGGCCGTGGCGATGAAGTTGTCATAAAGCGAATCCTTCACCAGATTGATCGTGCAGCCGCCGAAGCCGCCGCCCATGATGCGCGAACCGCTCACGCCGCACTCCTTGGCCACCGTGGCCAGAAAATCCAGCTCCTCGCACGACACTTCGTAGTCCTTCGACATGCCCCAGTGGGTCTCGTACATCCGCTCGCCGACGGTCTCGTAGTCGCCCTTCTCGAGCGCCTCGCAGACATCCAGCACGCGCTTCTCCTCGCCGATCACATAGCGGGCACGCTTGTAGTCCTCCTCCGAAATCTTATCCTTGATGGCGTCCAACTGCTCCATCGTGGCGCCGCGCAGGAACTCCTGTCCCAGCATCTTGGCCACACGCTCGCACGACGCGCGGCGGTCGTTGTAGGGCGAACCCACCAACTCGTGCTTCACGCGCGAATCCAGCAGGACGAGCTTGTAACCCTTCGGGTCGAACGGGAAATAGGCATACTCCAGCGAACGGCAGTCCAGACGAATCAGGTTGCCCTTCTTGCCGAATACCGACGCGAACTGGTCCATGATGCCGCAGTTCACGCCGCAGTAGTTGTGCTCGGTGGACTGGCCGATCTTCGCCAGCTCGAACTTGTCGATGCCGCAGTTGTAAAGGTCGTTCAGCGCAAAGGCGTAGGTCGACTCCAGCGCCGCCGACGACGACATGCCGGCGCCCAGCGGAACATCGCCCGCAAATACCGTGTCGAAACCGCCGATCTTGCCGCCGCGCTTCTGAATCTCGCGGCAGACGCCGAAGATGTAGCAGGCCCAGCTCTGGGCGGGTTTGTCCGCCTCGTTCAGACCGAACTCCGAGCTCTCGCCCAAGTCGAGCGCATAGGCGCGCACCTTGTCCGTACCGTTCAGTTTGATGGCGGCGACGATGCCTTTGTCCACGGCTCCCGGGAATACGAATCCCCCGTTGTAATCCGTGTGTTCGCCGATGAGGTTGATACGCCCCGGGGAAGCGAACAGAATGGCGCCTTCGCCGTAAAGTTCCGAGAATTTCTTGCTGACTTTTTCTTTCATGGTTCCTATTTATGAGGTTTTAAGTGATTCGGATTGCACGAAGATAGGAAAAATTCCGCAACCTGCGGTGCACAATTATTGCAATTACTACCACAAATCGACCATTTCACGAAAAAATCCGCGGGAACGATTGCAATACGATTCGATGAAAACACTGCCTCCGGCCGACTTTCGGCTTGTAAATCCGGAAATATTCATTAACTTTGTGGAGGTTTCATTTCACAAGCTACCAACCAACATTTCAAACGATATGATGAAAAAAATCATTTTCTCGGCCGCCCTGCTGCTCGCAGGAGGCGCCGTCATCGCCCAGCCCAAAGTGATCGCCCACCGCGGCTACTGGACCGCGCCCGAATCGGCGCAGAACTCGCTGGCTTCGTTCACCAAGGCCGACGCCGTCGGCGTCTACGGCTCGGAGATCGACGTCTGGCTCACGGCCGACAACAAGCTGATCGTCAACCACGACCGCAAGTACAAAGGCACCGAAGTCGACATGGAGAAGTCCACGGCCAAGGAGATCACGGCCATCGTGTTGCCCAACGGCGAGAACATCCCCACGTTCGACGCCTACCTCAAGCTCGTGGCCTCGAAACCCGACACGCGCCTGATTCTCGAAATGAAGTCGCTTTCGGATTACAACCGCGAGGACCTCGCCGCCGAGAAGATCGTCAAGGAGCTCAAGAAATACGGCGTACTGGACCGGACCGACATCATCGCCTTCTCGATCAACGCCTGCATGGCGTTCAAGAAGCTCATCCCCGACACCAAAATCTACTACCTCAACGGCGACCTGCCTCCCAAGAGCATCAAGAAACTGGGGCTGGCCGGCATCGACTACTCGATGGGCGTGCTGCGCAAGCATCCCCAATGGGTGAAGGAGGCGCACGATCTGGGTCTCGAAGTCAACGTCTGGACCGTGGATTCGGAGGAAGACATGAAATACTTCATCGGGCTGGGCGTGGACTACATCACCACCGACTACCCCGAGCGGTTGCAGGCTTTGCTGAAAAAGTAAGTACACCGAACGGCATACGAAAAGAGCGGCAGGATTCTTGCCGCTCTTTTCGTATGCCTGTATCGGATTGTATTTCAGACGTCCACCACCGTCACCTCGATCCCGCGTTCGCGCAGCCGCTCCAGATAAAGGGGCTGCACGCCGCTGTCGGTGATGATGCGGTCCACGGCCTCCAGATCGCAGATCTTGCTGAACCCGCGGCGCCCGAATTTCGACGAGTCGGCCAGCACCACGACTTTCTGCGCGGCGTTGATCATCGCGCCGTTCAGCGAGGCTTCGAGCATGTTGGTCGTCGTCAGCCCGAACTCGGTGTCGATGCCGTCCACGCCGACGAACAGCTTGCTGCAGTTGAAGTTGCGGAGCATCGACTCGGCAAAGGGCCCCACCACGGATACCGAACTGCTGCGCGTGATGCCGCCCAACTGGATGACGTCCACATCGGCGTGCTGCGAGAGGATTTGCGTCACGGGAACCGCCGCCGTGATGACCGTCAGGCGGCCTACGGGTTTGATCTCCCGGGCAAGGAAGGCCATCGTCGTTCCCGAGGCAATGATGATCGAATCATCCTCCGACACGAGCGCCGCGGCCGCAGCGCCGATCGCCCGCTTCTCGGCGACGTTTTTCTTCTCTTTCTCGTTGACATGGCGGTCGCTGATGTAAGGGCTTATGAGAATGGCGCTGCCGTGCGTGCGGTAGAGCTTCTTCTGCTGTTCGAGGTAGGACAGATCCTTGCGGATGGTCACCTCCGAAACCTTGAAAAGTTCGGAGAGCTGCGTCACCGAAATCGAGCCGTTCTGTTGGAGCAGGGCCAGAATGCGGCTGTGCCGTTCCGGAAGGCTCAAAAGGGGTTCTTCGCCAGATTTGTTCATACGCAATTTGAAATTTAGCTGTTTCGTTCGACCAAGATACGAAAATTATTCGAAATAGATTCACCCGCCCGGACAAATTCGCGTTCCGGGAGAAACACCGTCGCAGGAGACATTATTTCAAAATAAAATCGATTTTATTTTGAAATCGACGAAATCATTTGTACTTTTGTTCCGAAACGAAACATACAAACATTACATATTATAATATGGAAAGAGCGGCACAAATCAAAAAGCTGTCCGAAAAGGACAAGATCTGGGACATGGTAGTCGTGGGCGGCGGTGCCACGGGACTGGGTGTAGCGGTCGACGCGGCGACGCGCGGCATGAGCGTGGCCTGCTTGGAAAAGACCGACTTCGCCAAATGTACGTCGAGCCGTTCGACCAAACTGGTGCACGGCGGCGTGCGCTATCTCCAGAAAGGCGACGTGATGCTGGTGCTGGAGGCGCTGCGCGAACGCGGCCGCATGAAGGCCAACGCACCGCATCTGGTCAAAGACCAAGCGTTCGTCATCTCGAACTACCGCTACTGGGACAATTTCCTCTACTTCTGCGGACTGACGTTCTACGACCTGCTCTCGTTCGGCTTCGGCTACGGGCGTTCGAAATACATTTCGGCGAAGAAGGTGATGAAATACATCCCGACCTCGGTCGAGAAGGGACTGAAAGGCGGCGTGGTCTACCACGACGGCCAGTTCGACGACTCGCGCATGGCCATCAACTTGGCGCAGACCTGCATCGAGAACGGCGGTACGGTCGTCAACCACGCCTCGGTGACGGGCATCCTGCACGACGAGGCGGGCAAGGTCGCCGGCGTGAAGTTCGTCGACAACCTCTCGGGCGAGGAGCATACGCTCAAGGCCCGCAGCGTGGTCAATGCCGCCGGCTGCTTCGTCGACGACATCATGCACATGGACAGCCCCGAGCACAAGAAGATGGTCACTCCGAGTCAGGGCGTGCACATCGTGCTGGACATGAAGTTCCTGCAGAGCGACTACGCCATCATGGTCCCCAAGACCTCGGACGGCCGCGTGCTGTTCGCCGTGCCTTGGCACGACAAGGTCGTGGTCGGCACCACCGACATCGTGCGCCCCACCGCCGAGGAGGAGCCGCGTCCGCTGAAGGAGGAGATCGACTTCATCCTCGGCACCGCAGGACTCTACATGAACCCGGCGCCCACCTATAAGGATATTCTTTCGGTATTCGCGGGCCAGCGTCCGCTGGCGGCACCCAAGAAGGAGGGCAAGAACACCAAGGAGATTTCGCGCAGCCACAAGGTCATCACCTCGGACAACGGACTGGTGACCATCACGGGCGGCAAGTGGACCTCCTACCGCCTGATGGCCGAGGACACGGTGGACAAGGCCATCGAGGTGTGCGGACTCCCCAAGCGCAAGTGCGTCACCAAGAAGTTCCATATCCACGGCTACCGCAAGAATCCCGATCTCACGGACCACATGTATGTCTACGGATCGGACGAGCCGAAGATTCTCCAACTGATCGAAAAGGAACCCGCATTGGGCGAGAAACTCTCGGAGAAATTCGGCTACACGCTGGCCGAAGTGGTCTGGGCCGTGCGCGAAGAGATGGCCATCACGCTCGAAGACGTGCTGTCGCGCCGCGTACGCCTGCTGTTCGTCGACGCCCGCGAGGCGATCGCCGCAGCCCCGAAGGCCGCTGCAATCATGGCCCGCGAACTGGGCCGCGATCAGGCATGGATCGACGAGCAGGTGAAAAGTTTCACCGATCTGGCAAAAAATTATATCTTTGAGCAAAAATAAATCAGTTTGAACCGTCGAAATCCGATCATACCCCGAAGCCCCGTCCCGAACAAGGAGGGGCTTTCGGGGATAAATCCGGAACCGCTGCGGCGGAACAGGCGGAACAAGCCCTAAATCAACCCAAAAACCATCAACCTGTCCTATGTGGAAACTACTACAACCGCCTGCGTATAAACCGGAAATGGAGGGCGACCAGATGGATGCGAAATACAAACGCATGCGTCTGCAGGTGTTCCTCGGTATCTTCATCGGGTATGCCGGATTCTACATCGTCCGGAAGAATTTCTCGATGGCCATCCCGGAGCTCACGCTCCTCGGTTTCGACCAGAGCGAACTGAGCATCGTCCTCTCGATGAACGCCGTGGCCTATGCCCTGTCCAAATTCCTGATGGGAAGCGTCTCCGACCGCAGCAACGCCCGCGTGTTCCTGCCGCTGGGACTGGTTCTGGCCGCCGTGTCGATGATGTTCATGATCGTCCCGGTCACGCTGCTCGGCCCCGAGCGCAAACAGTTGGCCATCGTCCTCATGGCAGTCCTGAACTTTCTGGTGGGCTGGTTCAACGGCATGGGTTGGCCTCCGTGCGGGCGTGTCATGACCCACTGGTTCTCGATCAACGAACGCGGCACGAAGATGTCGATCTGGAACTGCGCCCACAACGTGGGCGGCGCGCTGGTGGGCCCGATGGCCGTCTACGGCGCCATCTGGTTCGGCTCGTGGTTCTACGGAAACCATTCGGAGTTCTATTTCCTGATCGGCACCTATCTCTTTCCGGCGGTCGTCGCCATCTTCGTCGCCATTCTGGCCTATGTACTTATCCGCGACACACCACAGTCGTGCAGCCTGCCTTCGGTGGAGAAGTGGCGCAACGACTACCCGAAGAATTACAGCGCCAAGCAGGAAGAGGTGCTCTCGACCCGCGAAATCTTCTTCAAATACGTCCTGAACAACAAACTGCTGTGGTTCATCGCCATCGCCAACGCCTTCGTCTACATGGTGCGCTACGGATGCCTCGACTGGGCCCCGACCTACCTGCGCGACGCACAGGGCTACGACATCAAGCAGGCCGGCTGGGCCTATTTCGCCTACGAGTTCGCCGCCATCCCCGGCACGCTGATCTGCGGCTGGCTGAGCGACAAGGTGTTCCACGGACGCCGCGCCATCCCGACCATCCTCTTCATGGCGATCGTCGCGGTGTTCATCTTCCTCTACTGGCAGTTCTCGTCGAACTACGTCGTCGTCACCGTATCGCTGATCGCCATCGGGTTCTTCATCTACGGCCCCGTGATGCTCATCGGCGTGCAGGCACTCGACCTCGCCCCGAAGAACGCCGCCGGAACAGCCGCCGGACTGACCGGATTTTTCGGTTATTTCCTCGGTACGGCCATTCTGGCCAACATCGTAATCGGCTCGGTGGCCGACAAGGCCGGCTGGGACTGGACGTTCGTCCTGCTCATCGGAGCCTGTGCCCTCTCGATCGTCTTCATGGCGTTCACCTACAAGGGGGAAAAGGAGGTACTCGGACAGCGGTAACCGCCGCCGGTCAACGAATCGTGAAAGCCCTTAACTCCCGGTTAAGGGCTTTTTCGCGCCCGCCGACCAAGCGATCGACCAGCGCGTGGAAGCGCGGCGAATGGTTGTGGTGGACGGTATGGCAGAGTTCATGGACGATCACATAGTCGCGCAAATGCTCCGGCAGGGCCATCAGAAAGAGGCTCAGCGAGATGTGGTTCCGCCCCGAGCAACTCCCCCACTTCGTGCGCGAGGCGCGAATCGTAAGTTTTTCGTATTTCAGACCCGTCGCCTCCGACAGCCGCGCGATGCGGCCCGGCAGGTCGGCCTTGGCGGCCCGACGCAACTCCTCGACATGGGCTTTCTGCTCGGCGGGCGACAACTGCGGAGGCATAGAAGCCTGCTTGCGGGCCAGTCGTTCACGCGCGGCCCCGATCCACTCGGCTTTCTGGTCGAGAAATGCCAAGGCGCGTTTTTGCGACACTCCGTAAGGGAACGACAGCCGCACGGCCCCCGTGGCACGCACCGAGATCGAAATGCGGCGCGCCCGCACCGACTGCGAGAGCGTCACCTCGCCCAGCCGGGGATGCACCCAGACCGATGTCATCGCATCCAGACGGAATGGACCGTAACGTCGGAGAGCGTGGCGAGCGAATCCCCGCGATTGATCGTCAGCCGGTCGAACACGATCCGGCAGCGCTCGCTGCGGTAATCCAGCAACCGCATCGTCTGCTCCTCGTTCGGAACGGAATCCTTCGCCGGTTCGAACCCGCTCGTTTGCAACAGGGCATCGAGCAACTCCGTTCCCGGAATATCCAGCATCACCTGCTTCGCCCCCAGCCAGAGCCGCAGCGTATCACCGTCGAAACGATACCCGTCGTTACTCCAGTAATTGAGGTTCGTGTAGTAACGCGAATAGCCCCCGACGACTTCGAACGAAGCGTTGACGGGCAGCGAGACATCGATGTCCCGGCTGACGGTCTCAACCACCGTGACATACCCCCATCGCACATAATCGCGCATCCCTTCGGGGAAGATCGCGGCCAGATCATCGAGGTCCTTCTTCACCCCGAACCGCGCGAAAGCCGCACTGTCGCGGCGGATATAGTCGAGCGACTCGTAGAGTTGCCGGTACTCCTTCTTATGAACCGTATCGGCCAGCGGCATCGGCGTCAGCAGAAGCCGTCCGTCGGCATCGAGACGTCCGAGCAGTTCGGCCACCCGCTCCGCGCGCTGCGTCTGCGACCGCACGGCGACGCGCTCCGGTTCGAGACAGGGAATGTAGGCCAAAGCGGCAAAAGCCGTCATCGCGGCGAGTACGACCCAAAGATAACGTCCCGCGCGGCGCGAAAGGAAAAGCAAAACGCAGACCGTCATCACCCCGCCGCACACCACAAGGTAGATTCGCGGCTCGGTCAGCCCGTATTCGCCTATCCGACGGGCGACTCCGACCCAGAACAAGGCGACAATCGGCAATGAAACGAGGCTGAACCGGTCGTAAAACCAGTCGAACGTGCGTTTTTCGAGTAGCGTCCTCATCGCCTTGACGACGAGAGCCGTCATCGTGAATCCGAAGACCAGATAAGCCACGCCGCCCTCGGGCAGCGTCCATGTGACGAGGATTTTGGCCATGTAGAGGTAGAGGATCGCGGCGTATATCGTCACGGCCGGACTCACCACCCAGTTCAGCAGTACCTCCAGAATGCGCGATCCGACAATCCCGGCGTTCTCCCAGCGGTCGAACATCATCAGGAAAAGCATCGGCGCGACGAAGAACTGCGTCGTGAACAACAGATCCATCGAGAGATGGGCGACCCACTCGGCATCGCCGAATCCGAAGATATAGGCCGCCGACCAGAGAATCGCCTCGAAAAGTCCGTAAGCGACATAGGCGAACAGCATGGCCAGTATTCCCGAACGCAGGTAGATCACCGCATCGGCGACGAACCGGCGGTTGTCGACAGCGCGGCGGCAGGCCAACAGCGCCAGCGGCGTCAGAATCGCGACCGTAATCACGGCCTGTGCCGAAGCGATCCAGTCCGGAAAACCCGGCCACAGGGCCAGCGGCACGAGCGGCGCCCACGCCACCCAATAGATACGGCGCCAAACGCCCCGGCCTGCCAACAAGTTGACCGCAAGCAGCAGCACGGCGCCCCACCCCATGACCAACAGCCGTTCATCGGGCCTCCACTCCCATTCATAGCAAACGATCAGAGCTACGGTAAGCCCGAAGAGCAGCACCGCTTCAATGGGGTGCCGTCGCAATACGTCAGCCGCACCCGTCTTCAGGATAGCGGCCAGATTTCCGATTCTGTGTTTCATGGCTGCGGTTCTTTAAGATTCCGGTTATTCCCCGATGCGCTGGCGGACCACCTCGAACAGCATCACGGCCGCGGCGGCCGAAACATTCAGCGATTCGATATGCCCGATCAGCGGAATGGCCAACTGCTCGTCGCAAAGTTTCAGCACCTCCTTCGAAATGCCCGTATCCTCGGCGCCCATCACCAGCACGGTCGGCTTGCGGAAATCGGCGTCGTAAAGCAGTTTGCGGCTCTTCTCCGTGGCGGCCACGACCTGAAAACCCTCGGCCTGCAACTGCTTGAGCGTATTGCGGATCGACCCCACGCGGCACACGGGGATCGTCGTGAGGGCCCCGGCCGACGAGCGGATGGCCTCGGCGTTCACGGGAGCGGAGTTTTTCAGCGGCGTGACGAGCCCGTGCGCCCCGGCGCACTCGGCCGAGCGGGCGATGGCCCCGAAGTTCCGGACGTCAGTCACCCCGTCGAACAGCACGACGAGCGGCGTTTCATCCTCGGGCACCCGCTCCAGAATATCGGTCAGCTCGACATAGGCGATGGCTGCGGTCTGCGCCACGACGCCCTGATGGTTGCCGCGCGTGAGACGGTTGAGCTTCTCGACCGGCACCTCCTGAAAATGCACCCGGTGGCGCATGCAAAGGTCTTTCAGCTCCTGCATCAACTGCCCTTCGGCGCCCTTGCGGATGTAGAGTTTCTCGATCTGCTTTCCGGCCTCGATGGCTTCGGCCACGGGACGAATCCCGAAAATGATATTATCCATTGTATTGTTCTTCGATGAGTTCCAATTCATACGACGCCTTCTCCCATTCGTGCATCTGATGCTCGTAACGGTTCTTGAGTTCGTTGTAAGCCTTGTAGTCGGCTTCGTTGTATTCGGCCGCGGCGGCGAATCGGGCGTCGTACTCCGCAATCTGTTTTTCGATTCCGGCCAGTTCCGCCTCGATCGCTTCCACGGCTTTTTTCGCCTTGCGGGCCTGCCTCTCCTGCTCCTTCTTCTGTTCGTAGGAAAGCTTTCCCGACGCGGCCGGCTCGTCGCCCTTCACCGCGGCCTTGGCCGGAGCGTCGCGCCGCTCGATCTCCTGCAACGACTCCAGCTTGCGTTTCTCGAGGAAATAGTAGATGCCGCCCAGATACTCCTTCACCCCGCCGTCGCGGAACTCGTAGACCTTCTCGACCATGCCGTCGAGGAATTCGCGGTCGTGCGACACCACGACTACCGTGCCGTCGTACTTCATGATGGCGTTTTTAAGAATATCCTTCGAACGCATGTCCATGTGGTTCGTCGGCTCGTCGAGCACCAGCAGGTTGCGGGGTTCCAGCATCATACGGGCCATCGCCAGACGCGCCCGCTCGCCGCCCGACAGGACCTTCACCTTCTTGTCGATATCTTCGCCGCGGAACAGGAACGCCCCCAGAATGTCGCGCAGACGGGTGCGGATGTCGCCCACCGCCACACGGTCCAGCGTGTCGTAGACCGTAAATTCGCCGTCCATCAAATCGTCCTGATTCTGGGCGTAGTAACCGATGTTGACGTTGGCCCCCAGTCGTATCGACCCTTCGGTGGGCGTCAACTGGCCGATCAGCATCCGCGCGAGGGTCGTCTTGCCCTCGCCGTTGCGGCCCACCAGCGCGATTTTGTCGCCTTTCTCGATGACGAAATTCGCGCCGCTGAAGACGTGCTTGTCGCCGAACGACATCCCCGCCTCGTTGATCTCGGCGACGATCTGTCCCGACCGCGGTGCGGGCGGGAACTTGATGTTGAGCGTCGAGAGGTCCTCCTCCTCGATCTCCAGACGGTCCAGCCGTTCCAACTGTTTGATGCGCGACTGCACCTGATTCGACTTGGTGGGCTTGTAGCGGAACTTCTCGATGAACTCCTCGGTCTTCTCGATCATCCGCTGCTGGTTCTCGTAGGCCGCGACCTGCTGCGCCCGGCGCTCGGCGCGCAGAACGACGTATTTCGAATAGGAGACCTTGTAATCGGTAATCTTGCCCAGCGACAACTCGACCGTGCGGTTCGTCACGTTGTCCAAAAAGGCCCGGTCGTGGGAAATCAGCAGCACCGCGCCGTTGTAGTTCCTGAGATACTCCTCCAGCCACTGGATCGACTCGATGTCGAGGTGATTCGTCGGCTCGTCCAGAAGGAAGATCGAAGGACGCCGCAGCAACAGCTTCGCCAGTTCGATACGCATGCGCCAGCCGCCCGAGAACTCGCTCGTGGCACGCCCGAAATCCGAACGCTTGAACCCGAGGCCCAGCAGGGTCTTTTCGATGTCCGCGTCGCGGGTCTCGCCGCCGAGGATGTGGTAGTGGTCCTGCGCGTCGTTCAGGCGGTGCAGGAGTTGTTCGTATTCGGGGCTTTCGTAATCGGTGCGCTCGGCGATCTCGCGCGTCAGACCGGCGATCTCAGCCTCCAGCCGCAACACCTCTTCGAAGGCTTTGGCGGTCTCCTCCACGAGCGTCGTGGTGTCGGCCACGCGCATCGTCTGCGGCAGATAACCGATCGTGCAGTCGCCGTTGAGCGTCACGGCACCCGTCGTGGGCTGCTGTTCGCCCGTGATGATGCGCAGCAGCGTGGTCTTGCCCGCGCCGTTCTTGCCCACGAGACCGATGCGGTCCTTAGGGTTAATCAGGAACGAAATATTATCGAAGAGGGTCCAGCCCCCATAGCTTACAGTAAGGTTGTCGAGTGAAATCATGGCGAATCTAAAAACACCGCAAAGTTAGCGATTTAATCCGACATATCGTATCTTTGGAGACCGAAACAGAACCCCGTTATGGAAAAGTTGGAGCATTATTTACGATTCATGCGCGAAGCCGAACGGCTGAAAAACGTCCTGCGCTCGGCACACACCTCGACCGGACGTCACGAAAGCACCGCCGAGCATACATGGCGGCTGGCCCTGCTGGCACTGGTCCTTGCCGACGAGAAGCCGGAACTCGACCAGCAGCGGGTCCTCGCAATGTGTCTGGTCCACGATCTCGGGGAGGCTTACGAAGGGGATATCCCCGCTGTCGAGCAGTCCGATCCCGCCGTCAAAGCCGCGGCGGAACGTTCGGCCATGGAGCGGCTCGCGCCCCTGCTGCCCGATGCCGCGGCCGTGCGCATCCGGGCGCTCTGGGAGGAGTACGAAACCTGCGCCACGCCCGAGGCCCGCTGGGTCAAGGCGCTCGACAAGGCCGAGACCATCCTCCAGCACAATCAGGGCGCCAATCCCGCCGGATTCGACTACGATTTCAACCTGACCTACGGTGCGGAGTGGTTCCGCGACGATGCGCTCCTGCGCGAGCTGCGCAGCCTGCTCGACGCGGAAACGGCCCGGCACGTCAGGCGTTGAGCATCTTCACGATCTCGGCTCCGGGGTCCGCGGCGCCGAATACGGCGTTTCCGGCCACGAGCACGTCGGCTCCCGCCCCGTAAACCTCGCCGGCATTGCGCGACGAAAGGCCGCCGTCGACCTCGATGATCGTTTCGAGCCCCATCTCCCGCGCCATGGCGCGCAACTGCGCGATCTTCTCCAGCGATCCGGGGATGAACGACTGCCCTCCGAAACCGGGTTCGACGCTCATCACCAGCACCAGATCCACCTGCGGCAACACACCGCGCAGCACCTCGACCGGCGTCGCCGGTTTGATCGAGATACCGACCTTGGCCCCGGCTTCGCGGATCAGGCCGATGCAGACAGCAGGATCGTCCGACGCCTCGTAATGGAAGGTCACCAGATCGGCTCCCGCCTCGGCGAAACGCGCCACATACTTTTCCGGATTGACGATCATCAGGTGGACGTCGAGGAACTTCGGCGTCGCCTTGCGGATGGCTTTCAGCACGGGAAAGCCGAACGAAATATTGGGGACGAAAACACCGTCCATCACATCGATATGGACCCATTCGGCCGCACTGGCATCGATCATCCGGGTGTCGCGCTCCAAGTGTCCGAAATCGGCCGAGAGCATCGAGGGAGCTACTATTCTGTTCATGGTGCAGTTCTTTTTTTCAATTACAAAGGTATAAAAAAGCCGGACAGGAGCAAAACCGAATCGCAGGCGGTCCGGCAAAACATCCCGCCCCGGCAACCCGTCAGCGTTTCCCGCGTTCCAAGCTGCCTACCTTCCGGCGGATCGCCAGCCCGTTGAGCAGCGAAAGCAGCAGTGCAAGTCCGGTGCCGCACAGCAGCGTAACACCCATGCCCGCCGGCTGGTATCCCTCCTGCAACGCCGCCAGCGACGGCAGGTAAGCCAGTCGCAACAGCCACACCGCTAGCAAGGCGGCGGCCAGCACCCCGAAATTCAGCCCGAACGTCAGCAGTTGGTAGGGACGCGCCACGCGCGCCGGGGCGTAGCCCAGCAACAGCAGGTTCCCGAGTTTGTCGCTGTTCTTTTGCAGCAGCAGGAAGATGCTCAGCATCAGGATATAAAACGACATTCCGCTGAACGCCAGCCCCACTCCGGCCACGCCGCTTGCGGCCAGTTGCAGAAAGCGGGTCGCCTTGCCGTCGTCGCGGCGGTCGCCCTCGGCCTCATACCCCTTGCGGGCGAGGTACTCCGAGATGGCGGCATCGACCGGACGGTCGGTTTCGACGATGACCCGCGCCGGATTTTTTTTGCCCGCACCGTTCCCGAAACGCTCGTTCGACCAGCGGATGAACGCATCGGGCACGAGAATGGTGTTCAGGCGGTTAGACAGCCCGACGATCCGGCCCCGGAACTGCTCCGAACGGCCGTTCCCGGCGATGTCAATGCCGAGGCTCACCCGGCGGAAGATACCCTCCGATATCTGCGGCAACCCCTGCGAGGGGGCGAATCCGTAGTTGTAGAGGTTCACATAGTTGCGCGGGATGATGATGGGAATATCCCGGCCGCCGGGCTCGTAATTCCATTCGGCGGCCTTCACGTCGAGAAACCGGTCGGGGACCGATTCGAAAAAGAGGTAGGTCGAGAGGCTGATGCCGCCCATGCCGACCGAGCCCGTTATCCGGTAATCCGCCGGGGTCAGCGCCCCGACCTCGCGCACGAACGGCTGGGCGCGGAGGTCGTCCAGCTCTTCGGCGGTGAAATCATTGCCGCCCAGCCCGAGGGTGTTGAGTGCGCTGACGCGCTTCGAAAGCACGAGGTAGTCGCCGCGCAGGAACGAATCGGGCCGGTCGACGATCGGCCGGATGTCGCGGTAAGCCTGCAAAGCCCCCAGCACGACGGTCATCCCCACCAGCCCAGCGAGGGTGAACCCGGTCAACTGGGCCATGCTCAGATGGCAGCGAAGCAGTTTCCAGAGCAGTTTCATAGCGTCAGGATTTTGTGGTACGGCAGTTCGAGCCGGCTGCCGACCGAGGTCACGATGACGCCCGCACCCTGCGCCTGCGCCTCCTCCAGCAACAGCCCGGCGAGTATCCCGCCGTTCGCGGCATCGAGGTGGCTCACGGGTTCGTCCAGCAGGATGAAATCGAACGGCTGGCACAGGCAGCGCACGAACGCGACGCGCTGCTGCTGCCCGAACGAAAGTTTTCCGGCCGGAGTATCCCGTTTAGCGGCGATCCCGGCCGCTTCCAGCAGACGTTCGATCTGCCCGGGCGTTTTGAATGCGGTCAGGCCGTTCTTCAGGGCGAGGTTCTCGGCCACGGTCAGCTCCCCGAACAACCGCAGGTCTTGGAAAAGCAGGCTCAGCGACCGGCGCCGCACATCGCCCCACCGGGCCGCGGAAAAGGTGCGGCAGTCCTCGCCGCCGAGCAGGATACGGCCCGCATAATCGGTGCGGAAACCGTACAGGTAACTGCACAGCGAGGACTTTCCGGTCCCCGAAGCGGCTTCGACCAGATAATACTCCCCCTTGCGAAACGTCACGTCGCACCCCCACACGTCCGACGTCCGGAAAACCGGGTCGCCGGCAAACGCATCGGGCACCACCTGCCGCAAAGTTATCGACTCCATAGACATCCTGTTTCGAAAAAGCGGCCGTTCGAATCCGGACGGCCGCTGCTCGGTGTCTCCACCGTCGTTTGTTTACATTTCACCCTCTTCCGGCATATACTGGCGAATCATCTCGCCGGTCCTGTCGCAAAGGGTCTTGAACGCATTCTGCTCCTTGTCGGCCATATTGACGACGAGCTTCCCGCCCTCCATCGTGCCGTAAGCCTCCAGATCGTCGAACATGCCGAGCACCGCAAGTGCGGCTTCCACCTGCGGCGTCCGGTACCCACCGGCCATCTGGGCCACCAGCGTATTCACCCCCTTGAAATCGAGGTAGAACGAACCGGACTTCCCCTTCACGATGCCGTCGAGCGACGTCAGCGACTCGATTTTCGTACCGTCGAGCGCCGACTTCACAGCCGCGTCCGTCGTGCAGTAGAGTACCTTGTTCTTCACGCCGAACAGCACCGTGATGTCGCCCATGCTGAAGATATACTCCCCCTCGGCGGTCTGCTGAACGGGCATGCCCGCCAGATTCGTGACGATCGTCTGCAACACGGCGGGGTCCTTGACCTCGACCAGCAGCGACGCGATCGGATAACGTCCGTCCGGGGTCATTCCCGAGAACGAGATCACACAATCGCCATTGAATGCGTCCAACACCTGCTTGATCATCGGGTTGCCCAGCATCATGCCGTAACCGGGCATGGCGGCCAGCATCGTGTAGAGTTTTTCGCCGTCGAGCCCATAGGAAACCGCACCGATGCTGTTGGCGGGTACATAGCGCAGCAGGGCACCGGTCTGGGGCTTCACATAGGCGTAAAACTCCTTCATCTTCTTCTCGCTCTCCTTATCCTCGTATTTCACCGCGGCGTCGCTGACAATGCGGCCCTTCTCGAAATTGACGGACCCCGTCACCGCCGCGCCTTTCAGCACATCCATCATGGGCATCGCGCTCAGCATCGGATTGTTCATCAGGGTCGACAGATTGCCGTACGACATCACCATGTTGACGTCGTTGCGCCCGGCCAACTGCGCGGCAGCGGCCTTGTTGCCCATCAGACTCTCGCCCTGCTTCTGGGCGAACAGCTCCCGAACCCGCTCCTCGACGCCGGCGCCGGGATTGGCCTTGAAATATAGCAGGCAGGCGAGGTCGTTATAAGCGCATACGCCGGCTAACTCCGCCTCCTCGCCGATCTTCACGACCGAAACGCCGTTCTCGGTCACCGTCTCGGTGCCGCTCTTCCCGTTGATCCGCGCGATCAGCGCGTCCAGTTTCGACTTGTCGCCGACCGGGAACAGCAGGCCGCCGCTCACCTCGGGATTATTGACATCGGCGCCGCCGAGCGACATGAAGAAAAACAGGTCTTTTTTCAGGTCGAGGCCCGATTCGGCCGGATTCTCCAACAACGAAAGCAGGTATTCCGACTCCTCGGCGGAGAAGTTCTCCGTCTTGCCCAGCTCGGCCTTGAGGCGGTCGAGAAGCGGGTTATGGGCGGCATCGCACGCGCCGCTCTTCTCCATGAGCGATGCGGGGTTGACCGACATCGTCATGAACGAATCGGCAGGCAGAAGATTCCGGTAATCGGCCCCGCCGCAGGAGACGATCAGCGCAGCCACCGCCGCAAGGAAGGTCAGTTTCACGATGGGTAAAAGGTTCTTCATAGTATACAATGTTTAAGGGTTATTCTAACAGAAAACAAAGTTATAAAAATCGGCGTATGATACGCCATCCGGAGCAAATAAAATCACACAGTGTCCCGAAAATTCCGATTCCGGGAATAAATTGCTATTTTTGCAGGGAACACACGACCGAACAGCCATGACCCTTCTTTTCATACTGATGACCTGTTGCCTGACCGCCATCCTTGTCTTCGCCCTGCTCCTGTGGCGCAGGGAGTCGCGCCGGCTCGCCGACGCCGATGCGCGCGAACGCGACGCCGCGACCCCGCCGGCTCGCCGACGCCGATGCGCGCGAACGCGACGCCGCGACCCGTCTTTCGGCCGCCGAAGCCCGGCTGGCCGCAGCGGAACAGACCGCCTCGGCCGAAAAGGAGTTCCGCCTGCGCTGTGAGGAGCAGGTGCGGTCGCTGACCGAACAGCGCTCGCGCGCCGAGACCGAACTGGCGGCGCTGCGTGCCGCGTCCGAAGCCGAGATCGCGGCCCTGCGGCAGCGGAACGCCGAGGAACGCGAAGCCGAGCGCGCAGAGCGTGAAAAAACCGAGGAGCGTTTCCGGGCACAGTTCAGAAACTTGGCGACGGAGATTCTGGGCGAGCAGTCCCGGCATTTCAAGCAGACCAGCAAGGAGTCGATCGACATCCTGCTGAAACCCTTCAAGGACAACATCGTCGACTTCCGCAAACGGGTCGAGGAGATCTACACCACGCAGACCTCGCAGCGCGGCGAACTGAAATCGGAGCTCAAACGCCTCATGGAGCTCAACCAGAACATCTCGGCCGAGGCCCGGAACCTGACCGACGCCCTGAAAGGCAATTCGAAGGTGCAGGGCGACTGGGGCGAGATGCTGTTGGAGACGATCCTCGACAGTTCGGCGCTTTCGAAAGGCATCCACTACGAGACGCAGTACAACATCAAGGACGAGGATGGGCGCAACCTGCGTCCCGACGTGGTCCTGCACCTGCCCGAGAAAAAAGACATCGTCATCGACTCGAAAGTCTCGCTCACGGCCTTCGTGGGCTACACCTCGGCCGACACGGAGGAGGAGCGGCGGCGGTACCTCGCGGCGCACGTCGCATCGGTCCGCCAGCACGTCACCGAACTGGGCCGCAAGGAGTACCAGCGGCGGCTGAACTCGCCCGATTTCGTCATCATGTTCGTCCCCAACGAACCGGCGTTCCTCGCGGCATTGCAGAACGACCCGGCCATCTGGTCCGATGCCTACGACAAGAAAGTGATCATCTCCTCGCCGACGAACCTCTTCGCACTGCTGAAACTCGTCGCTGACCTCTGGAAATACAACGACCAGGACAAGAATACCAAGGAGATCGCCGCCTGCGGGCTGAAACTCTACGAACAGTTGGTTGCCTTCACTGGATCGCTCGAAGGAGTCGGCACGGCGCTCGACAAGGCCCGCGACGCCTACGAGGACGCCCACAAACGCCTCTGCACGGGCAACGACAACATCATCCGCGTCGGCGAACGCCTGCGCAAAACAGCCCGCCTGCAGACCAAACGCCAGCATGCGGCGCGCACGCTCGAGATCGCCGGCGGCGATACCGATGACGACTTCGCGGAAGATTCCCCGGCCCGGCCCGAACCGGCCGAATAACAACGAAAAATCCCCGCAACCTGAGTGCGGGGATTTTTTCAGACTTTTCGCCAGCTTTTGCGCATCCGGCATTCGATTCCGGGCGTCGCGTCCTGCTCCATCGCCTCCACGATGTCGTCCCACGATTCGGCGACCCAGCCGACCCGATCCCGGCAGCCTTTCAGCACCTCGACGGCCCAGATCCGCACCGCGACTTTCGTTGCCGGATCGACGGCCCACTCGGCTGCCGCCTCGGCGATCCGGTCCAGCGCCTCCGGCTCCGGCTCGTAACGCCCCAGCAGGTCGGCCATGATCTTGCCGAAATGCCGCCGGGCGCTGGCGTTGGCACACGCGGGAAAATCCCGCCGGCAGAACTCCCCGGCATGGGGCATGAAACGTTCGGGAGCGGTAAAATAAATGCGTTCGAGGACATAGGCCCCGCGAAACAGCACTTTCTGCCGCACGGGCTTCGGGAGTTCCGGATGCGGATCGACGGCGACCGCATAGAGCAGGTCCACGGCATCGGCCCCGAGCACCGCCCGGGCCGTTTCATCGGCAAAATTGTCGTAGAAACGCTCCGACAGGAGCCGTATCAGGTCCTCACGCGTCATGGCTGTATTAGCGGTTTGTCGTCAGGACGGCAAATCTCAGAATAATTTCTTCTTAGAAGTTGTAACCACAAAATCTTTCAGATAGAACGGCTCGAAATAGGCGATGTCCTCCGTGCGGCCTTTGTCGAGCGCCTCCTGAGCCAGCCGCGCCAATCCGCGGGCCGACGGAGTCACCTCGACGCATACGGCGTCGGGAAGGATGTCGGCGCACTTGCGGGCCCCGCTGCCGAAGATCACGAACGGACGTCCCTGACCGCGGAACGCGGCGAAACTCCCTTCGTCGACCACCTCGGCCGAAACCTCGCTCTGCGGACGCCCCCCGGCATCGAAGACCTGCGCATAGACCTCCATGCGCCGGGCGTCGACCATCGGGCAGAGGTAAGCCTTGTCCCAGCCGTCGACCGCGAGAATCCCCGCCTCGTAATCCTCACGGGCCACCTCGGCCAGCGCGTCCAGCGACCCCACGGCCACCAGCGGTTTTTGCAGGCCGTAGCACAGTCCCTTGGCGAACGACACGCCGATGCGCAGTCCCGTGTACGATCCGGGACCCTTGCCCACGGCCACGGCGTCGAGCTCATCGGGCACGATGCCCGTCTCGCGCAGCAGTTCGTCGACGAACACACCGACCTTGCGGGCATGGTCGCGTCCCTCGTCGCTCTCGCGCAGCGACAGCAGTTCGCCGTCTTTGGCGATACCCACGGAACAGATGTCCGTACCGGTTTCAATGCAAAGTATCAATGACATATTCCTATTGTTTATCAATCACCCCGAATTTTTCCAGCGCTTTCAAGATGCCGTCGTCGTCGACCGACGCCGTCACATGATCCGCGGCGCCGAGCGCCTCGTCGCAGGCATTGCCCATCGCCACGCCGACACCCGCGGCCCGGAGCATCGCCACATCGTTGCCGCCGTCGCCGAAAGCCATCGTCTCGTCGTGCGCGAAGCCGAAATGCGCGGCGAATTCGGCCATTCCCGTCGCCTTGTCGACACCCCGGACATTGACGTCGACGAAGATCGGGCACCAACGCCCCGTCACCAGCCCCGGCAACTGCGGCATCACCTCGCGCTCCAGTTCCGGATCGAAGAAGAAACACATCTGGCAACACTCGACCTTGTCGAAAAGCGCATAGAGATCGGTCTCGACCGGCATCGGATGAGCCACCAGCCGCGACCACTCTTTGGCGGCTGGCGACAGGCGGTTGATGAACAACCCCTCGTTCAGCTCGAACGCCAGCGAAAAACCGTATCGGTCCGAAAGCTCCATGGCGCGCTCGAAATCGGCTCGCGGAACGGGATGGCGGGCGACGGGCGTCCCGTCGCGCATCAGGCAGTCGGCGCCGTTCAGCGCCACCACGCCGTCGTAGAGAATCTCCTCCAACTGCTCCAGATCCCCGGCCGCGCGCCCCGTGGCGATGAAGAGCCGCACGCCGCGGGCATGCGCCCGGCGCAGTGCCTCCAACGTGGAAGCAGGCACCTCGTGGGTCTTAAAGCTGATTAGCGTCCCGTCGACGTCCAGAAACAGAGCCTTTATCATCTTCGGTAATTTTTCATCGCCTTGTCCATTTCGCGCTTGGCGTCGTTCTCCTTCAGGTACTCGCGCTTGTCGTAGGACTTACGGCCGCGGGCAAGCCCCACGACGACCTTGGCCAGTCCGCGCTCGTTCAGGAACATCCGCAGACCCACGATCGTGAGCCCCTTGTCCTGCGAGGCGCGCTGCAGCTTCTCCAGCTCACGGGCCGTGAGCAGCAGCTTGCGGTCACGGCGCGGAACGTGGTTATTGCAGGTTCCCCAAGCATATTCGGCGATGTTGATGCCGCGCACCCACAGTTCGCCCTTGTCGAAATAGCAGAACGTATCGACCATCGACGCCTTTCCGGCGCGGATCGACTTGATCTCCGTTCCGACCAACACGATGCCCGCAACGTACTCTTCCAGAATCTCATAGTCGAACGTCGCGCGCTTGTTCCGGATATTTATCTTCTTCTGTTCGCTCATATATTCAAAAACGGCACACGAATTGCAATTTTAATTCGCAGGGGTGGGAATCGGTCAAGGTAACTAATTCTTTTATCTTTGATATGTTTTACACATCTTTCTGTTTATTTTCTGTTTGCACACGGTATGCGCAGTGATGCGTGTACGACCCGAAACCCGCCCCTTTTCTTCTTATAAAATCGGTCGTCCTATCTTATTGGCTATCGTCTTTTTAACCTGATTGTAAGCTGCCAGCCGCTGCATGATCTCCTTTTGCTCGTCGTCGGGGAGTTCGTCGGCCAGCTTCGCCTGCAACTCCTTGATCAGCGCCTCGATCACCTTCGATTTGTAGAGCGTCACGGCCTTCGGCACCCCCACGGCCAGCATCTCGGCATCGCTGTCGATGTGTATCTCCTTGCGCTGCCACAACTCGCTGAGCACATAATTGTCATCCGCCGTGAGGATGTCCACCGACATGTTGCACACCTCCGGGTCGATGTGGGTCAGGAAGACGTGCGCCGGAACCTCCACGCCGGTCCCCAACTGCTCCCACTGCTGGCGGTAAGCGTTCATGATCTTGGCGTAGACCGGATTGCGGAACTCGATGTTGTCGTCGCTCAGCTCCGCGAAGATCACCTCCGCCACGTTGCACGCCACCATCGTCCGCCCCTCCTTGAAGTCGAACGAGCAATGGCCGTATTTCAGCAGGTATTTCACGATCTCGCGCTCCAGCGCCTCGAAACTGCTCCCCGCCTCGACCTGCCTGACGAACTCCACCTCGGGCTGCGGCGCCTCCCGCTGCCTAAGCGTCGTCTGCCGGCGCAGAAACTCGTCCGTCTCGCGGTCGCCCGACGTGGTCATGCGCTTGCGCGCCACCTCCGAAATCAATATCTGCTCGTCGATGTCCATGATCCGCGCGCACTCCTTGATATAGACCGAGCGCTGGATCGGGTCGGGTATCTGCGACACCGACTGCACCATGTCGGCGATCAGCGACGCTTTCCGGATCGGGTCGCCCTGCGCATCCTTCAACAGCAGCTTGGCCTTGAACTCCAGAAAGTCCTGCTCGTTGGCGCGGATGTACTCCTGCACCTCGGCGGCCGTATGGCTGCGGGCGAACGAGTCGGGGTCCTCGGGTTCGGGCAACAACACCACACGCACGTTCATCCCCTCTTTCAGAATCATGTCGATACCGCGCAGCGAAGCGTGAATACCCGCCGAATCACCGTCGTAGATGACCGTGATGTTCTTCGTAAAGCGGTTCAACAGGCGTATCTGCTCCGTCGTCAGCGACGTTCCGGACGACGACACGACATTCTCCACCCCGGCCTGATGCATCGATATCACGTCGGTATAGCCCTCGACCATGATGGCGTAATCCTGCTGCTGAATGGCCTTCTTGGCGAAATAGAGGCCGTAAAGCTCCCTTTTCTTGCTGTATATCTCGCTCTCGGGGGAGTTCTGGTACTTGGCGACCTGCTTGTCCGTGCGGAGCGTGCGGCCTCCGAAGGCTACGATGCGCCCCGAAATATTGTGCACGGGAAAGATCACCCGGTCGCGGAAGCGGTCGTAAAGCCCCCCGTCGCGGTCGCTGACCAACGAAAGTCCCGTCGAGATGAGGAACTCCTGCTTGTAACCCGCCGCCAGAGCGTCCTTCGACATCCGGTCGCCCTTGGCGGGACAGAATCCCAGCCCGAATTTCTTGATCGTGGCGTCGGTCATCCCGCGCTTCTGGCGGAAATAGGAGAGCCCGACGCTCTGTCCCTCGGTCTCGCGGTGGAGGTAGTTGGCAAAATACTCCGCGGCCCAGCCGTTCAGGGCGAACATCGACTCGCGGTCGTCGTTGCGGCGCACCTCCTCCTCCGACATCTCCTTCTCCTTGACCTCGATGCCGTAGCGCTTGGCGACCATCTTCAGCGCCTCGGGATAGGTGATGTTCTCGTGCTCCATCAGGAACGTCACGGCGTTGCCGCCCTTGCCGCATCCGAAACACTTGTAGACGCCCTTCGAGGGCGACACGACGAACGACGGAGTCTTCTCGTTGTGGAACGGACAGCACGCCTGATAGTTCACGCCCTTTCGCTTGAGCGTGACATATTCGCCGACGATATCCACGATATTGGCGGCTGCGTAAATGCGGTCTACTGTTTCCCTGTCGATCATAGCCTACAAAGGTACGAATAATCGAATTAAGAATTAAAGATTAAGAATGAAAAATTATACCGATCCTCAAATCCCCATACATTACAATAAAGCCCCCGCCGAGGCGGGGGTTTGGGGGTGGGTCAGATTTACATACGCCGCCAAAGGCGGCGGGTAGCTGCGGCAGAGAGCAGAAAAGCGGTACTAAATTGGAAACTGTTTCATTTTATCACTACCTTTGCACCATGGATTTCAAACTCGTATCGGACTACGCCCCGATGGGCGACCAGCCGGAGGCGATCGGGCAGTTGGTGAGCTCGATCGAACACGGCTCGAAGCATAACACGCTGCTGGGCGTAACAGGCTCCGGAAAGACCTTCACGGTGGCCAACGTCATCGCGCGGCTGAACCGTCCGACGCTGGTGCTGAGCCACAACAAGACCCTCGCGGCGCAGTTGTACGGGGAGTTCAAGAACTTCTTCCCCGAGAACGCCGTGGAGTATTTCGTGTCGTACTACGATTACTACCAGCCGGAGGCCTACCTGCCTTCGTCGGACACCTATATCGAGAAAGATCTCCAGATCAACGCCGAGATCGAGAAGATGCGCCTCGCCACGGTCGCCACCCTGCTGTCGGGGCGCCGCGACGTCGTCGTCGTGTCGAGCGTCTCGTGCCTCTACGGTGCGGGCAACCCCGCGGATTTCCACGCCACGGCCATCAACGTCCGGGTCGGGCAGGTCGTGAGCTACAAGCATTTCCTCTACAAACTGGTCGAGGCGCTCTACACCCGCACCGAACGCGATCTGGAGCCCGCGACATTCCGCGTCAACGGCGACACGGTGGACATCATGGCGGCCTTCGGCGAGTTCGGCAACCAGTGCTTCCGGGTGATGTTCTTCGACAACGAGGTCGAGGCCATCCACTCCATCGACCCCGTCACCGGACAGCGCATCCAGTCACTCGACAGCCTGACGCTCTACCCCACGAACCTTTTCGTGACCACCAAGGAACGCATCAACGCCGCCGTGCAGCAGATTTACCTCGACCTGGGCAAGCAGGTCGAGTTCTTCGAACGCGCCGGGCGCCCGATGGAGGCGCAGCGCATCAAACAGCGCGTGGAGTACGACCTCGAAATGATCAAGGAGCTGGGCTACTGCCCCGGCATCGAGAACTACTCGCGCTATTTCGACGGCCGCGCCGCCGGAACGCGCCCTTTCTGCCTGATCGACTACTTCCCGAAAGACTACCTGATGGTCGTGGACGAGAGCCACGTCACGCTCCCGCAGGTCCACGCCATGTTCGGCGGCGACCGGGCCCGCAAGGAGAACCTCGTGGAGTACGGCTTCCGCCTCCCGGCCGCCAAGGACAACCGCCCGGTGACCTTTGCGGAGTTCGAACAGTTGCAGGGCACCTCGATCTATGTGAGCGCCACGCCCGCCGATTACGAACTGATGAAGAGCGAGGGTGTGATCGTCGAGCAGTTGATCCGCCCCACGGGGCTCGTGGACCCGCCGCTGGAGGTGCGCGTGACGGTGAACCAGATCGACGACCTGATCGGGGAGATCGACAAGCGCGTGAAGAACGACGACAAGGTGCTCGTGACGACCATCACCAAACGCATGGCCGAGGAGCTCTCGAAATATTTCGACCGCGTGGGCGTGCGTAACCGCTACATCCACTCGGACGTCGACACGCTGGAGCGCATCCAGATACTCGAGGACCTGCGGGCCGGAATGTTCGACGTGCTGGTGGGCGTGAACCTGCTGCGCGAGGGCCTCGACCTGCCGGAGGTGGCGTTGGTGGCCATCCTCGACGCCGACAAGGAGGGATTCCTGCGCAACGTCCGCTCCCTCACGCAGATCGCCGGACGCGCCGCCCGCCATTCGCAGGGCAACGTCATCCTCTACGCCGACACCTGCACCGACTCGATGCGCTACGCCATCGAGCAGAGCAACCGCCGCCGGGAGAAGCAGGTACGTTACAACATGGAGCACGAAATGCTGCCGCGCCGGGCACAGCGCAGCGGTACGGGGCAGAGCGCCCTGCTGACGGGGCGCGACACCCCGGAGGTCAACCTGACGGCCTACCCCATCGCCGAGGATCATTACGCCGCGGTGGCCGACGTGCAGAAAAACTACGCGGCCAGCGAGAACATCGACGCCCTGATCGACAAGGCCCGCGAGGACATGGAGCGGGCGGCCAAATCACTGGATTTCCTCGCCGCGGCGAAATTCCGCGACCGGATGTACGAACTGCAAAAGCTCCGCGAAGAGAACCGGAAATAACGCCTCACTCGGCAGAGGCGTGCCGGAAAGTGAAGTACTTGGCCGCGAGGAAACTGTAGACGGTCGTCAGCAGCGTCGTGAGCATCTTCGCCGGCGTAGGCCATACCCCGCACATTTCAACGAAGAATTTCAGTCCCGCATAGGTCAGCAGAATCGACCCCGCCACCGACAGCAGGTAGCGCAGCAACTGCGTCCCGGCGCCTATCGGCGACCGGCGGAACGCTACATGCCGATTGAGCCAGAAGCCCACGAAAAACGTGAACGGAAAAACGAGGACCATCGCCGCGATATGCGGGGAGACGACCACGAATCCCAGATCGAAATAGCGGTGGGCGACGATGAAATTGTAGAACAGGAAATAACAGAGGGGATCGAACAGGATGTAGGTCACACCTCCGCAGACGGCATAGCGAAATACCTGCAAGGGCATCAACGCCCGGACGGGCCTGATGTAGAAGCAATCGATCGCCTTGACTATCAACTCCGAAACACGCATCACCGGGCGGTGTAGGTCCACATGCCGGGGAAACGCTCGGCATGGATGCCGATGAATTGCGTGCACGGCCCGGCGTTATCCGACGAGAAGGGCGAAACCATGAATTTCTCCCCGAAACGGTAAATCCGGCAGCGGAATGCCGGCTCCTTGGCCGCGATCTCCCGCAGGGCGCGTCGGGCATTTTCGGTCGTGCTGAAAACGCCCAGCACCACATAACTGCGTCCCGAAAGCAACGACATCGGTTCCCCGTCCTGCGCCTCCGCCGTGTCCGCCTGCACAGGGACAGATGCTCCGGGCGATGCCGTGTCGGACGGCTGCGGGAACTCCTCCCCCGCCGCCGGCAGTTCCGCCTGCGGAGCCTCGGCCAGCGCATCGGGCGACTCGACCGGAGCGAGCGAGTCCGTCCTCTCCGTCGCAACGGTTTCAGCCACAACGGTCTCCGGCTCCCCGGAGAGCATCAGGAACTCCCGTCCTCCGTAAACCAGCGCAATCACAATGGCCGCAACGCCCAGCCACAAGGCCCAGTCGAAACGGCGCGGGGCGCGTATCTTCACGGGCTCCCGGCCTTGGGGGTTCAGGCGCCGCTCGAACGCTTCGTCGGGCGTGAAATTCTTGAATGCCAATACACCGACACCCTCGACGGTCAGCAGGTTAGCCTCCTGCGCACGGGCGAGCCAGCGGTCGTAAACCTCCTGCGCCGCGGCCTGCGGATCGGCTTCGGGGGCCTCCCCGCCCTCCCGCATGACACGGGCGATCTCATCGACCAGCGACGCTCCCCGCTCCTGCGAGGTGAACGACACCACGCGGTAAGGGGGCTGCACGGTGCGCCTGTCGATCCGTCGGGCAGGCCGCCGCTCGGTATAGAGCGACCCCACCCCCGGCAGGAATACCTCCCCGCCTCCGGCCAACAGATTGCCTACGAGTCTGCCGACCTGTTCCGTCATCGGTGTACCGTTCATTTTTTCTTCTTTTTAGGAGCAGTATGCGCTTTCGGCGCCGGGACGACCGGTTCCGGAACCGTCTCGGGCCGCGTAAGACCCCGCCAGATCATATAGATACCCAGCAGGATGAAGGGAATGCTGAGCCACTGGCCCATGTCGAGCGTCCATCCCAGTTCGAAAGGTTCCTGCTCGGTTTTGATGTATTCGATGAAGAAGCGCGTAAGGAATGTGCCGATCAGACCGATCCCGAAGAGGATGCCCGGACGGCGACGCGCCATGTCTTTCTTATAGTAGAGCCAGCAGAGAATCCCGAAGGTCGCCAGATAGCACAGCGCCTCGTAAATCTGCGTCGGATGCACGGCCGCGGGCGCGAACTCGGCGACCCATTTGTGCGAACGCACGAACTCGAAGCCCCAAGGCAGCGTGGTCGCCTGCCCGAAGATCTCCGAATTGAAGAGGTTGCCCAGCCGCACGATCGCACCGCCGATGCCCACCGGAATCATGATGCGGTCCAGCGACCAGATGTAAGGGAGCTTGTTCTTGCGCGAAAAGAGCCACAGCCCGATCAGCAGGCCGATGGCCGCACCGTGGCTGGCCATGCCGCCGTCGCGGAAGCCCGTGATGATGGTCCACGGCTTCGAGAGGTACTCCATCGTGTCGTAAAAGAGGCAGTGGCCCAGCCGGGCGCCGAGGATCGTGGCGAGCGTTCCGTAGATGAATATCGACTCCGAGACCTTCTGCGGGAGTCCTTCGCGCTTGACGAAGTTATCGAAGAATTTGGCGCCGATCAGGATGGCCAGAGCCCACATCAGGCCATAATACCGGATGTCCAGCGACCCGATGGTGAAGAACACCGGGTCGAAATCCCAGACAACGGACAGCGATTGTGACATTAGTATCATTTATCTAAGTTTATACATTGTTCATCCAGCTCTCGCTCCCGACCGCCGTACTCGCCGCCTTCGGCGGCGTTTACAAGTCTGCCCCCCCCCGGCTAAGAGCCGGGCTTTAGGGGCGATGCATGGGTGTTGACCTTCCAATCCGGTCTGCGCTTCCACCACTTAAAAGCCGTTTCTTAAACGGCCCTCGGGAGGGGCTTGTCGCAACGCAACCGGGTTCTTAACCGGAATATCGCTCAAAATATCGGCCGGACTTTCGATCGGGGTTTCGGCCCAAGCCTTTCACCTTTAACCTTACTTTACCTCCTGCAGGTTCACTTTTTTCAGCGTGAAGGAGAAGGTGCTGCCCACTCCCAGTTCGCTGCGGACCGTGATCCGCTCCCCGTGGGCCTCGACGATGTGCTTGACGATGGCCAGTCCGAGCCCCGTGCCGCCCTGCTCCCGCGAACGGCCCTTGTCCGTGCGGTAGAAGCGTTCGAAGACGCGCGGCAGGTCCTCCTTGCCAATTCCCGAACCGTTGTCCTCGACCTCCACCAATATTTTGTCGAGCATGTCGCGGAAATGGATGCGCGTCATGCCGCCCTCCTTGCCGTAACGCACCGAGTTGATGATGAGGTTGACGAAGACCTGACCGATATAATGTTTGTCGGCCAGCACCCAGAAGGGCGAAGGCAGGTTCTCGGCCCCTTTGACCGTGATTTTGATCCCCTTCCTGTCGGCCTCCATCTCGGCCTGCTCGGCAATCTCCTTGGCCAGCGCCACGACGTCGAACTTCTCCAGATTGAGCTTGTTCATGCTGCTCTCCAGCTTCGAAATGGTGTCGAGGTCGTTGACGATGTTTATCAGGCGGTCGATGCTCTTTTCGGCACGTTCGAGGTACTTGCGGTTAATCAGCTCGTCCTCCAGCCCGCCGTCCAACAGGGTCGAAATGTACCCCTGAATATTGAAAATAGGGGTTTTCAGCTCATGCGCCACATTGCCCAGATACTGCTTGCGGAAACACTCGGCCTCCTTCAGCCGGGCGATCTCCCGGTCGTTGGTATCGGCCCACGCCGTGAGCTCCTCGCCGATGTTCTCGACCCGCTTGTCCTTGAGTTCCGAGAAGATCTCGTTGGTGTGCACATCGCGCGAAAGCACGATCGAATAGATCGGTTTGAGCTTGTAGGCCACATACTTGCGGATGATGAACAGCGCCGCGAGCGCCACGACGACGAACACGCCGGCCGACGCACAGAGCGTGATCCACCACACGACGTCCAGCAGCGTCATGCCCACGGCCACGATGACCGCGGCGAGCAGGGCTATCCACAGCGACGCCCCCTCTTTCGTTTTGATGTACACCATAAATTCGGGTTTACTTCATGTAGTTTTTCATCAGCCGGGCGATGTACTTGCCCACGATGTCGAACTCGAGGTTCACCACCGATCCCACATCGATCCGGCAGAAATTCGTATGCTCGAAGGTGTAGGGAATGATCGCCACGCGGAACGACGACTCTTTCGAGTCGCAGACCGTGAGACTCACGCCGTTCACCGTCACCGAGCCCTTCTCGACCGTACACAGCCCCTCGCCCTGCGGCTCGTACTCGAACGTGAAGTACCAACTGCCGTCGGCGTCCTCTTTGGCCGTGCAGACGGCCGTCTGGTCGACGTGTCCCTGCACGATGTGCCCGTCCAGCAGGGCATCGGGCTTCATCGAGCGTTCGAGGTTGACCAGATCGCCCTCGCGCAGCAGCCCGAGGTTGCTGCGGTCGAGGGTCTCCTTCATGGCCGTCACGGTGTAGGTGTCCTCCGTGATGTCCACAACTGTCAAACATACGCCGTTATGTGCTATGCTCTGATCGATTTTCAACTCCTTGCAGAAATCCGCACGCAGGGTAAAATCCTTGTTCTGACGGTCCGTCCGGATCGCCACAACCTCCGCCGTGCGTTCCACGATGCCTGAAAACATACGCTTTAACTGTTTATTATCAATTTGCCCTTTACTTTGTAGACCGCTACTATATCATTGACATTCAACAGAATGTCGTCATAATTTTCACGATCCCCGGCCACCAGACGGACTTTGTCCTCCTCGTCGGCGGCCCGAACTATCCGCAAAGTTACAATTTTTCGGGAGACAATCGCATATTCACCCCCCGGAATAATCGCATCCCGGTCCACGGCTTTCAGCAGCACCACCGTCCCGGGAGGCACCAGCGAACCCATCGCACGGCCCGTGTAGCTCATCGCCAAGTCGCACGCCCCCACCGGGGGCAGGATCAGGTTGCTCTCGGATTCGAGATGCTCGAGATGTTCCAGCCCGTGCTCGACATCCACGTCGTAAAAAGGGATCTGGGGGCCGCGCGTGCGCTCGTCGGCGAACATCTGTCCTTCGCCCGTCAGCAGCCACAACTTGTCGACCTGAGGAAATTTAGCAACGATCCGGTCGGCGACATCGAACGAAATGCCGTTGTTGCCCCGTTTGATCTGGTAAAGATTTTCCCCTCGCGCAAGGCCGATATGCCGCGCGAAATAGTTCGTCGACATATTCGCCCATTTGATCACAGCCTCGATTCTTTGCCAATTATTCTGCTTTTCCCGCATTTTTTTTCGTATAATTAATATTTTTTTTGCATCTTTGCACTCCCGGTCCCGTAGTTCAATGGATAGAATATAAGATTCCGGTTCTTACGATATGGGTTCGATTCCCGTCGGGACTACTCAGGCACAAGTGCGAAAAGCCGTACTTGTGCTTTTTCTTTTTTGTCGTATGGGATCGGTTGGCATTCTTTTATCCAACAAAAATAGTAACAAATTTCATTCGGACAATAAAAAATAGCACTTTTAGTCACAAACGTAGAGCATTCGGCCCAGCATGAAAAGGGAAGCCCACACGCTCCGTGCGAACTTCCCTCATGCAATAAATGTGCGATTTGCGATTTTATTTAAAACGAGAGACGTACGCCCAACCTCAGGGTCAGTGTAAGGGGAGAATCCGTACGCGCCGTTTTCAGGTCGGTTTCCGTAAAATAATAGGACCCTTCGGGTTCGAAATAGAGCCCGACCATGCCGCCCAACCGGTATTGCGCACCGACCGCCGCGAGGGCCGACCACTGCACGCCGGGTTCGTCCATGGACTTCGAGCCGAACTTGGCCGAGACGCATTTTTCGACCATGCCGCCCGCACCTATATATAATGAGAACCTTCCGCGTTCGAGAAACTGCCAGTTCATGCGCAGGGGGATGCCGATAAAATGGAGTTTCTGGCTCACATCCTCCGAGGAGTATTTGACCGTCACATCCGAACGCAGCAGCGTGTAGTTCACACCGCTTTCGAGCGAGAGTCCGTGTGCGAACTCTTTCCGCACGGAGATTCCGAAACTCAGCGGCTGGTGGTGGCGGAACGAGTTTTCACTGTACTCGCCGCGCGCCATGAGCGACAGGTTGTCGCCGTTCCCGACCACCGACGAAACGTCGTTCGTCACCGACGAGTACATCCGCGGCGCAGCGGCATCCCCGCCGGTACCGCCCGACACGGCACCGCCTGCAAAGGCCGATATCGAGGCTTTCCTGCGCGGGGGCTTGTAGGCCTCGAGCGGCTCGTCGTAATACGCCGTCCGAGCGGACACTCCGGCCGTCGAGCGGGTCGCAGGGCGCTTCGGCTCCGCTTCTGCCGTCGTTTCCGCCTCCGGCTGCGAAGTCTCCTCAACAGTCGCCTGCTTCGCGGAAACCCGGTCGGCAACGGCATCTCCGGAGGTTTCGGCCGCCGTCTCAGCAACGGACATCCGTTCCGTCACCGCTCCCGTCGTCGTTTCCGCCGCGGGCTTCACCGCCGCAGCGAGCAGCGCCGTCTGCCTTGCGGCAGGAGCCGCCGTCCGCTCGGAAGCGAGCCCCACAGCCTGCGCGAGCGCCTCCTGTATGGATTCCGCTTCATGCGGCTGCGGCATGGTTACCGCGGTTGCGTCCTCTTCCACTGTCGATGCGATAACATTCCCATCATTTTCCAACGCCTTGTCCGGCCGGAGCATATAATCACCTGCAACGACGCCGAGCAGAACGACAGCGGCAGCGGCAGCAATCCGCGGCCAATAGATCCGCCACACGGAACCGCGGGGCGCCGTCGGCTCCGAAGCCCGCAGCTCCGGGGCCGCACCGCCCAGTTCACGCTCCAGACGTTCCCAACCACCCGCCGGGGGTGGAAGTTCAGCGTCCCGGAGCGCGCTCCGCATGACATCGGTCCAATCTTTATCTTGTTTCATAACTGTTCATCTCTAAGTTCGGCATATTGCCGAACGACTAACCTTTTTTCCAAAGTCTCCCTTCCCAAAGGGAGATTTAGAGGGATTGTCTCTCCAAACCGAGCGTTTTAACGCCCTCGTGCGGGTTTGGCGGATTCGCGCCATACCTTATTCCGTTTCCTTTCACCGCCATCCGCCGGACCCGCATGAAATCAGTGCGTATCCAAATACTCCCTGACCCTGCGGGCCAGCATGGCCCGGGCGCGGAACAACTGCGAGGAGGAGCTTTTCTCGTTGATCCCCAGCATTCGGGCAATCTCCCGATGAGAATACTCCTCGATGCAGTAGAGGTTGAACACCGCCCGGTAACCCTCGGGCAGCTCGCTCACGAACTGCATCAGCACGTCGCGCGGGACCCGTGCCATCTCCGACACGTCGGGCTCGGCGACCTCCGCCGCGGCCTTTCCCTCGTCGAGCGTCACGCTTCCCAGCTTGTTCCGGCTGCGTATCCATTCGAGCGCCACGTTCACGGTAATGCGTTCGATCCACGCCCTGAGCGATCCGGGTCCGCGGTAGGTGAACCGGTCGAAGGCTCCGTATATCTTCAGGAATGCGTCGTGAAGCAGGTCTTCGGCCGTGGATCGGTCTCCGGAGTAGCGCATACAGATTGCCAGCAAACGGCCTGCATAGCGGTCGTACAGCTCTCTGCGGGCCGTATCGTCCCCCTTTCTGCACCCTTCGGCCAGTATCTGTTCCTCCATTGGCATTACCAGTTCACTTATATAAATGCAGCAGGAGCCAAAAGACTGCACGGGGTGAAATTTTTTTATTTCACATGCAGTATTTCGCCCTGCCGGACGTTTTAAGAGCGAAAGGTAACATAAAATATGGAAAATATGAAAAAAATCGGTTTATTCCTTATCGCGGCTATGGCCGTCCTCGCGTTTACTTCCTGCAACGACGACACCGACGGCGATTATCCGAGATACACGCCGCTCATCACGACCGTCCACACCATCGGAGGCGAAGCGGGCGAAGCCAGTACGGACTATTATTTCCAGCGGGACAACGGCGAGAAGCTCTACCCGAGCGACAAGACCCGCGTTCCGAACTACAGGGGCAAGGAGCGCCAGCGCGCGATCATCTGGTTCAACCTTCTGAAGGAGAGCGTGCCCGATTACGACTACAACATCGCGCTTTACGCCGTCGACGAAATCTTCACCGGCAAGGCGCAGGTCGTGAACACGGCCGAGGAGCTCGAGGAGCTGGGCACGGCCAAGACGGGCTTCAAGGAGGGGATGTTCAACCTCTCGAACGAGTGGCTGACTTTCTACGCGCTCTACGCCGCCAACGACAACAGCAAACACACGTTCACGCTGGCCGTGGACAAGTCGGGAACGACTGAATTCAAGGAGAGTGCCGAGGGGTATCTCGACGTCGTGGTGCGCCACGATGCGGGAGGCGACGCCGGCGGTTACGACTGCGGTTTCTATGTGTCGTTCGACCTCACGGACATCGCCGCCGAGCTGGAAGGCATGAAGGGCATCAACCTGCTCCTGCCGACCCGCGAGAACGGCGACAAGGAGATCAAACTCGAATTCGACGAATCCGAGAAGTAACAGACAACGCAAAGAATCTGCCGCAGGAGAAGTAGCCACTCCCGGAGGCAGAGCCTGTCCCGGTCCGCGATTGTGCGGACCGGGCTTTTTTTGCGCCCGGCGCGCGCTTTCGGACGATCGTCCCGGAAATTTGTACGATCGGTTCAATCCCGGCGGCCGATCGTTTGTAATTTTGGCTTCGGAAACGTATCTTTGAAGTTAAAACCGAAACCCCCGAAAAGATGAAGAAACTCCCTGTTGCAATCCTGCTGTTCGCAGCCGCCGTCTCCGCGACGGTCTCCGCGGCGCAGAAGACGACACCGAAGACGATTTACCACAAAGGCTGGATCGACTTCAACAAGAACGGCCGCATGGACCCCTTCGAGGACCCCTCGCGCAGTCTCGACGAACGCGTCGAGGACCTGCTCGGCCGGATGACCCTCGAGGAGAAGAGCTGCCAGTTGGCCACGCTCTACGGCTACGGCCGCGTGCTGCGCGACTCGCTGCCCACCGCAGGGTGGAAGAACGAGGTCTGGAAAGACGGCATCGCCAACATCGACGAGATGCTCAACGGCGTGGGCAAGTGCCTGCGCACGACGCCGCATCTGGTCTCCGACTACACGGGCCACGTCGAGGCGAAGAACACCATCCAGCGGTGGTTCGTCGAGCAGACCCGGCTGGGCATCCCCGTGGAATTCACCAACGAGGGCATCCACGGCCTCAACCACAGCCGCGCCACGCCGCTCCCGGCGCCCATCGCCATCGGTTCGACATGGAACCGGGCATTGGTGCACCGGGCCGGCGAGATCGCCGGACTCGAAGCCAAAGTTCTGGGCTATAAGAACGTCTACGCACCGATCCTCGATGTGGCGCGCGATCCCCGCTGGGGTCGTGTCGTGGAGTGTTACGGCGAAGACCCGTTCCTGATCGCCGAACTGGGCGTGGAGATGGTCCGCGGCATCCAGTCGCAGGGCGTCGCCTCGACGCTCAAACACTATGCGGCTTACAGTGTCCCCAAGGGCGGCCGCGACGGCAACTGCCGCACCGACCCCCACATCGCCCCGCGCGAACTCCACCAGATGTACCTCTACCCGTTCCGCCGCGTGATCCGCGAATCCAAACCGATGGGCGTCATGAGCAGCTACAACGACTGGGACGGCGTCCCGGTGACCGCCAGCCGCTATTTCCTCACCGACCTGCTGCGCCACGAATACGGTTTCGACGGCTATGTGGTCAGCGACAGCGAGGCCGTGGAGTATGTCCACACCAAGCACGCCGTGGCCGAGACTTACGACGATGCCGTGCGGCAGGTGCTCGAAGCGGGCCTGAACGTGCGCACGAACTTCTCGCCCCCGGCGCGGTTCATCCTCCCGGTGCGCAAGCTCGTCCGGGAAGGCCGCCTTTCGATGGACGTCGTGGACCAGCGCGTGCGCGAGGTCCTGCGGGTAAAATTCCGCCTCGGGCTCTTCGACGACCCCTATAACGATCCCAAGGAGGCCGTGGCCAAGGCCGGAGCCGACAAACACCGCGATTTCGTGCTCGACATCCAGCGCCAGTCGCTCGTGCTGCTCAAGAACGAGGACAAGACCCTGCCCCTCGACAAGAAAAAGACCACCCGCGTGCTGGTCGCCGGGCCGCTGGCCGACGAGGATAATTTCATGATCAGCCGCTACGGGCCCAACGACCTTCCGACCGTCACCGTCCTCGACGGCATCCGCAACTATTTAGGCAAGGACGCCGAGGTGCGCTACGCCAAGGGATGCGACGTCGTGGACGCCGGATTCCCCGATTCGGAACTGACCATGACGCCCCTCACGGCCGCCGAGCAGGCCGGCATCGACGAGGCGGTGAAGCAGGCCGCAGGCTGCGACGTGATCGTCGCCGTGTTGGGCGAGGACGACGAGCGCGTGGGCGAGAGCCATTCGCGCACCTCGCTCGAGCTTCCCGGACGCCAGCAGCAGTTGCTCGAAGCGCTCCACGCCACGGGCGTCCCCGTGGTGCTGGTGCTCATCAACGGCCAGCCGCTGACCGTCAACTGGGCGGCGCAGAACGTCCCGGCCATCCTCGAAGGATGGTTCCCCTCGGTCGAGGGCGGCACGGCCATCGCCGAGACCCTTTTCGGCGACTACAACCCGGGCGGCAAACTCACGATCACCTTCCCGCGGAGCACCGGACAGATCGAACTGAACTTCCCCTACAAGAAGGGTTCCCACGGCGCACAGCCCCGCAAGGGCCCCAACGGCGGCGGCGTGACCCGCGTGCTGGGGTCGATCTACCCCTTCGGCTATGGGCTGAGCTACACGACGTTCGCCTATAAGAACCTGCAAATCACCCCCGAACCGTCGTGCACGCAGGGGTCGTTCCGCGTGAGCTGCGAGGTGACCAACACGGGCGACCGCCGCGGCGACGAGGTCGTGCAGCTCTACATCAGCGACAAATTCTCGAGCGTGGTGACCTACGAATCGGTCCTGCGGGGCTTCGAGCGCGTGACGCTCGAACCGGGCGAGACGAAAACCGTCAGCTTCGAGGTCAGGCCCTCGCATCTGGAACTGCTCGACAGCAACATGAACTGGACCGTCGAGCCGGGCGAATTCGAAATCCGCATCGGCGCCTCGAGCGAGGACATCCGCCTGAAAAAGACCGTCCGGCTGAGCTGATCCTGCCCCTCCCGAACCTGCATCCGGAAGCTATGGCTTCCGGATGCATTGTTTTTAGGGCGGGACAGCGTACATTTGCCGAAAATCGTTATCTTTGCATTATGTCTATCGTACGCAACACCGAAAGCGATCTCGAATTCGAAAACAAAATCCGGCCGCAGGAGCTCGAAAACTTCTCCGGTCAGGACAAGATCGTCGAGAATCTCCGTATCTTCATCAAGGCGGCGCTCATGCGCGGCGACTCGCTCGACCATGTGCTGCTGCACGGTCCCCCGGGACTGGGCAAGACCACCCTTGCCAACATCATCTCCAACGAGATGGGGGCGCAACTGCGGCTCACGTCGGGCCCCGTGCTGGACAAGCCGGGCGATCTGGCGGGCCTTTTGACCAACCTCAACCCCGGCGACGTGCTCTTCATCGACGAGATACACCGCCTCAGCCCGATCGTCGAGGAGTACCTCTACTCGGCGATGGAGGACTACAAGATCGACATCGTGCTGGACAAGGGGCCCTCGGCCCGTTCGATCCAGATCGAGCTGGCGCCCTTCACGCTGATCGGCGCCACGACGCGCAGCGGCCTGCTGACCTCGCCCCTGAGGGCGCGCTTCGGCATCACCTGCCACTTGGAATACTACGACGCCCCGGTGCTGGCCGGTATCGTGAAACGCTCGGCCCGCATCCTCGACGTCTCGATCGACGACGACGCGGCCCACGAAGTGGCCCTGCGTTCGCGCGGCACGCCGCGTATCGCCAATGCCCTGCTGCGGCGCGTCCGCGACTTCGCCATGGTCAAGGGCGAGGGGCATATCGACCTCGGGATCACGCGCATCGCCCTCGCGGCGCTGAACATCGACTCGCGGGGTCTGGACCAGATGGACAACAAGATACTGGGGGCCATCATCGAGAAATTCAACGGCGGCCCCGTGGGCCTCAACACCGTGGCTACGGCCGTGGGCGAAGAGGCCGGGACGATCGAGGAGGTCTACGAACCGTTCCTCATCAAGGAGGGCTTCCTCAAGCGCACGCCCCGCGGCCGGGAGGCGACGCCGCTGGCCTACGAGCACCTCGGATTCACCCACCCGCGCGACGGAGAGGCGTCACTCTTCTGACCGCGGAAAACCCGATACCCCATCAATCCCAACCCTTTATGAATCCCAAACGCGTCCTCCTCCCCCTGTTGCGCCTCTCGGCCGTCGCCCTGCTGCTGCAAAGCGTCGGCTGCGCACCCAAGATCTACACCAGCATCCAGAAAAGCCACCCGGCGCGCCCCGCCGACGCGAACGTGCTGGTCTACTACATCACCGACACCCTGCCCGAACGGGCCGAGGTATTGGGCAAGGTCGAAGTCCGCGACAACGGCATGTCGACCAAGTGCAGCTATCCGGAGGTCCTGCAGCGGGCCAAGGACGAGGCCAACAAGGCCGGCGGCAACGGACTGGTCCTGACTTGGCACAAGGAGCCGACGGCGTTCGGCAGTTCGTGCCACCAGATCGCCGGCGACATCCTGCTGATGCCCGACTCGGTCTACAAGGAGTCCTGCCAGCGCAATACCGCGATGCAGGTCTACCGCGCGCACTATTTCGGCATCCCGGCCAACACCGTGATAACCAACCGGATTCCGGCCGAGTTCGACCGCAAGCCCTGCGTGCTGATGCTCAACGCCGGTTACGGATTCGTCACCAGCAAATACTACATTCCCGAAGGCACCACGGGCAACCCGAAGCAGGGTCTCGAACTCAACGGCGTCTTCCAATGGACCGGACGCAGCGGGATCGGATTCGGACTGCGCTATGCGGGATATTTCTCCTCCTACAAATACGAAAGTGTCAACTCCAGTGTCCGCCTGCATTATATAGCGCCGGAGTTCGTCACCCGCTGTTCGCTGGACCGGCAAGACAAATGGATTTTCCATGTATCGGCAGGTATAGGCTACACTCGTTACAGCGAGAAATTCTCGGGAGTAGCGATTAGCTGCGGCGGGTTCGGCTACCATGCGGACCTCGGGTTCGAATATAAGATCGCCCCGTCCATCGGCATCGGCATCGGTGTCGGATGTTACAGCACACGTTTCAGCACGATGGATTACCTGACCGAGGAGTACGCCCCTGACGACAAGGCGGGCATCACGCATATTTCCATGAACGGCGGACTGCGGTTCTATTTCTGATAAACCCCGAACGGAGATGAACGATAAAAACCGCGCTTTCCGGCGACTGCTCTTCCTGACCACGGCATGGCTGCTGGTCCCGGGCTGCATCGCCGGCCTCCGCGCCGAAACGCCGCCCTCCGGCACAACCACCCCGGAATACGGCGCGGGAATATCCCCGGTGCAGACCAAACGCATGCGCCACCTCGCCCCGCGCCATAGGTCGCAGCACACATTTTTCGTCAACGCGGGCTACACGGCGGTCCTCTCGACCCTGTATTTCAAGGAGAGCACCTCGGGTTCCCTGAACGAAGGGCACGACATCACGGCAGGCTACAACTGGACCTCGCGGCGGGGATTCGGCGTCGGCGTGATCTACTCGGGCGGATTCATCTCGGCCGAGCGCAACGGCTTCGAACGCACGACGCGCCTGCACTACATCGCCCCGGAATTCGTCGCCCGGCAGCGGGCGGGCCGCCGGTGGCTCTTCCGCGAAAGCGCCGGCATCGGCTACGGACGTTACGTCCGGGGTTACGGCGACGTGCGCGGCAGCCGGGGCGGAGTCGGCATCCACGAATCGGCCTCGGTCGAATTCATGCTGACACGCCACCTCGGGCTTTCGGCCGGCGTGAGCGGACAATGGCTGATCGTCGGCTCGCCGGACGTGGGCGACGGCTTCGAACTGAATCTGGCGGGCATCTTCCGCATTCAGTTCGGGGGCGGAGTGCGGTTTTATTTCTAAAATAATTTCAGAAAATTCTAAAAAAAGTTAAGATCGGAGCAATTTTTGTGCTATATTTGCGTTAAGACTATTAGGTTACTAACGGAAAATGAGAGAGATGAGCACAAAAACGCAACTCGACGACGCGGCGCTGCGCTACCACAGCGAAGGCCGTCCCGGTAAGATCGGGATCGTCCCGACAAAACCCTACCATACGCAGTACGACCTGTCGCTGGCCTATTCGCCCGGCGTGGCGGCTCCTTCGCGGGCCATTGCCGACAACCCGGACGACGTTTACAAATACACCGACAAGGGCAACCTCGTGGCCGTGATCTCGAACGGTACGGCCGTGCTCGGACTGGGCAACATCGGCCCGCTGGCCGCCAAACCCGTCATGGAGGGCAAGAGCATGCTCTTCAAGACCTACGCCGGGGTCGATGCCTTCGACATCGAGGTCGACACGACCGATCCCGAGGAGTTCATCCGCACGGTGAAGGCCATCGCCCCCACTTTCGGAGGCATCAACCTCGAGGACATCAAGGCCCCGGAGTGCTTCGAGATCGAGAGGCGCCTGCGCGACGAACTCGACATTCCGCTGATGCACGACGACCAGCACGGAACGGCGATCATCTCCTCCGCAGCCCTTCTGAACGGCGCGAAGATCGCGGGCAAGCAGCTCGACCGGATGCGCGTGGTGGTCAACGGCGCGGGAGCCGCCGCCATTGCCTGCGCACGGCTGTTCATCGAGCTCGGCATCCGTCAGGAGAACGTGGTGCTCTGCGACAGTCAGGGCGTCGTCACCGTCTACCGCGAAGACATCAACGCCGTCAAGCGCGAGCTCGCCACCACGCGGCGCATTTCGACGCTGGCCGAAGCGGTGCAGGGCGCCGACGTCTTTCTGGGCGTTTCGAAAGCCGACACGCTGACGCCCGAGATGCTGCGCACGATGGCCGAAAACCCGATCGTAATGGCCTTGGCCAACCCCGATCCCGAGATTTCCTACGACAAGGCGATGGCCTCGCGTCCCGACATCATCTTCGCCACGGGGCGTTCGGACTACCCCAATCAGGTCAACAACGTGCTGGGCTTCCCCTACATCTTCCGCGGCGCCCTCGACGTGCGGGCCACGAAGATCAACGAGGCGATGAAGCTCGCCGCCGCGCATGCGCTGGCCGAGCTGACCCGCGAGCCGGTTCCGGCCATGGTCCTGCGGGCCTACGGGGTCGAGAAGCTCGAATTCGGACGCAACTACCTGATTCCAAAGCCGCTCGATCCGCGGCTGCTGTGCACCATCGCCCCGGCCGTAGCCCGTGCCGCCGTCGATTCGTGCGTGGCCCGGAAGCCCGTTACGGACTGGGAAGCCTACGCGGAGAGCCTCCGAAAACGCTATCAGGAATAAAAAGAAAAATCCGGTCGGAATCGACCGGATTTTTTTAAATGAACAACGCCGCGAACTCCCCGGGCGTCATGGGCCTTACCTCGCAGTCCCCGATGCCCACCGGCAGGACGATCCGCAGCATGCCGTCCTCGTTTTTCTTGTCCTTGACGACCTCTTTCAGCAGACGCCGCACCTCCACCGGAGGCGTCAGGCCGAAGCCCAGCTTCGTAAGCACCGCCACGATGCGGTCGCGGTCTTCCGCTTTCAATACCCCCAGCTTCACCGCGGCCCCGGCGATCAGCGCCGTGCCGACGGCCACCGCCTCGCCGTGGTTCATGCGGTTGGAGCATTTCTCGATGGCGTGGGCCAGCGTGTGCCCGAGGTTGAGCTTGCGGCGGTCGCCCGATTCGCGCTCGTCGCGCTCGACGATGTCGGCCTTGACCCGTATCGCCGCCGAAACGGCATCGGTCAGCAGGTCCGTATCGGCACGCAGCGCCTCGAAAGTCGTTCCCTCGATGCGTTCGAACAGGTCGGCATCGGCAATGATGGCGGCTTTGACCACCTCGGCCAGCCCCGCGCGGAACTCCCGGTCGGGAAGCGTCCGCAGCATCCCGGGATCGCAAATCACGAACTGCGGCTGGGTGAAGGTCCCGGCCATATTCTTGTATCCGTCGACATTCACGCCGTTCTTGCCGCCGACCGATGCGTCGACCTGCCCCAGCAGCGTCGTCGAGACGAACCCGAATTTCAGCCCGCGCATGTAGGTCGAAGCGGCGAACCCCGCCACGTCGGTGACGATACCGCCCCCGACGGCCAGCACGAAGGTCGAACGGTCCACGCCCAGTTCGATGAATCGGCGGTAGATCGTCTCGACAGTCTGCAGGGTCTTGATGCTCTCGCCCAGACCGATCAGCACGGAGTCGTATTTCTCCAGCATCGGGTGGTACAGCCGGTCGATCGAGGAGTCCGAGACCACCACCACGCGCCCTTCGGGAAGTACTCCGGGAAGGATATCTTTCACGGGACCGATGTAAATCTCGCTCTGGGAGCGGACATTGAAGAGAGGTTCCATTATTTAACTTTTTTAGGAATCGAGCAAAATTAGTATAATTTCCCGAGAATTTGTTACCTTTGCACCACAAAATACATTTCTATGCAAAAACTGCGCAATATTGCGATTATTGCCCACGTCGACCACGGCAAGACCACACTCGTAGACAAACTGATTCTGACAGGACACATCCTGCGCGACAACGCCAAGCCGACCGGCGAACTCATACTGGACAACAACGATCTGGAACGCGAACGCGGCATCACGATCCTTTCGAAGAACGTTTCGGTCATCTACAAGGACTATAAGATCAACATCATCGACACCCCGGGCCACGCCGACTTCGGCGGCGAGGTCGAACGTGTGCTGAACATGTGCGACGGCGTGCTGCTGCTCGTCGACGCTTTCGAGGGCACGATGCCCCAGACGCGCTTCGTGCTGCAAAAGGCCCTCGCGCTGGGCAAGAAGCCCATCGTGGTGGTCAACAAGGTCGACAAGCCCAACTGCCGCCCCGAAGTGGTCAACGAGCAGGTCTTCGACCTGATGTTCTCGCTCGACGCCACCGAGGAGCAGCTCGACTACAAAACCATCTACGGCTCGGCCAAGCAGGGCTGGATGTCGCACAAGTGGAACGAACCGACCGATTCGATCGTGCCGCTGCTGGAAGCCATCATCGACGAGATTCCCGAACCGACCATCGTCGAGGGCACGCCGCAGATGCTCATCACGTCGCTCGAATATTCGGCCTACACGGGCCGTATCGCCGTGGGCAAGGTCACGCGCGGATCGCTCAAATCGGGCCAGATGGTCACCTTGGCCAAGCGCGACGGCGTGACGATGCAGAAGACCCGCATCAAGGAGCTGATGGTCTTCGAGGGCCTCGGCAAGAAGAAGGTCGAGGAGGTTCCCTGCGGAGAGATCTGCGCCATCATGGGTATCGAGGGCTTCGAGATCGGCGACACCGTCTGCGACTACGAGAATCCCGAACCGCTGCCCCCCATCGCCATCGACGAACCCACGATGTCGATGCTCTTCACGATCAACAACTCGCCCTTCTTCGGCAAGGACGGCAAATACGTCACCTCGCGCCACATCAAGGAGCGCCTCGACCGCGAACTGGAGAAGAACCTCGCCCTGCGCGTCACCCCGGGTCCCTCGGCCGACTCGTTCAACGTCTTCGGCCGCGGCGTGCTGCACCTCTCGGTGCTGATCGAGACCATGCGCCGCGAAGGTTACGAGCTGCAGGTGGGCCAGCCCCACGTCATCGTCAAGGAGATCGACGGCAAGAAATGCGAGCCGATCGAGGAGATGACCGTCGACTGCCCCGAGGAGTACTCGGGCACGGTGATCGACCTCGCCACGCGCCGCAAGGGCACGCTGACCAACATGTCCTCGGACGGCGAACGCACGCGTCTGGAATTCGACATTCCCTCGCGCGGCATCATCGGCCTGCGCTCGAACATGCTGACCGCCACGGCCGGCGAAGCCATCATGACCCACCGCCTGAAAGGGTTCGAACCGTGGGTCGGCGAGATCGAGATGCGCACCAACGGCTCGATCATCTCGGGCGAGACCGGCACGGCCTACGCCTACTCGATCGACAAGCTGCAGGACCGCGGCCGCTTCTTCATCAGCCCGATGGAGCAGGTCTATGCCGGACAGGTCATCGGCGAGCATACGCGCCAGAACGACATCACGGTCAACGTCACCAAAGCCAAGCAGCTCACCAACATGCGCGCTTCGGGCTCCGACGACAAGACGTCGATCGCCCCGCCGAAGGTCTTCACGCTGGAGGAGGCCCTCGAATACATTCAGGGCGACGAGTATGTCGAAGTTACACCGCACTCGATGCGCCTGCGCAAGATCCTGCTCGACGAGAACGACCGCAAACGCGCTGCAAAATAACCCGGCTAAGAGCCGGGCTTTAGGAGGGTCCGGGCGCGGAACCGGATCGGAAACATTTCTTCCCTATCATTCGCGCCCTAAAACCCGCTTTTTAAGCGGGCGCCGCCGGAGCGCTGGTCGGATTTCTGATCAGCGTCGCGGAACGCTATCTGGCATAACTAAAAAAACGGACTCCGGTCCGTTTTTTTATGCATAGCCCGTGCAGTATCAGGCCATTGCCGCCGTTTTAAGGGAAACCTCAAACTCCTATGAAAAAACGCTGCTTCCTGCTGCTTCTGCTGCCGCTTGCGTTCGGCAGTTGTGACGACGACGACCAGTCGCGCGTCGAAACATGGACCGTGGCCTCCGAAAAGGGCGTCGCCGGTATCTTCATGGGATTCGGCCACGTTCCCGCCTACATCCTCAAGACAGGTCCGAATGCCGGGTGGGAGATATCCACGGCACACATCGAGGGCTTCACGTTCGAAAGAGGGTATCAGACCGAGATGCTTGTCCGCATCGACCCGGTTCCCAATCCCCCGGCCGACGGCCCCGGATACCGCTACACGATGGAAAAGCCGATCTCGCGCACGCCGATGCAGTCGAATGTAGATCCGTTGCAGTTCAGTCCGGAGTTCGAGGTCACCATCGCCTCCCGGCGCGCCGACAGTCCGGCGACGAGCGGTTATTGGATCAAGGACATGCGCTACACCGAACCGCGCTGGGAACCGTTCCCGTGGGAGATCGAAGGCTTCGATTTCAAACCGGGTTTCGAGGTCCGCATCCGGATACGTCCCGTCGCCGAATACGACGACGCAAAGGGCGACTACGAGGTAAAATACGACCAGACGGAACTGATTTCGAGCGAGGAAAAAGCGTCCGAGGAGCTGCCATAGATTCAAGCCTGACAATGCAGCGTCCCGAATGCTGTCATTGGCAACGGAAGTGATCCGCATTATCGTTCGGAGCGGATGAAGAGTGTCCGAGGGGACGCACGCCCGGAGCGGGAGGCTGCAAAGTCTTGTTCTTGCTGCACCCGCTCAGCGCGGACCAGAGGGCGCTCCCGCGAAGAACGACATGCGGAGGCTTTTGGTACTTTTGGCCACAAAAGTACAACAAATCCCCAAAACGGGCAAATAAGCGCAGTGGTATTGACAATCAGGCTGTTTTTCGTTTCGGTTCGCCCTGTAGAAGCTTTCGAATGGCCAGCCGGCGGCATCGTCGAACGAGGTTTCGGTTTCCAAAACATTACCTTGTTCGGGAATGCCTCTCATTTCATAAAACGGTGATTTTCCGCCTATTGCATTTTCGTTCATCTTGATCGGAGACTCTGCTGAAATTAGTTTTGTACCCCTTAAAAAGCAGAGTTTATGCGCAGCACGTTCAAGGTTCTGTTCTACCTGAAAAGGAACAAGGAAAAAACACAGTCGGCGGTTCCTGTCATGGGCCGCATCACGGTCAACGGCACGATTTCGCAGTTCAGTGCGAAGCTCACGGTTCCGGAGCGTTTGTGGGAAGTCCGCGGCGGCCATGCCAAGGGCCGAAGCCTCGAAGCGGACCGTATCAACCGGTATCTGGACGATATCCGCTCTCAAATCGACCGTCATTATCGGGACATCCGCGATCGGGAAAGCTATGTGACAGCCGAGAAGGTCAAGAACGCCTGGCTGGGGTTCGGAAAACGTTACCGCACCCTGCTGGAGACTTTCCGCAGTTTCACGGAGGATCTGCACGGGCGTATCGGCGTCGACCGCTCGAAAAACACCTGGTACCGCTATCTTGCGACGATGAAACACCTGCAGGCGTTCCTTACGGCGAAATACCGTGTGAGCGACATCGCCCTTGCCGAACTGGAACAGTCGTTCATCGAACAGTTCCATGTCTACCTGAAGACGGAACGGGCGCTTAAACTCACGAGCATCTGCCGTTATCTGGACTGCCTGATCAATGTGGTCAAGGTCTCTTTCAACGACGGAATCATGCCCCGCAACCCGTTCGCCTCGTACCGTTACAACGAACCCACGCCGGAACGTGCCTTCCTGAACGAGGAAGAGATCCTCACGCTTCAGCACGCTGCGCTCCGCACGAAGAAACAGCGCATCATCCGCGACCTGTTCCTCTTCTCCTGTTTTACGGGTATCTGCTACGCGGATATGAAATCCCTTGCTTGGAAACAGTTCGAACAGGATGCGCACGGCGACTGGTGGGTTACAGGCAACCGCTGCAAGACGGACACGCAGTATGTCGTCAAACTGCTGCCTGCGGCCCTGTCCATTCTGGAACGCTGCCGGTACGATGGTGCGGAGCGCGTCTTTTCTTTCATGCCGCATCTGAATACGGTGGACCGCTCCCTGAAGCGCATCGCCGCCTTATGCGGCATCGACAAGAAACTGACCTTCCATGTCGGGCGCCATACCTACGCCACGACGGTCTGCCTGATGAACGGTGTGTCGCTGGAAACGCTCTCGAAGATGCTGGGACATAAACGCATCACCACGACGCAGACCTATGCGAAGGTGACCCTGCCGATGATCGACCGGGAAGTGGAGATGCTCAAGGAGAAACTGGCGGATAAATTTATGGCTGTATAGAAATAGCAGACAGTTGGGAAAAACGATACGGAGCCATGTGAGAACAGCATATATCGTCTCGCCCTTCAAAACAAAAAAGTCTGATATATCCTTGTAATCTCTTTCCGCCGGCAGGGAATTAAACGCCGGAGATGGAAATCCGCAAGGCCATGCGAATCGCCCGAGGGGCGAGCCTTGCGGATTTCCATCCCCGGCATTTTGCTGAACGCTACCGTCGGAAAAGGAGGCTTTCTGCGCCTGGACGCTACCCAACGGGCTATTGACTCTACGACACGCATATCTGAACTCTGATAGTCGCAGTCTACGACAAGCACGTTATGCCTCAAAGTGTAATGTAGGTAACTGGCGAGCGTACAGTGAAAGTCGATTTTCCTACGCCGTCTTTCTGGTTGCAGATTGAAATACTTGCTGATTCCATCATTTTTTGATATTTAGAGGTTTTTATTGTTTTGCAGAAAGGGTAATTTCCATATTTATAGCTATTTATATTCCGATTCGGATTTCTGGAAATCTATATTTTTCTATTTCCGTACATCCCCGGATTTATCGCTGAAGATAAAGTTGGAGAAGTTGCCAGAGAGCTATAAATTCAAGTATTCGAATAATGAAAAATTCCTTTCTGCCGCAATATACAACAGGGTAAAACGCTTCCGTCCCGATGTCCGCCACTGTCCGCTCCAGTCCGTTCGGCGGGCTTTTTTTCTGCGCCCGACGGTTGTAATATTGCACCCGGAAACGACCCGGCCTCAGGCCCCGTCATGGAGGACTTCCGAAACTTTCGGCAGTAATTCTCCGGCGCGGATTCTTACCCTCGCCAGAGGGTAGCGAGCTGTACCTTTGTCCGACAAATTGGCATTTGTCCGACAAAGGTGCTCGCTCTGCGAGGCCGGGGTCGCTCCCAAGTCGCGACCCTTTTTTTACCGATATTATGGATACAAACCGAAAACTGACCGACAAGACCGGAAAGAAGCCCCCAACGCCGAGTCATAAGTACTCTTTCCGGCTTAATGAAGAGCAGAACATTCGCTTCAACGAACTGCTCTGCAAAGCAGGATTGGAACATAACCGCAGCCGGTTTATCGTCAAACGCATCTTCGAGGAGGAGTTCATTGTCATTCGCCGCGACCCTTCGAAAGTACAGTTCGTCGCGCGACTCAATGACTTTTATTTCCAGTTTCAGAAGTTGGGAAATAACTACAACCAGATTGTAAAAACCGTAAATACGCACTTTTCCAACATTGCAATACCCCATCAGATCGCCATGTTGGAACAGCGGACGCGTGAGCTGAAAGCCCTGAGCATCGAGATTCTGAACCTTGCAAAACAGGCTAAGGAGTGGTTGCGAATATAAGATCGGGCTCCTCGCCCGGAGGGGCTCTGTACTACAACAAGGAGAAAGTGGATAAGGATGAAGCCGAAATCCTCTATTGGCAGAGGATGCTCGAACTGTTCGACAAACACGGGCGTATGGATGTTGATGCCTGCATGGAGAGTTTCTGGCCGTACCTCGAAGCTGGTCGGCGCACGAGTAATACGGTATTCCATGTGTCGCTGAACCCGTCGCCGGAAGACAAGCTGAAATACATATAATAAACAAATTACAGAAGCCAAACCTATTAGGTAAATAGTTGGGTATATACAACAAACCATCATGTGTCTTTTTGCATCTGAATTGTCTTAATTATGAATGATAAAGACTCTCCAACTCAATCAATAGAAAGTGCGTATAATTTCAATTTTAACCAGTCTCTTTTTCTTGTCGATTATTCCGGTATTGGCAGCATCGAATAGTAATGTCTTGCACTTGTCCGGTTCTACATGGCAGGCGATCGTCAATCCCCAAACCGGTACGCTCCTTGGTTATACCCAACAAATCGGCAATGATTCTTGGTGCATTCCCTTCCAAACTGAATTGAATGCCGGACCGGCCTTCGAAGGCATAACACTACAACCGTCGCCTGACTCGCCTTCCACATTTTCCGGACGACGCGGTACAATCCGTTACGAACTTCGTTATCGAGAGGAAGAGGACCACTTGCGCATCGAATGCCGGATCACTAACGAAGGTACAACAACCCATGCTCCCCTGCGCGAACGGCTCGTATTGGGCGTGGACAGCGAAATGCGGAGTTTTCCGGCATGGAACGAAAAGTTCTTCCCCTCATTGATACGTTGCGAACGAGATTTTGCATGGGGTTATTTCATGTCTCCCCGGGGACGGATACTGGCATTCGGCGTCGAAGAACCGACGGCATCCTACGGTTTGAACTATATCTTCGAAGGGAACAAGGCATGGCTTTGGGGACATCAGATCCATACGGCAAGTCTTGATTTCCTGCACGCACCACCCCTTCCGGCACGCCATCCGCAACACCTCACGGAAATCGCCCCGGGAGAAAGCCTCCGCTGGACAATACATTTGGGAGTAGTCGATAAGCTAGAACAGGTAAAGCCCACCCTTGCAACGTGGCTGTCAGCTCCGCTGCCCGAGGCCCGGAAATACACACTCTGCTCAGGCGAAGCGGCATCGGTGAAAATCCATGGAACGCAAGCTGTTTCGGAAGCGATATTGCACCACCCCGACGGTCGCACGGAAAGTCTCCCGGCAACAGACGAGAACCGACTCGTCACGCCTCCGCTCCGGAAAAAAGGGCTTTACCGCATCACGATTACCGCAGGCGGCAAACAGTCCGAAGTATCGCTCTACGTCCGCAATCCTTGGTCATGGTACCTGACACAGGCCCGTAACTCCGTCGCGGAACATCCGCCCTTTTTCAGCGCCTCATGCGAGACTTTTTACGGTTATTATCCGGCTTTCCTCGCCGCACGGCATTTCCCGGACCCCGTCCGTGACAAAGCTCTCGAAGAGCGATTTTCCGGGCTCCTGCCGCAGTTGATCGATTCCCGGGGTCATCCGCAGGAACAGGCCAATCCCCGACGTATTCAAAATTTTTCGACACTGGCAGGCATGCTTGTCGACTTGTGGGAAGCTACCGGTAACGATACATACCTGCTGAACGCATCGCGGTTGGGAGACTTCATCGCCTCCGATTCGGTCCAGTGGAGCGACGGTTCCTACCGCTCGGAGGGTATCCACTATACGGCAGTCATCTACCCGGCCAAGTCGATGTTCGAGCTGGCCGACGCCGAACTGCGGGCCGGATGGACCGACCGGGCCCGACGGCATCATGTATCGGCCATACGGGCGGCCGAAGACCTGCGACTTCGTCTGGACGATATCGAAACAGAAGGAGACATGACTTTCGAGGACGGCATGATCACCTGCAGCGCCCTACAAATGGCACTCTGCGGCCTGCACATGCCGGACGGCGCCCTTCGCAGGCAATATGCCGAAGCTGCCCGCCATATGATGGAAAAGCACCGCTGTCTCGAACAACGGCTTATTCCCGACTGCCGGATGCGGGGTGCCACGCTCCGCTACTGGGAGGCTCTCGACATCTATTTCTCGCCCAATCAGGCTATGAACTCGCCCCACGGATGGACGGCATGGAAAATCTACGCGGTATGTTATCTTTATCTGTTGACAGGCGAAGAACATTATCTCGATGAATTGATGGAAACGACCGGCGCCTGCGTACAACTTATGGACCTCGACGGTCGACTGCGTTGGGGATTCATTCCCGATCCCTACATCGAAGGACTGGTATGTACACCCGCAGCTAACAATCCTCATGAACGTCAGATGCGCGACTCGGTCGTCGGCGAACAATACCTCGGAATGATAAGCCCCTGGCTGCGCCCCGACGACGAGCACGCCTTCACCCGGTTCGGCAGTCCGGGCGGTGCCGGAGACAACACGGTTTACGAAATCTTCAAAGCCCTCGAAGAGTGCGTACTGACCACCGCCTACGTCATCGTGTCCGAAACGGGAGCAATCCGAGCCCATAACTGTTCGGCGCATTGGACCCGCCCGGACCGGCTGCACATCGAACCTGCCGAAAAGTGTATCGAACGCATTCATCTGAACATCCGGAAACCCATCGTGGCGGAAACCCGGTTGCAAGGGAAGTCATACCGGCAACGAGCTGCATCCGGCATGAGCTGGATCGGCACGGATCCTTACCCGAAAGTCCGCCGCTGACAAACAGTTCTCTCGCATATGAAAAATCCCGCAGGTTCGAATTACCTGCGGGATTTTTCATACGCGGGACGAATTATTCGACCCGGAGCTGCAGTTCGAAAGAACGGATGCCCCGACTGCGAACTTTCAACCGGATATCGCCCGGTTCCCCGGTCGGCCGCAAGACAACCAGCGCAAGACCGTTGAATGCGTTAACCGAAGGGCTCTGGAACGATGCATGACTCGTCGGATCGCCGTTATCGGTGGCAACGATCCGGGCCGGGCCTTCGACCGAGAAATCAAGTCTGTCAGCAGCCTGCGGCACAAAGCGTCCCCGGCGGTCAGTAAGTTTCGCCGTAACAAAAAACAAATCTTCGCTGCCAGCCTGCACCGTCGTCCGGTCTACTGTAAGCTCCACAAAGGCGGCCTTCCCAGCCGTTTCGATTCGGTTTTCGGCCCACGGTTTTCCGTTCCGGTAAGCCACAACCCGTACCTCTCCCGGTTCGTAACGGACGCTGTCCCAACGCAGGCGATATTCGAACGCCCCCTTGCGGCGTAGGCCCTGCGAACGTCCGTTGACGAAGAGCTCGGCAGCATCGCCCGAAGTGTAGACATGAACGGGCGTCACTTCACCTTCGCGGCCGGGCCATGTCCAGTGAGGCAGGATGTGAGCCATCGGCAGGTCGGGACGCCACCGAGCCTGATAAAGATAATAACGATCCTTGGGGAATCCCGCCAAATCGACGATCCCGAAATAGGAGCTGCGCGACGGGATACGCAGCCGCCCCAACCGAGCCAGCTCTTCAGCCGCCCGGGTGCGGGCTTCCGGATCGCTGAAGTTTTCCAGAATAGTGTAGTCGTCGTTATAGGGCGTGGGTTCCCCGAGGTAGTCGAACCCGGTCCAGACAAACTCCCCGGCGGCCGTAGGATTGCGGTCGAGCCCCTCGAACTCTGTGTCGGGCGGCGTCGACCAGTCGGGAGAAAAACGATCGTAGGAGCTGACCTGAAAATCGGCACGTCCCCGGCTTTTGTCGTCGCTCAACGGAAAGACATAGAAACCCCGCGTACTGATACACGAGGCTGTTTCAGAACCCATGAAGGGCTGAAAAGGGCTGTTGCGGCAAAAACCTTCATAAAGCATCGGTTTGTAGTTGAACCCGAAAATATCCACCGTATGGCGGAAATCGTTGGACGCAGACAGCCAGTAGTTGCTCCCGAAAGTCGCGGGACGCGAGGGATCTTCGCGGTGTACCAAGTCGGTCAGCTCACGCGAGACATCATACGTCTCGGGATACCACTGCTCGGCTGTTTCGTTGCCCGTGCTCCAGGCAATCACCGACGGATGGTTGCGGTCGCGGCGAATCAGGGCCGTAAGATCGGCCGTACCCCAATCGTCGAAGAGCAACGCATAACCGTTCGGTTTTTTGGGGATACGCCAGGTATCCGTAAATTCGTCGAGAACGAGGAATCCCATACGGTCGCAAAGTTCCAGTAACTCGGGCGCAGGCGGATTATGGGCCGTCCGTATCGCATTGGCGCCCATCTCCCGGAGGATACGCAGTTGCCGTTCGATTGCACTCACATTGATCGCCGCCCCCAATGCCCCGAGATCGTGATGCATGCAGACGCCCTGCAGCATCAGCCGCTCGCCGTTGAGAAAAAAGCCTTCATGGGTAAACTCCGCCCGGCGAATGCCGAACGGCGTGGAATAACGCTCCACAATCCGGTCGCCGCAACGTACCGTCGTGACGGCGACATACCGATCCGGATGTCCGGGCCCCCAGAGTCGGGGATTATCCACGGAAAACTCCTGTACGAGCAACTGCCCGTTCTCCACGCGGTCGACGACATCTTCAGCCCGGGCCAATACCTCTCCAGAGCATGCACCGTCGGCGCCGAGCGCAAACAACTCGGTCGTCACGATCGCAGCAGGCATCTCCATCCCGTCGTTACGCAACTCGATGCGCAAATTGACCGAAGCACAGTCGGAGGTGACATGCGGCGTGGTTACAAAGGTGCCCCAATGTGCAATGCCGACCGGATCGGACTTTGTAAGCCACACGTTGCGGTAGATTCCGCCGCCGGGATACCAACGGCTCGATTCGGGCGGATTGTCGAGCCGGATGGCCAATGTATTGTCGCCCGGCACGAGGCAGGGGGTCAGGTCGACTCGGTAGGAGGTATAGCCGTAGGGCCATCCACCGGCCAGACGGCCGTTGCACCACACCGTCGAAAAAGACATGGCTCCGTCGATCTCGAGGAAAATGCGTTTTCCGAGGTCAGCGTCGCCGACACGGATCGTACGACGATACCATGCCCGGCCCCACCACGGCAATTTTCCGGTCTCACCGGGATACTCCTGCCGGAAAGGGCCCTCGATACCCCAGTCATGGGGAAGATCGAGCGTGCGCCATGCCGAGTCATCGAACTCCGGAGCAGCGAAATCGCCCCCGTCGGGAGCGCCATCAGGAACAACAGACTGCTTCCCGGCAGGCAGCAGGAAGGGTTTGAGCCGCTCGTAACTCAACCGCAGCGAATCACCCGGAGCAGCGTCTCCCCGATAGAATTTCCAGCCCTCGTTGAGTTTCACGCGTCCCGAAGGCTGTGCCGTTGCCGTACCTACGGCAAACAGACACAGCAACGATAATCCGGAAAAGAGATTCATGGCATGTATCATTTGACGTTAATGCGCGTCTTCAGCCGGATATCCTGCGACGACGTTCCCACGAAAAGATCGAAATCACCTGGTTCCACGACAAAATCACGCCGTATGCAATCGTAATGGCGGAAAGCCTCCTCATCGAGCCGAATCTCCACGCGACGGGTCTCACCCCGCTTCAGAAAGATCTTTTCATAACCTTTCAACTCCTTGGCGGGACGCACGACGGAAGATTCCACATCCCCGACATACAACTGCGCCACCTCGGCAGCATCGTACCGGCCGGTATTGGTCACATCGAACGAAACGATGAACTCCCCGTCCCCGGCCGCTTCGGCCTTCAGCCCGGAGTAATCGAACGTCGTATAGGAGAGTCCGAACCCGAACGGGAAGAGCGGTTCGACACCATTTCGCTCGTAGCCCCGGTAACCGACAAACACTCCTTCGTTGTACTCGACGCGCTTATAGGGATTATCCTCCTTGACCTGATCGGTATTGGGATAGTAGTTGTCATAAACGGGATTGTCCTCCCAGCGCTTCTCGAGAGTGAACGGGAGTTTGCCGCTGGGCGAGATCTTTCCCGTAAGCAGTTCGGCGATGGCGTCGCCGCCCTGCTGACCCTGATACCAGGCCATCAGCACACCGCCTGTGCGATCGATCCACGGCGCCATCTCCACGCCGCCGCCCGAGTTGATCACGACAACCGCCTTGTCGGTATGTTCAAGGATGGTTTCCAAGCAACGCAGATGCCCCTCGGGGAGTGCGAAAGGACGATCCCAGCTCTCTGATTCGAGATACCAGTCGTAACCGACACAAACGACAACGGCATCAGCCGTGCGGACCGCTTCGATGAAAGCCGGATCGTTCAGGTAATCGGCATAGCGAAACATCGTTTCCTGTTCCGAACCGCCGTCGAAATGCTCATAGGCTATTCTGTAAGTCCGACCGCCTTTGAACTCCTTATAGCCCTCCTTCTGACGAAAAGGATGACCCGACCATTGTTCGATCAGCTCCTCGCCGTCGACCAGCACCCGGTAACCGTCGTCTCCACCCGCCGAGAAATAAAGTACGGCATCCTTCTCGGGTTTGAAATAGAAGGTGTAGCGGTCCGAATAGTTGTCGGGATTCACCACGCCGGGAATCGGGGATTCCCAGCCCTTGTAACCGATACGATGCACGACCTCCGTGTGAACGGGTTCGCCCTCCAGATCAGGGTTGTTGAAAAACTCGGCCGTAGCTCCCCGTACCGTGCACGACGGGTCTGCATAAAAAGCATCGAGGTCGGTCTTCCACAGATCAGGCGTATAACCGAAGCGCAACTTGCGCCCCAGATTTTTTTTCATCCCTTCGGCAACCGTGCTGGTGACGAACGGAAAAACCTCACCGCTGCCGCCACCCTTGGCGACGAGTTCCGAGTTGGGACCGCAAACGACCACCTTACCCCTGGTCAGCGGCAGCAGGTCGTCGCGGTTGCGGAGCAGCACGGCCCCGCCGCGCTCCACATCCAGCGCGGCCTGTTCCGAAAGGGGATTCCGTACCGGAATGGTCTCAACCTTTTGCGCCCGGTCGAAAAAGCCGAACGAGAGGAGCGTCTGAAGTACATGCTGCACTTTCAGGTCGATGATACGTTCGTCGATGACACCGTTCCCGACCAGTTCTTTCATTCTCTGCGGGTCGAGCAGCCATCCTTTGGGCATTTCGATATCAAGTCCGTTGTAAACCGCATTGATCGTCGTGTAGGTCGCCTCCCAGTCCGAGGTGACGATCCCCTTGAATCCCCAGCGGTGTCGCAGTACGTCGATGTTCAGATAACGGTTCTCCGTGGCATGGACGCCGTTCAGCAACCCGTAATAGTCCATCACCATTCCCACATGAGCCCGGCGAACCCCCTTCTCGAAAGCCGGAAGGTAGATTTCGTTGAGCGTCCGCTCGTCGATGTCGGACGAGATGTGGTGCCGGTTCCATTCCTGATTATTGCCTGCAAAGTGTTTCATACAGGCCATGACACCCTCACCCTGCATCCCCTCGATATAACCGGCAGCCGTCTCCCCGGCCAGATAGGGGTCTTCGCCGTAATACTCGAAATTCCGGCCGCAGAGCGGCGAACGATAGATGTTCACACCGGGTCCCATCATAACGTGAATGCCCCGGGCCCGGGCATCCTGTCCGATACCGGCTCCCGTGCGGTGTGCCAGCGTCCGGTCCCAACTCGCCGCGAGTGCCATGCCACTCGGGAAAAGCGTGCTCTGCGAATCGATGCGGATACCCTGGGGACCGTCGGCAAACCAGATCTCCGGAATGCCGAGCCGCGGCACTGCCCTGAGGTAAAACGAATTGTAGCCACCTATGTAAGCCAGCTTCTCGTCGAGTGTCATCTGCGACACGAGCTCACGGGCCCGGGCCTCATGTTCGGGTGTGACGATTTGTGCCCGCACACCGAAAGCCGTCAGCACAAGCGCCGTTATAAGAAATATTCTGCAAGTTTTCATCCGATATTGGTTTTAAATTATTGGTTTACGGTGATACATGTCCGGAGCCGTATATCGCGTGACGAAGCACCGACGAAAATGTCGAACGCACCCGGTTCGACGACGAACCGATGCTGCTTGAAGTCATAGAAGCGGAAAGCCTCCTCCCCGAGCCGGATCTCCACGCGGCGTGTCTCGCCCCGTTTCAGAAAGACCTTTTCATAACCTTTCAACTCCTTGGCGGGACGGGGCGCCGAAGCCTCGACATCCGACACATAGAGCTGCACCACCTCGGCGGCGTCATATTTGCCGGTGTTGGTCACGTCAAACGAAACGACAAACCCGCCGTCGGCCGTCTCCCCGACCTCCAGCCCGGAGTATTCGAACGTCGTATACGACAGTCCGAAGCCGAACGGAAAGAGCGGTTCGACACCATTGCGTTCGAATCCCCGGTAACCGACAAAGATACCCTCGTTGTAGGCTACCCGCTTGTAAGGGGTATTGAACATACTCATATCCACATTGGTATGGTAGTTTCCGTAAGCGGGATTGTCTCCGAGTCGTTTTTCGATCGTGAAAGGAAGCCTGCCGCCCGGCGACACCTTGCCGGTGATAATCTCGGCGACGGCCTGTCCGCCCTGCTGACCGGGATACCACGCCATGACTACCGCAGGCACGCGGTCCAACCAAGGAGTCATATCCACGCCGCCGCCGGCGTTCAGCACGACGATAACATTGGGATTGCGGCGAAGCAGCGCATCGATGAGGTCTTCCTGTCCTTCGGGCAGGGCGAAGGTACGATCGCCGCCCTCATGCTCGGTCACGGCATCGAATCCGACGCAGGCGATCACCGCGTCGGCCCCGGTAAGCGCCTCGTTGAAAGCCGGGTCGTTCATGTGGTCCGAATAACGGAACATCACCCGGGAAACGGAATAATCGTCGGTGTGCTCATAGGTGAACTTATAAACGCGCCCGGCCTCGAAGCGACGGAAGATATCCTTCGAACGGTAGGCCTTGTTCTCCCAGTCATCGATGACTGGTTCACCGTCGATCAGCAGCCTGTAACCGTCGTCTCCACCCGCCGAAAGATAGAGGTAAGAATCGGCGGCGGGTTTATAATAGAACGTATAGCGATCCGAATAGTCGTCATCGACAATACCCGGTACGGGCGAAGCCGGGTATTCGGCATCGATCCGCATGACAACGGCCGTATGTACGGCTCCGCCGGAAAGATCTTTCGAGTTGAAATACTCGACCCTGGCCCCCGGCACAGTGCATGCTTCATCGGCATAGAATGCGGAGAGATCGGTCTTCCAGCCCGAGGTGTCGTACAACGATCGGTATTTCCGGCCCATCTTCCGCATCCCCTCGGCCACGGAACAACTCTCGAAAGGATAGACCACCCCGCTGCCGCCACCCGTAACGATCGTGTTGGCGTTGGGACCACAAACGACTACCTTGCCCTTGGCAAGCGGTAGCAGGCCGTCGTTCTTGAGCAGCACCACACCCGCGCGTGCTACCTCAAGGGCCACACTGTCAGAATAGGGATTACGCTCGCTGATCCGCTCGTCCTTCTGAGGACGGTCGAAAAAACCGAAGGCGAGAAGCGACTGGAGAATGTGCTGTACCTTCGTATCGATGAGCGACTCATCGACAACTCCATTCTCGACGAGCGGCACGATCTTGGCACGGTTCATCATCCCACCGCCGGGCATCTCGATGTCGAGGCCGTTGAACACGGGCCCGAGCGTCGAGTAAGTCCCTCCCCAATCCGACATCAGAATCCCTTTGAATCCCCAACGGTCACGCAGCACATCGACGTTGAGATAGCCGTACTCGGAGGAGTGAACGCTGTTGACAAGGTGGTAGCCGCACATCAGGGCGCCGATCCCGGCCCGGCTGACAGCCTTTTCGAACGACGGCAGATAAATTTCATGCAGCGTCCGTTCGTCCACATCGGACGAAACGTTGTAACGGTCCCACTCCTGATTGTTGGCAGCGAAGTGTTTCGCACAGGCCATTACTCCCTGACTCTGAATTCCTTCGACCATACTCACGGTTGTTTCGCTCACCAGATAGGGATCTTCGCCGAAATATTCGAAATTGCGTCCGCAAAGCGGTGAGCGATAGATGTTCACACCGGGCCCCAGCAGGATGTGCACCCCGCGGGCACGCGCATCCTGTCCGATACCGCTCCCCATCTTGCGCACGAGCTCGCGGTCCCAGGTCGCAGCGGCAGCCATGCCGCACGGATAGAGCGTGCTTTTCTTGTCACGGCCGACGAGCTGGGCGCTGAAATCGTTGCGCACGCCCTGCGGGCCGTCGGCCATGCGGATTTCGGGAATCCCGAGCCGCGGTACGGAGCGGATGAAGAAGGTATTGTAACCTCCGATGTAGTCAATCTTCTCTTCGAGCGTCATTCGCCCGACTAGTTCACGGGCACGCGCCTCGTGTTCCGGGGTGACGAGCTGTGCCCGCAAGGCCGTCACGGCGGTCAGCGCCGCCGCGATCAGCAGGAAAGTCTTGTGCATATCGTCGTAATTTTTATTCGTTTACACTATCGAATGATGAGGACGAATCCTCCCCAGCCATCCACGGGCAGCGAAATACGGCTGTCGCCCGGAATCTCCACCGGGATCTGTTCGACGGCATTGCGCTCCCCCGCCTTATCGCGGATCAGCACGGCCCGGCCCGATGCCGGAAGCGTGAGGTCGAAAGTCTTGCCATACTCCTCACCGTTGATGCCCGCCACATACCACAGATCGCCTTTACGCCGGGCCAACACCGCATCGCGGCCGGGATATCCGGCCAGACAACGAGTCTCGTCCCAGACAGTCGGCACATCGCGCAGATAGTCCCAGACGAATTGCGGAAATGCATGCAGATTTTCGGGAACAATCCCCAGATGCTGGATCGGCGAATAGAACACCACAGGCAGCGCCAGTTCGAAGGCTGCCGTCGTGACACGCGGAATATGGTTGCCATAGACCTCCATCGCGGAGTTAAGCACCGTCGGCGTGAAATCCATCGGTCCGGCAACATTGCGCGTAAAAACCGCCACGGTACTCAGCACAGGGCGTTCCCGCTCCTTTTCCCCGACGTATTTGCTGTTCTCCATGCCACGCACGGCTTCGGCCGTCACCATATTGGGGAACATCCGTTCCCATCCCCGGGGCAGCGTCGACCCGTGAAGGTTGACCGAAATACCGAAGTCGTTGGCATCGGTAAGCAATTCCTCGTAGAGGCGCATACCGCTCTGCTTGTCGCCGCCGAAAAAATCGACTTTGATGCCGCTGATACCCGTCCGCTGTAACCAGTGCAATTCTTCACGCCGGATTTCCCGCGTATCCATACGGTGCAAGGGTCCCTGCGGAGCATCGTTCCACTGCCCGTTGGAGTTGTACCACAAAATCAACTTTACATTTTTATCATCTGCGTAGCGAGCCAGTTCGGCAACCTTGTCACGTCCGATCCGCGTGTCCCACAGCGCGTCGATCAGACAATATCTGAACCCGAGATCAGCTGCCAGATCAATATAGCGGCGCGAATTTTCACAGGTCGTGCCGGGATCATCCTCGACCAGCCAACTCCAGACGGCCTTGCCGGGCGTATAAGCAGCAGCAGCCTTGTAGCGGGGCCACACAAGGTCCTGCGCAAGGGTCGATTCGACAATCTTCGCCGGAGTTTCACCCACGGCAACGGTCCGCCACGGCGTAATGAAGGGAAGCGTGACAACTGGCGTCACAGGATCCTCGGGCAGATTGTTGTCAACATGGGCAAACTCAAGCCGCAGGTTACCCTCCACGAGCGAATCGGCCAGATGCGAGGCGACATAATTGCCGTCGACGCCCGTTTCAGAGATCAACAACCAGTGCTTCTCCGTGCGAAACAGCGCCGGGAACACCCATCCTTGCCTGAAATCGGAAGGTGTACCGGGAACTACCTCCAGATTGTAATGCTCTTCATAGCCGGGATTGGTCCGGGCCCAGCCCGTTTTACCTTCGGAGAGCGGTTGCAGGAAACCGCGGGCATCCTCCCCGAGTCCGAAACCCGTACATTCACGCAACACGGTATCGCGTCCCGTACCTTCGATTCGGTAGGCAAAGGCCGCTCCGTCGTCGGTCAGGCGAAACGTGACACCCAGCCGCTGCCCGGTGGCATTCCTTACGAAAAGCGTCTGTTCGCAATAGGGCTTATTCCCAACAACCTGCCGGCCGAGCGGGAAATTATAGTCGTAAAAACCTTCGAAAGGCAGTGTGCAACTGTCGGCGAGAAGCCCCTGAGAAAAGTCAGCAGAGGCCGTTACGATACCCAGCCGCGAAGGGCCGAGCAACTGCTCCTTTCCAGCCATCAGCCGGTAGTTCAACACACCTTCGTCGAGCGAAAGCTCGGCTTTCAGTTTCCCGCCGGGGCTCCCGATCGTGACAGCGGGCCGGGATTCAGCACAGGCGGCAAACATCAGCACACCCAGCAGAACGGTCGTCATATGTATCGTCATCGGATAGATTTATTTAAATTTGGAATCAGAAATCATTCAGTGCCCCGAGCACCGCCTCGTTGGCCTTCCGCACACGCTCCGGATCGAATTTCACGACAGCTCGGTCATAGGTCATCAATCCGTTCACCTCTATCTCCACATCGGTCGTCTGGGTATAGATGGCGCCCGAAACACCGGCAACGACCAGCTGACGGAGCAGTTCAGCAAAGCGCACATACTCATCGGTGGCCTCTTCCGGAGTCTTGTACTGCACATAGCCCCAGTTGCGGTCGGGAAGCCAGAGGTGGTCTTTCAGGGCCAGTCCGATCCCGCCATACTCGCCGATAACCAGCGGACGGCTGTTGTCGGTGGTGTGGATACGGGGATGGGGATATGCATGAACATCGAACACATCGCCTGCACCGGGATAGTGGTTGCCGCCACTGGCCGCATCGACCAGACGCGACGGGTCGTAACCTTTCGTCCATTCGGCAATCTCACGGGTCTTGAACTGCCCCCATGCCTCATTGAAGGGAACCCACATCACAATACTCGGATGACAGCGCAGTTGGTCGATGATACCGCGCCACTCACGGCGGAAAGCCTCCTCCGAAGCAGCGGAACGGACCAGCTCCCGGTCATCGAACCAGCGGTCGGGAATCCAGCGGGGATTCTCGTCGCCGCTGGGCATGTCCTGCCAGACGAGCACACCCAACCGGTCGCAATGGGCATACCAGCGGGCCGGTTCGACCTTGATATGCTTGCGGATGGTATTGAATCCAAGCTCTTTGGTCTTGAGAATATCGTAAGTGAGCGCTTCGTCCGTCGGGGCCGTATAGAGTCCGTCGGGCCACCAGCCCTGATCGAGCAGTCCCAACTGAACGTAATCTCGGTTGTTCAACTGCATGCGCACGGCATCGCCTACCGTGCGTTTCACCGATATCTTACGCATGGCGGCATAACTCCCCACACGGTCGAGCACACGGCCACCGCGCAAAAGGGTCACTTCCAAATCGTATAAAAACGGCTCTTCAGGCGTCCAGAGTTTCATCCCCGGAACAGGGAGCGTCACGGGCAACCCGGCGACACAACGAGCCTGCGCCACGGTCTTCCCTCCATCTCGCAGCGTAATCTCCACGACATCGCCCTCGACGGCATTCCCGACTGACGGCACGACGCACAGCCGCCGGGTGTCGATGTCTGGCGTCGTATAGAGCCCTTCGATGCGGGAAACCCCGACCGGCTCGAGCCACACGGTCTGCCAAATACCCGTAACGGGCGTATACCAGATCGCTTCGGGTTTCGAGCGCTGTTTGCCACGAGGCTGCGGACCGGCATCAGTAGGGTCCCAGACCCGAACGACGAGCCGCTGTTCGCCGCGCGTCAGATAAGGAGTGAGATCGAATCGGAAAGCGGTATATCCGCCGCTATGGGAACCGACTTTCACGCCGTTGAGCCACACTTCAGCCTCATAGTCTACGGCTCCGAAGTGGAGCAGAATGCGTTCTCCATTCCAGGAAGCGGGAACCGTAAAAGACCGCCGGTACCACAGGGCATTTGCAGCCCCCACCTCGCGCTGCACGCCCGAGAGCGACGACTCCACCGGAAACGGAACGAGTATCTTCCCGTCGTAATCGGCGGGCTCTCCTTCGGATACGGAACGAACGGCATAATCCCACTCACCGTTGAGATTCAGCCAGCGGTCGCGCACCAGGGCAGGGCGCGGATACTCCGGGAGCGGGCACGAGGGGTCGACGTCCGCCGCCCATCGGGTCTTGATCCGGTCTCCGGCGGGCTGCCAGGCAGCGGCATTTTTGGCGCCCGTGAACAACAGGGCGGCCAGGGCAATCAGAAATAAATTCGTTTTCATCGGGTTTCGTTTGGGTTAGAACGGTCGCGGGAAAGACCGTTTCTCCTATAAGACAGCCCAGCGGGCCGATGACACAATCCCCGAGGCAATTTTTTACCGACAGAATGTATCCCGCAACATGAAAACAGCCTCCCGAAGGAGGCTGCCATACGCTACTTGCCGTAGACGCGGATATGTTGTTTGGGAATGTTCGGGGCAGGAGAATCCGCCTGCAAAATCTCATACCGTATCGGAGCGCTGATCTTCAGCATCTCCAGGATTTCAGGCAGCGTCTCGTCGGTAAAGACCGCATGATAGACATAACAGTTGACCGACGGGTCGCAAACAGTGAATTCTACGTTATATAATTGTCCGAGGCGATGAAAGACATAGTCCAGCCGGTCGTTCTCGAAGATGATCTCCCCGTTGCGCCAGGCGCACCATTTCTCCGAATCGGTCTGGTCGACGGTGTATGTGCCGAGCCGGTTATCATAGCAGATACGCTCACCGGGAGCCATACGCCGGGTCTCCCCCTTCATGTCCACATCCACGACGCCGCGCACCATCGTCACCGAAACGACATTGTCATTTCGGAAAGCATCCACGTTGAAAGCCGTCCCCGTAGCCGTCACCCCGACGGTCTTCGTATGCACGACGAAAGGATTCGTCTTATCCGACTTCACCTCGAAATAGGCCTCACCCGTGAGCGACACGGAACGTTCGCCGGCCCCGAAGGCAAGCGGATAGCGAAGCGTACTGCCGCCGTTGAGCCATACCTTCGACCCGTCGGGCAGCTCCAGCTGTGTCTGCGTGCGAAACGGTGTAGTTACGGTCTGCCAGGTCGTATCGGACGCCGCAGGCTCCGGCCGGGCCATGAACAGATAAACCGAAACGAGGACGAGCGGCAAAAACAGTACGGCCGCGGCCCGTTCGAAACCACGGACGAAACGCAACCGCCGGCGTCGACGCTCCTCGCCCTGCAACAGAAGCATTGTCCGCTCCCGGGCAATATCGACAGAGATCCCCGCCGGGTCGAAAGGAGGCCGCACAACCTGGTCGATATCCGTCAACCGGGCAAACTCCCGGGCATGGTTACGGTCTTCCCCGATCCATGCCGTCAGTTGCGCCGTCTCTTCGGGCGACGCTTCGCCGGCGAGGTATTTTGCCATGATCGCACCGAGGCATTCGTTCATCTCTTCCATTTTCTATCGTATTCTAATATGAAGACAGTTCTAAGGGAATTTACCACAGTCATAAGGCTAAAAAAAGCAGCGCGAGCGGCAGAAAATCCTTCAGGTCCCAGCGCAACAGGGCCAGGGCCTTACCGATACGAACCTCGACCGTGCGTTTCGAAACGCCGAGCGTATCGGCAATCTCCTGGTATTTCATGTGACGGAAGCGGTTCATCTCAAAAGCTTCGCGGTAAAGGGGCGGCAGCGCCTGCAAGGACCGGTCGAGCCGCTCGTTCAGCTCGGAATATAACGTCGCCTCCTCCTCAATGCGAGCAGGTATCCACGTCAGGGTATCGACGGAGGTGTTCAACGCCAACTTGCGGTGTTTGATTTCGTTCAGGCAGCGGTTGCGAACAGCCCCGATGAGATAGACCCGCAGCGAAACGGCGATATCCAGTCTGTCGCGCAGATTCCAGACCTTCAGAAACGTATCCTGCACGATATCCTCACACGCCGCCTGCTCGGGCAGGTAGCGTCCGGCATAGAGCACCAGGTCCCGGTAATAGAGCGTAAATAACCGGGAGAAAGCCTGTTGCCCGCCCTCTCTGAGTTGTATGAGCGTAATCCCCTCTTCCATGCAGCTGGATCAATCGATATACAAATATAACATTTTTCCACGGGATCGATCCCGAGATAACAAAGCATGTTGCGGAAGAGCCGGATTGTTCGGCTCTTCCGCAACACGTTCGGCGTATGCTATTCGGCAAGTTCCGAAAGCATTTCCCGGAGCGTATCGGGATGGTCGGTCGTAATGAAATCGACACCCATGCCAATGAATTCCATCATATCGGCCTGCGAATTGACAGTCCACACATTGACCTTCATTCCGCGTGCATGGGCATCCCGTACCCAACGCGGATTCTGCCGCAGGGCCGCCATCGAATAGTCGATACACTTGATATCCGGCGACATCGACCACGGGGACTTGTCACCCTGAAGATAACCGACAAGCGCACCCGGGACCTTGGCTGCCAAACGCTGGCAGATGGCATAATTGAACGAGATGAAATCAACCCGGTCGTTCATACCGCGTGCGGCGAGTTCCCCGACGATGGCGTCGACCACCCGGTTGTTGTGTTCCGTCGTGGAGTGTGGCTTTATCTCGATAATGAGTTTCGTTACAGCTTCCGCAATCTCATCGAGGTAGACATCCAGCGTGGCGACCTTTTCGCCGTTGGAAAGTTCGATATCCTTGATATCGTCATAATCGGCACTCTCGATCTTCACCCCGTTAATATCGGGATCGTGGTTGGAAACGACCACCCCGTCGCGCGTGATGTAAAAATCGGCCTCCGAGCCGTAGACCCCGAGCGCAATGGCCGCCTCGAGCGAAGCCAGCGAATTCTCTGCCGCGCCGTTCGTCGTGTGGAAGCCCCGGTGGGCGATCACCTGCGGAAGGTTCTGCAGGGTGGGATTGTCCGAGAGCGTCAGCTCCACGAACCCAATCGGACAACGGGCGTCGCCCCGCATCAGAACCATCCGATAATTACCCGATACGAATCCTCCGGGAATTTCGAATCCGATCGAGGCGTCGGTCACTGTCGCATCGCAGAGGAAGGAGCTCTTCTCATCGTCCACGGATTCGAGCCGCATGCGATCGCCCGCCTGGAAACCCTTGCCCAAAACCTTATAGACCGAACCGGCCTTCACTAAAGCATTCGGCAGGAAGGTGATATCCGAAAGCTCAATGACACTACCCTGCGGCTCGAGGTCCTTCACCTCATTCCAGAGCGCGGCTACCTTGTCGGCCGAAAGCGGGTCGCCGTAGATGCGCACAATAGCTATATCGCCCCGCCAGCCGGCTTCCGCCTTATTGTCCCCGGCATCGCAGCCGATACCGAACCAATAGCAGTTGTCGTTGTTCGGGAAATTGAAGTTCCCCTCGGCGGCGATCTCCGCTTTCTGTTCACCGTTGACATAGATGCGCGATTTCTGCGCCGTCTTGTCCCAGACACCCACCAAGTGGTAGTATTTGGCACGCTGGGGCGTGACACCGCTGCGCGTCCACTGCCAACCTCCGGAGGTGAGGTGCGGCAGAAAAGTAAGCTCCGTTCCTCTGTCTTTCTTGGTGATGAGGAACCCGGTACCGCCGCCCTGCATCGAACTGAGCGGCTTGATCTCCTTTTCCCCGTCGGCCTCGGCATCGAACATCACAAGCACCTCCAGCGTATGTCCGTCGGCCAGCGCATCCCGGAAAGTCTGGTTGTTGAAATAGTCGACCTTGTAATACCCCGACGAGGGATTGGCCCCGGGTTCGTGGTTGAACCGGGCGACATAGCGTCCGTAACTGTCGTTGTAATAGGTCATCAGCGACGCCCCGGGCAAACATTCCACGACATTATGCATCGGGGAGATGTCGGTGGCCGTGCCGTCGTTATTGAAAACCAGATCGAGCAGATCGGCCGTGAAACCGTTCTGCGTCACCTCGACCTCCTGTTTCAAATCGGGATAGCCTGTAACGGAGAAGGTCACGGTGGCCTTCAACTGCGAAAAACGTTCGTTGGCGGCAGCCGTCAGTGTCAGGCTGGTGCTGGTCTTCGCCTTTTCGGCGAGCCACTCGCCATCGCCACTCGCCACGGCGTAATCCCACTCCCCGAGATTCGTATCGACGAGCAGCGTGATGTCGCCTCCGCCCACCGGAACGGAACCCGTCTCGGGCGTAATGGTCAAATAGGGCGTATTCGCGGCCTGCTCGAAAACGAGCGTATGCACCGGCTGTGCGCCGGCATAGAAGATGATATCCGCGCTGCGCGGCTCAGGATTATCGTTGGACGCCGCCGAAAAATAGACCGACGCAGCCCCTTCGCCCGATTCGGGACGCACCGAGAGCCATCCGGCCGTTTCGGATTTCTCGATCCGCCATGCACCGGGGGTTTCAATCGTGAAAATCTTCGAATAATTGCCGGAACTGATCCGCACGGCGGAAGGATCATTCCCGTCATCGGGCGATCCGAGTGTAAACACGGCTTTTCCCGAGCCGTCGGTGCCATCGTCTCCGCACGACGTGCAGGTCAGCATCGCCGTCAGGGCCGGAAGCAGTGCGAACAGTAGAAGTTTTCTCTTCATAAGCATTCTGGTATTAGAAGTTGTAGGTAGATTTGTCGCGGTTTTTATATAAAGACAACCGACCGCTGTTTTCCCACACAAAAAAAATGCAAATAAAAAAAATCGGTTGCCGGGATGTGTCTTTTCTCCGCCGGGATGTCTTAATAATAACTTGTCATCGCAGGCCGGCCCGGGACCATGTGGTGACAGCCAAAACCAGAACCTAAACAACTGATCTATGAAAAAATCTTTGACGCTATTTCTGTTTTTTCTGTTGTCAGGAAATTTCGCATGTACGGACGACTACGATTTCCGGCCCTATGAACCGGAAAAGAGCACCGTTCAGGAGTTGACCCTGCTCAAGTACAATTTCCTCGCAGACGGCGAAACGGCCCTGGCCGACTTTTCCAACATCGAGAATTACGGTTCGTGGGTCCTCGATGAACGCGGCCTGACGTTCGACGGCCAGGACGATGCGGCCCTCTATCTCGGTCTGGACCGCCGTATCACTTTCGAAGAACGTGTAACACGCGTGCGCCTGTCGCTTTTCGACGACACCCGTTTCGGGCTGCACTGGCTCGAGCGCGACGGCAGCGGCGGCTCGCTCTTCACGGTGGATGCCGCGGAGGGAACGCTTAACATCCACACCTACCGGGACGAGGCGAAGGTAGAATCTTCGGTATCCTTCCCGGTAGAAAACGGGCACGTCTACACGCTCGAAGCTGTGAAATCCTTCCGCAGCAACACGTTCACCATCACCGACGAAACTACCGGCGCAACGGCGTCCGTGGCTACGGCATCGGAACTCGACTCCAACACCGGGGGCAACACCATTCAGCAGAACGAGTTCAAGGGCGGCCGCCAGAACAATGTCTTCGGCATGCGCCGTCTCTCGGGCAAGTCTCCTTATATCAAGCAGGTGGAGATAGCAGCTACCGTAGCCTCCGAACCGTTGATGTATATTATCGGCAACTCCATCACCGAAGGTGACCACATCCGCGAATCGGCCCGCTACGGACAGGTAATGGCTTCGTGGCTCAACGGTCGTGTGGTCTTTTCGGGCCAGAGCGGTTCGACCATCGACGGGGTGCTGGTCCGTGTGGCCAACGAGGTCCCGGTCATCCGGCCCAAATACGTGATGGTGACGATCGGCACCAACGGCGGCAATACGCGTGAAAAACTCGTCGAACTCGTCGAGCTGATCCGCAGCTACGGCGCAATACCCGTTCTCAACCGCATTCCCGTCAAAAGCGACGACAGCAGCTATACCGTGAACGAAACTATCGGCTCGGTCTGCGACGAACTGGAGGTCGCCAGTTGCCGCTTTGATCTGGCAACGGCCTACGAAGGCGACACGCACCGTCAGGACGCCTCGATGTTCCAGTCCGACCTGCTGCATCCGAGTGTCGAAGGTAACTATGCCATGGCCAAGCGGCTGTTCGACATCCCGGGCATCCTGCTCCACACCAAATAGCCGATTTTCTAACCTGAAACTTTCGTGATATGAAATTTCTTACGCATTTCCAGTATGCAGCGCTATTGTGCTGCGTGCTTTTGGGCCCGGGATGCAGCGACGACAAGACGGGCGGCAAGACCGACAGCGAACCGACCCAAGCCCCGGTCTTTACTGCCTTCTCACCCGAACGGGGACAGGCGGGCGACGTCATAACCATCACCGGCAGCTACTTCGGTACCGATGCCTCGCACATCACGGTACTCATCAACTCGACCCCGGCCAAGATCACCGGCGTCACCGATACGGCCATCTCTGCCGTCGTTCCCGACGAGTGCGGATCGGGTGAAATATGTATCGGACTGCGCCGTAGCAGCGGGGGGGGGAATCTGCAGCTCTATGAAAAGACTTTCGAAACCCTCTTCACCTACACCGTCGAATCCAACGTTTCTACCTTTGCCGGACGCACCGGTGTCACGGGGCAGCATTATTTCGGTCCGTTGCTCACCTCGTGCCTCTACGCCCCCAGTCTGTTGATCTCCGACAACGAGGACAATTTCTATCTGGCCGAGTGGGCCCGCGGCATCCGTCTGCTGTCGAACGGCGAAACCTCCTGGATGCTCAAGATGTACGGAGCCGGCGACCCCAGTAACAACCAGGGCAATATTGCCACGAGCGAATGGGATTACCGGTTCCGCTGCATGGCTTTTTCGAAAGACCATTCGCGGCTGTGGATACTGGTCAACCGTTCACAGGCCGACGGTCCTTATCTGGGCTATGCCCTCAGGAGCGACGGTTATACGACCTGGTATTCGGATTCTACAGACGACCGTCCCGACTGCGAAGGACTTGCCGTCAACCCCGTCGACGAGCGGATCGTCATCTGCCGCAATCAGGACGGATCGAGCCGCATCTATTTTTACGATCCCGACACCCACACCTCCTCCGAAGCCACCGGATACACCCCCATCGGTGTCACGGCCCAATCACGGCCCGTTTTCTCGAAGGACGGAAAGCGGCTCTACATCATCCACAAAGGGTGGAACTTCATTTCCGCATACGATTACGACCCCCTATCGCACCAGCTGACGGGCGAAACTCCGGAATTCGCCGGTCTGAAAACCGACACGGCACGGGACCACGCCGACGGCACCGGCGCCGAAGCGCGTTTCGCCTATCCCGAATGGGGCTGCTGCGACGACGCTGGCAATCTCTACGTCGCCGACAGCTGGAACCATTGCATCCGCAAAGTCACGCCCGAAGGTGTCGTCACGACATTGGCCGGCATACCCACTCCCAATGTCGAAACCAATACCGACACCTTCGCCAACGGCAAACTCGCGGAATCGGTATTCTCACGGCCGATGGGTATCTGCATGGACTCGAAAGGCAATTTCTACGTCGCGGAGGAAGGTTTCGCCGACATCCGCAAGATCACCATCGGCAACGAACCCGAAAACGAATAAACAACCTTAAAAACTGCACATATGAAACTTTTCCACAGATTCAGTTTGCGGCATGCGGCGACGCTCTGCCTGGCGGCGGCCCTCGCATGTACGGCCTGCAACGAAGATGAAACCGAAGACGACGGCACGAAACCCGGCACGGCCAAAGTACCCGAATTCGTGACCTATACGCCCGAATATGCCGAAGCAGGCACCGAAACCGAAGCGATGGTGCTGGGCAAGAATTTCGGCACCGACGCTTCGAAGGTTTCCGTCAGCCTCGGCGAAACGGAAATGAGTGTCAAGGAGGTCGGCAAATCCGTCATCAAGTTCACGGTTCCCGCCACGCTCGAGATCGGGACCTACCCGCTCCGGACCCAAGTGAGCTATACCGACACCGAAGGCAGGGAACAGACGGTTTCACACACCTTCGAGGTGGACTTCGAAGTGCGCGGCCGCACACCCGAAATCACGGGCTACAAACCCGCAACGGGTATCTATCCGGGCGGCGAACTGACCATCGAGGGCAAGGAGTTCGGTTCTGACCCGGTACTCGTAACGGTTATGCTCGGCGACAAACGACTTGACATCAAATCGGTAGCCCCCGGTGCCATCGTCGTCGTCATTCCCGAAGACGCCACATTCGGCAACTATGCACTGAAAGTCGAGATCAAATACGGCGTTGACAACGGCAAGACAGAAAGCAAGACTTTCACCGATTTCCAAGTGCTCAAAAAAGAATACGTCGTAACTTCGGAGGTATATGCCGGAACAGGCACGCAGGGCGCCGACAATGGAGGACGCCTTTCGGCGACATTCTTCGCACCGCAGAGCCTCGCCTACGACGACAAAACCGGTTCGCTCTATGTAGGCGAAATCTACAACGGCGTCCGGATGATCAATTCCGCCGGCAATGTCTCCTATTACCGCGCTCCGCAAGATAATAATCCATGGTGGGACGGCGGTCGTATCACCTGCCTGGTTTCGGTCGAAAATGACCGGCTGGCCTACATCATCCGCGAGGCCCGCGACCGGAACAGCAAATACGTTTGGATGTCCAGCCGCACGAGCGGCGATTTTCCCGAGGCAGTCGGCTATCAGGATTTCAACAACGATTTCGAATACGAAGACGTTGCAATCAATCCGGTTGACGGATATGCCGTCGTTAGCATTTCGCGCTGGTGGTACTGGCGTACGGAGACACAGTTCATGCTGGTTTCCGCCGACGGCAGTACGGCAACCGAGCCCAATATTTCTTGCAGCAGCACCGACGGACCGAACGCCGTATGGAACAGCCATATTTCGCGTGTCGTCTTCTCACCCGACGGAAAATGGCTCTATGTCGCCCGGGGCAGCAACGGTACCGATACGGGGGCTGCTGCCGGTTCGCAACCGGTAGCCTACATCGAACGGTATGCCTATGATCCGGTTTCCCATACCATTGCCAACGCAGACACACGTGAAATCATCGCCGGCAGCACCAGTGCGAATGAAGTGGGATTCACCGACGGTACCGTAGGCACTTCGCGCCTGCTGGGCCCGACACAGATGTGTTTCGACTCCACGGGAGAAACGCTCTATTTTGTCGAACGACACAACCACGCCCTGCGCAAAGTGACCGACCTCAACGGGACGCCGACCACTACGACCGTCGCCGGTAACGGAAGCAAAGGTACGAACGACGTGACAAACGCTCCGACGGACGATATGAAGAACATCACTTTCGACACTCCGAAAGGTCTGGCACTCGGCGACGACAATACGTTCTACATCGCCGAAGAGGGCGACCGCAAGATCATCCGCCGTATCTCGATCGGACTCAAGACGCAGGAATAAACTCCGGGGAACGGACACGGGAGGGGCGCTGCCCCGCAGCCCCTCCCTCTTTTACCGCAAACAGACAGAGTACAGCTTATGAAAAAGATCATTTTACCCCTATTGACGTCGGTGCTGCTGACGGCAATGGCGGCCTGCAGCAAGGTCGAAGGCGACGTCCGCTTCACCGACCTGCCCGATGAACCGCTTCAGCCGTGGTCGCTCGAGAAAGCCCGCGACTGGTACGCCGCACAGCCATGGATCGTCGGCTGCAATTTCTTCCCGAGCACGGCGATCAACCAAATCGAGATGTGGCAGTCGTCGACCTACGACCACGAAACCATCGACCGCGAGTTGGGATGGGCCGCCGATCTGGGTTTCAACACCGTGCGCGTCTTTCTGCACAGCGCCGTGTGGGAGTACGAGCACGACGCTTTCTTCCGCAACATCGACGATTTCCTGACACTGACTGACAAACACGGCATCAAGGTCATGTTCTGCTTCTTCTCGGGAGCCGGAGACCGCGTGGACCGTTGTCAGATCGGCAAACAGCTCGACCCCGTAGCGGGCATCCACAACCTCGATTTCAAAGGCGACCCGGCCGTGATCGACGAGAATGAAAAAGCCATTCCCGAACGTTTCGACCTGATGCGCATGTATGTCGAGGAGGTCGTGGCCCGTTACCGCGAAGACGACCGCATCCTCATCTGGGAGGCATGGAATGAACCCGGCACCGCCTCGACACGCGAAGACATCGTTTCCGAACTGTTGCCCAAGACGATCCAGTGGATACGCGGACAACAGCCCGTACAGCCGATCACCGTAGGCATCCACTCTCCCGACCGCGACCACGCCGCATTCGGAGAAATCGCCCTCTCGATGTCGGACATCAACTCCTACCACAGTTACAGTCCCTGGGAAGACCTCTACACCGATACCGGGACACAACTCGTAGGTATGAAGAATTTCGCCATGGCGATCCTGGCCTACGGACGCCCCGTGATCTGTTCGGAATATCTGGCCCGCGGAGGCGCTTATAAAGGCACGTTTGAGAACACGCTTCCTTTCATGAAACAATACCGGATCGGCGCCATCAACTGGGGCCTCGTCTGGGGCAAGACCAACACGATCTGGCCCTGGGGTTCGGTAGCCGGAGACCCGGAGCCCGAGTACTGGTTCCACGACATCCTCTATCCCGACGGCACGCCGCGGTATCCCGAAGAGGTGGAATTCCTGCACAAAATCATCGGCGTAACCGACAACGGAGAGCAATGATGCACAGCGGAGTTTCCATATTCCGGCTTGTCCGGGCCATCTCGGCACTCGTCCTGACGACCTTCACCCTGACGTCTGCAGCCCAGACGCAGGCCGATGCCTACTGCGACATGCCCGCCGGACAAACGGTCGTGCCCGGCGGCGCCCGGCAATGGACGGCCCGCAAAGCGGCCCGCTGGTATGCGGAACAGCCTTTCCTGGCGGGATGCAACTACATCCCCCGCAACGCCGTCAACCAGTTGGAGATGTGGCAGGAGGAGACTTTCTCCCCCGACCTCATCGATCAGGAACTGGGATGGGCCGAAGAACTGGGATTCAACTGCCTGCGCGTTTTCCTGCAGAGCACCGTCTGGAAAACCGACCCCGAAGGGTTTCTCCGCCGCGTCGACCGGTTCTTGGAGATCGCTGACCGCCACGGGATGAAGACCATGCTGGTCCTCTTCGCCGGCTCGGGAGGCGTCAATAAACCCGGACCGCAACCCGAACCTGTTCCGGGATGCCACAACCGTTATTTCTGCGGCTCACCCGATCTCCGACCCGACGGCACGGAGGACACCGACGCCTACCCGCAGGTGGAGCGCTTCGTGAAACAGGTAGTAGGTACTTTCCGCTGCGACGACCGTGTTCTGGCATGGGACCTCTGGAACGAGCCCGGCTGGAAAAACCACCGGGGCGTCACAGCCTACGGTCTTCTGGCAAAGGTGGTGGGCTGGACACGCGACGCCCGTCCGCGGCAACCCCTGACAATCGGCGTATGGAACACCGACCTCAACGTCCTCAACGAATTTATCTTCTCGGTCTCGGACATCGTATCGTTCCATTCGTACAGCGACCATTTCAAGGTGCTGTCCGAACTCGACGAACGTTACAAGCCGCTCGGACGCCCCATCCTCTGCACGGAGTACCTGGCCCGAAACTTCGGCAGCCGCTTCGACAACGTGCTGGCGCTTTTCAAGGCCGAACGGGTAGGCGCCCTCTGCTGGGGCCTCGTCGACGGCAAGACCTGCACCAAGTGGCCCTGGTCGTGGGACGGCGGCGCCCGTGAACCCGATCCGTGGTTCCACGACGTACTGCATCCCGACGGCTCGCCCTACGACGTCCGGGAGGCTGAATTCGTCCGAAGACTGCTCCGGGACAAGTAACCCCTCGTTTTAACCCAATTTCAAAGTAACCATTTATGAAAGCATATCAAATGACAGACTTCCGGTACGGACGGGACATTCCGGTCTTCCGCCGTACGCTGGGCCGTTTCGCATTGCTACTCTGGGGGCTGTTGTTCTGCGCCGGAGCCTATGCGCAGAACGGCAGGATCACACTCGACGTGCGCAACGTCACGCTCGAAGAGGCCATGACCCGCATCGAACGGCAGGGTGAATACAGTTTTCTCTACAATAAGACCCTGATAGACGTCACCCGCAAAGTGACACTCCGAGCCGAAAACCAGCCCGTTCGTCAGGTCCTCGACCGGCTGTTCGCCGGAACGGACATCAGCTATACGCTGCGTAACCGGCAGATCATCCTCGCCCTGCGCCCCGCAGCAAAGGCGCAGCCGCCCGTCCCGGCGAAGACGAATGCCATCACCGGCCGGGTTTCGGACAAGAACGGCACACCGCTCATCGGCGTAAGCATCATCATCGAGGGCACGACGACCGGCACGACGACCAATACCGACGGATCGTTCAGCCTGAAAGCCGAGGCCGGCAATGTCCTGACGGTCTCCTATCTGGGATTCGAGACGACAAAAGTGGCCGTAACCGCAGGCCGCAACTCCTACGCCATCACTCTGCAGGAGAACTCCGAAGTACTCGACGACGTGGTGGTCGTAGGCTACGGCGTACAGAAAAAAGCCTCGATCACGGGAGCCATCACCAACATCTCGGGCGACGCTCTGAAGGTCAATTCGACGGTGAACACTTCGACGGCCCTGGCCGGAACCATCGCCGGTATCAACAGTCGTATGAGCGACGGTCGCCCGGGTGCCACAACCAAGATCAGCATCCGCGGCATGGACTCGCCGCTCTACATCATCGACGGCGTGCAGCGCACCGAGGCACAGTTCAACAATATCGACGCCAACGACATCGAATCGGTTTCGATTCTCAAGGACGCCTCGGCAGCCATCTACGGACTGCGTGCCGCCAACGGCGTGGTGGTCGTGAAGACCAAATCGGGCCACAAGAACACCCGCCACACGGTCAATGTCAAGGCTCTCTACGGCTGGCAGGAATTTTTCAAATTTCCGCAGCCCGCATCGGCATCCTCCTATGTGCGGACCAAATACCAGTCGGATGTAATCAAGGCAGCCGAGAACCCGAGCTACACCCCAACCTACACCCGCGACGAATACCTCAAATGGCAGCAGGGAACCGAACGCGGCTATCAGGGTTTCGACTGGTACGACTTTGCTACGGCTCCCGGCGCACAGTCCTATTTCGGCGCCAACATTTCGGGCGGTTCGGACAAGGTGAGCTACTACATGTCGCTGAGCAACACCGATCAGGAGTATGCCATCCGCGATTTCGGCGGCTTCAACCGCACCAACATCCAGATCAACGTCGACGCCAACATAACCAAGCGGTTCTCGCTGGGCGCACAGGTGAGCGGACGCCTGCAAACCACCAAGGCCCCGGGTCTGGGCGGTGGCGACGAGGTGGGCTGGATGCTCTTCGGTTCCTACCGCAACCTGCCGACCGTGCGGCCCTATGTCAACGACAATCCGCTCTACCCCGCCAAGACGGCTCCGAGTTACATCTACACCAATTTTGCAGTCACGACGCTCAGTAAAAACGGCGAAGATATCCGCCAGGAACGCGCCGCGCAAATCAACCTGAATGCAGACTACAAATTTACAGACTGGCTGTCGCTGAAACTTATCGGAGGTTATGCGTACCAAAATTCGTCGCGCGTAAAGCAGGTCAAAACCTTCGACCTCTACGATTACGACAAGGCGACGGGCGAATACTATGTGATCGACGGCGAACGCAACCCTTCGCTCTATAAATCCTACGGCAACACGGAAGACTACACCGGGCAGTTCACGTTCGACTTCCACAAACAGTTCGACCGCCACAACGTCGCACTGACCCTCGGCGGCGAGGCTTCACACCATATTTCCCCCGGACTGGACTTCGCCTCTCAGCCGCAGACCGATCTGACGACCCAGACCAATACGGCGACGCTGCAGGCCATCAATGACTATCTCGAAACGCCTCAATCCCGTGCGGGCTTTATCGGCCGCTTCACCTATGACTACGACGGCCGTTATCTGCTGGAGGTGATGGGCCGCTACGACGGTTCGTGGAAATTCCCGCCGACGAAACGCTGGGGATTCTTCCCTTCGGTATCGGCCGGATGGCGCATCACCGAGGAATCGTGGTGGTCGGAGCGGACGAAACGCTGGTTCTCGAACCTGAAACTGAAAGCCTCCTACGGCGTAGTGGGCGATGAAAGTACTTCCGGTTATTCTGCTTTCGACTACCTTGAGGGCTACAACTACAACTCCGGCGGTGCCGTACTCGACGGAGAGTGGATATTGGGATCGCAATACCGCGGATTGCCCGTCACGGACCTCTCGTGGCAGAAAGTCAAGATGTTCAATGTCGGTCTCGAATACGGATTTTTCGAAAACCGCCTGACCGGTGAACTGAACTATTTTACCCGCACGCTCGAAGGCATCCCGGCCAGCCCCGGCATCACACTGCCCAACGAATCGGGATTCACGCTGCCCAACGTGAACATGGCTTCGCAGAAGATCCGCGGCATCGATGGAAGCCTGAAATGGAGCGACAGCGTCAAGGATTTCAACTATTCGGTCGAAGGCAATTTCACCTTCTCACGCAAATACGAGTGGAAACGCGAGCCGTGGATACTGAGCAACTCATGGCAAGAATACAGTTCCTATTACAGCAAGCGCTACGCCAACCAATGGTGGGGCTTCGACTGCATCGGCCAGTTCCAAAACTGGGAGCAGATCGCCGAATACCCGGTCGACATCGACGGCAAGGGCAATACCACGATACGTCCGGGCGACCTGATCTATAAGGACCAGAACGGTGACGGCGTGATCAACGACATGGACAAACGCCCGCTGGGATACCGCCAGGGCGATGTACCCTACATGAGCTTCAATTTCAACATCGCCATGTCGTGGAAAGGCTTCGATCTCGCCATGCTCTTCACCGGTGCCTCGATGGCTTCGTTCTACATGGACTACGAAATGAAAAATCCGTTGCACGACGGCGGCAACAGCCCGGCCTTCATGCTCGACGACGCCTGGCACCTGGCCGACATCGACGACCCGAACAGCCAATACCTGCCGGGGAAGTACCCGATGGTCATCGACGGCAATGGAAGCCATGTCAATTATCAGAAGGCCAGCAATTTCTGGCTGCGAAACGTCCGCTATCTGAAACTGCGTAACTTCGAGCTGGGCTATTCGCTTCCGAAACGGATCACCCGCAAAGCAGGCATCGAGAATGTCCGTATCTTTACCTCGATGCAGAACCTCTTCTCGATCGACAACCTCGGCGAGGTCGACATGGACCCCGAAATCGCCACCGGAAGCGGTCAGCAGTACCCCACTACGCGGGTCATCAGCTTCGGTCTCAACTTAACCTTTTAACGAACGAATATGAAAGCTTTACGAACTATCTATATGGCAGGGGCGCTGCTGCTGACGGGCTTCGGAACGGGATGCAACGATTTTCTCGACGAGGATGCCGACAACGTCTTCACGCAGCACCAGATATTCTCCGACAACGCGCTGATCGAATCCGCCATCGCCAACCTCTACGGTCGCGTGGAATGGGGTCAGAGCTTCAGCAACATCACCGAGTATACGGTACTCGACGAAGCAGCCTACGGCTGGGGCGGTCCGAGCGAAACGGCGCAGTTCTTCCAGAACCACTGGCGGATGTATGACTACGGCCTGATGCGCGAGATGAACCTCTTCCTCGAGGGGCTGCAGTCCGAGGCCGCCGACAGCAACCGTCAGCTGACCGACGACATGAAACGCCACTACGAAGGCGAAGTGCGCTTCCTGCGAGCCTGGCTCTATTTCAACATGTGCGAACGACTGGGCGGATTGCCGCTCATCGGCGACAAGGTTTATGAATACGAAGGGCAATCGGAAATCCCGAAGATGTATGTGGCTCGCGCCACCGAGGAAGAGACCTACGACTACATCATCTCCGAATGCAACGCCGTGGCCGATTACTTCTTAAACGACGTCGTCGACCCGATGTCCAACATCCACGCTGCCCGCGCCACGAAATGGGCAGCGCTGGCGCTGAAAGCCCGGGCCGCCATCTATGCCGGTTCAATCGCCCGCTACAACATCGTCAACAACTGCCTTATCAAAACCTCGGGACTCGAGGTCGGCATCCCCGAGGAGCAGGCGGCGAAGTTCTACAAAATCGCCTACGAAGCCGCCAAGGAAATTATCAAGGGCGGCAAGTACAGCCTCTACCGCCAGAACAGCGACAAGGCGCTCAACTTCTACGACCTGTTCGTCAAGAAGGACAGCAACCCCGAGGTGATCTGGGCGTTGGACTACATCTACCCGGGCAAGACACACACCTGGACCTCCTACAATTTCGCCACCTCGGTCAAGACGGGCGATTATGCGAATACGGTGCTTCCCGTGCTGAACCTCGTGGAGGATTTCGAGTATGTGAACGACCGCAACGGCGCACTGAAACTCCGAAACGGAGGCGATTACGTCTACTATGACAACCCCGAAGATCTCTTCGAGGACAAGGACCCGCGCCTGTGGGGCACGGTCATCTACCCGGGAGCCTCGTTCCGGTCGACGCGCATCGACTATCAGGCGGGTATTATGGACAAGAGCTCCGGAGCATTCCGGACCGTCACCGGCACCCCCGGACAAACCAATGCGCAGTACGGCGGCATCGTCACTGCCATCAACGGCCCCGTGGCCAACAACGACCTCTATATGAACAAAACGGGCTTCAATGTCCGCAAATATGTCTCCGAGAGCATGGACCAGGGGACGCGCGGCAGCGATGTGTGGTTCATTCGCTTCCGTTACGCCGAGGTGCTGATGATCGCTTCGGAGGCAGCACTCGAACTGGGCTACACGGGCGAAGCCCTCGATTACATCAATCAGGTGCGCGACCGGGCCGGTATCAGCAAGCTCGAGACAATGACTATCGAGGACATCCAGCGTGAACGCCGGGTGGAGTTCGCTTTCGAAAATCACCGCTGGTGGGATGCCAAGCGGTTCCGCATCGCCCACACGATCTGGAATGCCAGCTCCGACGCACGTCTCTACTCGCTGTTCCCCTACAAGGTCTTCGCACCGGGCAATCCGGAAATCGACGGCAAGTGGGTCTTCGAGAAGACCGATTGCTATATGAAACGTTACCCGCTCTATTTCGACCGTATGTGCTACTACAACGGCATCGACGACTCCTGGATCACCGCCAACCCGCTGCTGAAAAAGAATCCTTTCCAATAACAGTTCGCCCAAGAACTTAATACGGACAATACGCTATGAAAAAGACAATCTGCATACTTGCTTTCGGCGCCATCGCCCTCGCGGGGTGCGACTATGACAACTATGAAGCGCCCCAAAGCCAGCTGACCGGCCGCATCGTCTACGAAGACGAAGCGGTGGGATTGCGGCAAACCGGCACGGGTCAGGACTACAACGTGCTGGAACTCTACCAACCCGGATTCGAAGGCACGGCACCCATTCCGGTCTATGTCGATCAGGACGGCAGGTTCTCGGCCATGCTTTTCGACGGGACCTACCGGCTGGTCGCCAAGAACGGCTCGGGACCGTGGGTGGACAGCGGCACGGAACTCAACTTCGACGTGCGCGGCAACACGAACATCGACTTTCCCGTGACCCCCTACTATGTCATCCGCGACGTACAGTTCAACACGGGAAACGACAAACTCACCGTTTCATTCCGTATCGACCGCGGGGCTTTCACGCTGATCAACGGCAAACCCGACGCGTTGATCGAAAGTATCGCGCTCTACATAAACAACACGCGTTTCGTCGACGACGCCACCTACCGCAAGAAGATCGATGCCGCATCGCTCACCACCGGAACGCAGAGTATCACAGTCAACCTCGAAGATGCCGAACTGCAAAAATACCCTGTGTTATACGCCCGGCTCGGCGTAGGGACACAGGGCGTTACTCCGAAGATCTATACACCCGGGGCCGAACGGGTCAAATAGACCTGCCAGACGTTTTACCGGCGTTGCCCGCGCCTGCCATCTCCAGTCGGCAGGCACGGACAACGCGTTTTTCACCGCATATGAAACCGACTCTTCTCTGCCTGCTTCTTCTCGCCGTATCGACAGGCTGCACTTCACGCATCGACCGGGAAGCGGTCGTGGCGCGACACCGTATCGTGACCCACGCGACCGACCCGCACAGTCCCGCACAAGTCGGCAACGGAGGCTTCGCATTCGGCATGGATATCACCGGACTCCAGACTTTCGTGCCGTTCAATACGCTCTCGGACTGGGGCTGGCACAGTTTTCCGCAAGACGAAACGACCCGGCGGCAGCACTACCAGGGTGTCCCCGTCGAAGTCGGCGGACGCAGCGTGCCGATGGACTTCCCGGATGAAACACAGCCCGGAATATCCGATTGGCTGGCAAAGAATCCGCACCGGTTCAACCTCGGACGATTGGGATTCCGGCTGCTCAAGGCCGACGGAAACGACGCCGCGGAGTGCGACCTGCGCAATGTCTCCCAGGAAACCGACCTCTGGACCGGAATCGTAACCAGCCGTTTTTCGCTCGAAGGTCATCCCGTCGAGGTCCGCACCGCCTGCCACCCCGACCGCAATGCCGTGGGTGTAGAGGTAGCCTCCCCGCTGCTGAAGCAGGGACGTCTGCAACTGTTTCTGGATTTTCCCTATGCTGACGACCGGTACATCACCGAATACGTCGGGGACTATGACCGGCCCGAGCGGCATGTGTCGCGGCTTACCGCACAAAACGACACCACGGCGTTGATCCAGCGAACAATGGACTCGGTCACCTACAACGTCGCTTTACATTGGAACGACCCGTCGGCACGGCTCGACGCTCCGCAGACGGGGTCGCACCGGTTTTTGTTACGCCCCGGCAACTGCAGCCGATTCTCCCTAACCTGCGAATACGCCCCCGAAGTCACGGAAGCTCCACCCGTCCCGGAACTCTTCATGCAAAGCCGGGAAGCATGGCGCGAATACTGGTCGTCGGGAGCGGCGATCGACCTCTCCGGGAGCGAAGATCCCCGCTGGCAGGAACTCGAACGCCGCATCGTACTTTCTCAATACCTGATGCGGGTAAACGAAGCAGGAGCATGGCCGCCCCAGGAGAGCGGACTGGTGAACAACGGTTGGCACGGACGGTTCCATTTCGAGATGATCTGGTGGCACGAACTGCACTTCCTGCTCTGGAATCGTCCGGAATCGGCAACCAAAGCGCTCAGTGTTTACCATAAGTTCCTCCCCACCTCCCGTCTGCGGGCCGAGCGACAGGGGCTGCGCGGGGCACGATGGCCCAAATGCACGGCCGACCGGGATGTGGAGTGGCCGCATCTGATCCATGCCACACTCATCTGGCAGCAACCCCATCCGATCTATTTGGCAGAAACATGCTATCGAACGGACCCGAGCCCGGAAACACTTGAAAAGTGGAGTGACGTAGTATTTGCCACCGCCGATTATATGGCCGATTTCGTCCGGCTTGACACCGCACGCGAAGAATATGTGCTGGGACCGCCCTTATGCCCCGTCTCGGAGAACACCCCGATCTTCGAGACATGCAACCCGACCTTCGAGCTTGCCTACTGGCGTTATGGGCTCAACACGGCACAACGGTGGCGGGAACGGCTCGGGCAGGAACGGGAACCTCACTGGGACGACATTTTGCAGCGGCTTGCTCCGCTGCCCGTTCAGGACGGAACATATGTCACCTACGAAGGCATACCCGACATGTGGACACGATACAATTTCGAACATCCCACACTGGCGGGCATTTACGGCATGCTCCCCGGAGAGGGTGTTGACCGTACGATTTTCGAGAAGACGCTCGACCGGATATTCGACACATGGCGGTTCGACCGCGTATGGGGATGGGACTTCCCGATGCTGGCAATGGCCGCGGCCCGATGTGGACGACCTGACAAGGCCGTGGACATGCTTTTGTATGATTCGAAAAACTTCCGTTTCGACGTCCACGGATTCGCTACAGGAGGGCCGTTCCCCTACTTCCCTTCGAACGGAGGCTTACTGACGGCTGTGGCGATGATGGCTGCAGGGTGGGACGGTTCTGCGGGAACGGCACCGGGTTTCCCGACTGGCTGGCACATCAAATCGGAAGGATTCTCAAAAATGCAATAGCCCCTTTAGCTATGAAACGTTTTTTTCTGTCACTGGTAACGATTGCCATCCTGCAAACCGTAACTGCAGAAATTCGTATGCCCAAATTTTTCAGCGACAACATGGTACTCCAACGCGAACGGCCGATACGAATATGGGGATGGGCATCCCGGAACGAATCGGTAAGCGTTCTGTTCAACGGCACGCAAGTTTCGGCAGGTGCGAATCGCATGGGTCGCTGGCAGGTAGAACTCCCGGCCATGCCGCACGGCGGCCCCTACGAAATGATAATCCGGGGAAGCAGGAGCGAAATCCGTTTTACCAACATACTCCTCGGAGACGTATGGCTCTGCAGCGGCCAGTCGAACATGGAATGGCCGCTCGACCTCACGACCGGATGCGAAGAGGAGATCGCTGCATCGGCAAATCCGAACCTGCGGCTGCTGACCGTCGAAAAAGCCGTCTCTCCCGATGAGATGGAGGACCTGAAAGGCGGTGCATGGGTGGAATGTACGCCCGAAACGTCTCGGAGCTTTTCTGCCGTAGCCTACTACTTTGGAAAGTTCGTCCAACGGGAAACTGGCGTACCCATTGGTCTTATCAACAGTTCATGGGGCGGAACGGACATCGAACCGTGGACCAGTTGGGAGACGATGCGAAAGACGGAACAATACCGGGAGTACGCTGACCGAAATAACACGAGGGCTGCGATGGGAGAAAGCCTGAAAAGGTGGGAACGCTATGATGAGGCGTTGCAGAACGATCCCGGGGAGAAGGAATATTGGTATAAACCGAAGATCGCGGTCCGGCAGAAAGGATGGGCGAAAATGTACGTTCCGAAATTATGGGAAGACGAGCTCGGAGAGATTAACGGCAACGTCTGGTTCCGCACGACAATCACGCTTCCGGAATCAGCTTCCGGGCAACAAGCCCTGTTATCTCTTCCAGCCGTGGACGATGCCGACGTCACCTATCTCAACGGACAGCAGATCGGAACAACGAATGGGTACAACCGACCCCGCCGCTACACAATTCCGGAAGGAGTGCTCCGCGCAGGGAAGAACCTCATAGTCATCCGGGTGTTCGACCGTGTAGCGGCAGGTGGTATCTGGGGCGATGCCGCAGAGCTGTACCTCGAAGTCGGCGGCAAACGTTACGGACTGACCGGCGAATGGGAATACAAACCTTCGGCAACGACAGCGATGTACGGCGTCACGATGGACGCCACGCATCCGAACAATTTCGCCGCACTGCTCTACAACGGCATGATCCATCCCCTAACCAGCTACGGTATCCGGGGCGTTATCTGGTATCAAGGCGAAAACAATGTACCCCGGGCCCGGAGCTACCGGCAACTCTTCCCGAATCTGATTCGCGACTGGCGAACGAAATGGGGATATGAATTCCCGTTTTTATGGGTGCAACTGGCCGGTTACATGGCAATCGAAGACCAGCCGGCCGAAAGTTCCTGGGCGGAACTGCGCGAAGCGCAAAACAACGCCTTGATACTCCCGGCCACGGGACAGGCAGTCATTACTGACATTGGCGATGCGAACGACATTCATCCGCGCAACAAGCGCGATGTGGGCTATCGTCTTTGCCGGAGTGCTTTGAAAGTAGCTTACGGCAGGAAAATCGTAGCTTCAGGTCCGACATATCGATCAATGGAGCGCGACGGAAACCGCATCATACTCACATTCGGCACTACCGACGGAGGTTTACGGCCTGCGGACGACAATCGTTACGGATATCTCCGGGGATTCACGATTGCCGGAGCCGACAGGAAATTCGTCCGGGCAAAAGCCTGGGTTCTTGACAAAAACAGAATTGCGGTTTTCAGCGACGAAGTCCCGGAACCGGTCGCCGTGCGCTACGGATGGGCGGATAATCCATATGATAACGATCTGACGAATTGTTCCGGGTTGCCGGCATCACCCTTTCGAACCGATGATTGGCCCGGTATTACCCGGTAATTCGATACTTTCAGAGAGTTCACCGGATAACCAAAAGATGGAGCGCAGACTTTATAAATAACAATTAATTGGCCATACCTCCCAAGAGACAAAAAAGCTGATAAGAAATATCGAATTATTCTATGTTCAAGATTAAGTTCTGCGAACATCAAATTCATTATTTCCCTATAATTTAGCGGTATAAAATCACTAAGGCACAATATTGCTATGTGCCCCGCCTCATCGTGGGAAAAATACGTTTAAACAATCTAGAAGTAGTTAACGTAATTTGTAGGTTTTCGAGAACGGTTGTAAATGGTGCAATCGTCCAAAAAGTTATGGCCCGTGGAAGTCTACACACATATGAACCGCAGGGCCACGTCAGAAGTCTTGGATCGTGTTTTCGATTTGTTGCATGAGCAAAATGTGCAGAACCTTCCTTCCGGGATACTCTCTTTGGACAGCACCAGTATTAAGGTGTATCCGGATGCCACAGGTGTTTAAAAAAACTTGAGACACAGGCTATCTGAATCTCTCAGGGAGGACGCACCTCCAAAATACATCTGGTTGCCGCAAGTGACCGCAAGGCAGTAGTGTTTTCGACTCCAGCGAGAAATAGACACGATGCTCCCGAGGAGCGGAAACTGATCAAAAGCATCAAACCGTACATTTAGATTTGACTGGCACTTTTACTACCAAAAATTTAAAGTTTTTTTGGAAAAAATAATTTTTTCAAATTTTTAAGCTACTATTGCAATAGCTTATTGATTTAGCCATTTTTTCCTCAATCAAGCAAAATTTGCCTGTTCGATTTTTTTTTTTGTACCTTGTGATAGGTTATTTGAAATGCGGTATTTTCGTGCAATTGACTGAAAATAAACCGTTGCCTTCTCGTTACCTATTCTTCTATACAAAAATGTAACGACCCGAATTATCGAATCGTTACATCTGTTTACTTCCGAACTCTGCGAGGCCGGGGCGTTCTCCCGAGTCGAACGCCTTTCTAATCCGAAACTATGGATACTAACCAAAAAAGAACACAGCAGCCCAAAACTCCGAGTTACAAGTATTCTTTCCGACTCAATGAAGAGCAGAATATCCGCTTCAACGAGATGCTTTGTAAGGCCGGATTGGAGCATAACCGCAGCCGGTTTATCGTCAAAAGAATCTTTGGCGAGGAGTTCATTGTCATTCGCCGCGACCCTTCGAAAGTACAGTTCGTCGCGCGGCTCAATGACTTTTATTTCCAGTTTCAGAAGCTGGGAAATAACTACAACCAGATTGTAAAAGCCGTCAATGTGCACTTTTCCAACATCACAATCCCGCATCAGATCGCCATGCTGGAGCAGCGGACGCGTGAGTTGAAAGCCCTGAGCATCGAGATTCTCAACCTTGCAAAACAGGCTAAGGAGTGGTTGCGAATATAAAGTCGGGTTCCTCACCCGGAGGGGCTCTGTATTACAACAAGGAGAAAGTAGACCGGGATGAAGCCGAGATACTCTATTGGCAGAAGATGCTGGAGCCCTTCGACAGATACGGACGTGTGGATGTCGATGCCTGCATGGAGAGTTTCATGCGGAGTACCTGCACCACCTGTACCGTCTCTCCGGCAGTTAGATCTGGAGCGTAACTTTACGTTCAACATGGCGCGGCATATGTGGGCAAGCCGTGCGCGTCGCAAAGACATTCCTATGTCGGTTATCAGAGAGGAATTGGGCTATGTCTCCGAAAAAACTACGCACATCTGCCAGGACGAGCCAAAAGTCCGCCGCATTGACAAAGCCGACAGCATCGTTACGCCGTTCTGAAAATTCGACGAAAAGTCTATTATCCGATTCGATTTTTTGGTGAATTTTGCAGGAATTTTTTATTTTTGTGAAGTCGTTAATGATACAAAAATACGAGTTGTTTTCTTTATCTCGTAATAAAGAAATATCCAATACCGTTCTATTCACATAGACTTCGTACAGTCTTTATTTAATTCGTTTTTGATTACTTTTATTCCTCGACTTTGCACTCGAGAGGTTGCGAATAATCCGCAACATTCCGCTTGCTCGACACATTTCCGGCAAATATCGAGGTATTGGGTTTTCCAATCGGATATGGATTTGCGGGCAAAGGGCCATAGCGCTTCTGGGAGAATGCACCGCGGCAGGTTGAAGATTGAAACGTCCATACGCCAGTCCCGCAACTCCAAAACCGCCTGCGTGAGTTCTGCCTGATAATCCATCGGATCGATCCAGACTGCTTCACGGTTTTTGATCGTATATCCCGTGTATTCCAGTCCCATCAGCGATATGAATTCGACGAACGGCAGATTGCGGTAGATAAAATCCGGCAACTTCGGTAACCGGAGATAGTTCATCTTGGTAATGACTACCCGCAATTCGATTCCGATATCATAGCGTCCGAGGTTATACAAGCCGAGCATTGTTTCCTCGAAAGAGCCTTTGACCTGCGTGATAGCATCGTGGCCGCCCGCATAA